>CAZQFG010000056.1:0-15427 GCA_964592515.1 uncultured Chryseobacterium sp. | reverse complement strand
GGGCGCAGCGCCTTCAACCGCAGCCAGATCCTCTACCGCATCGGCGAGATGCTCGAGGGCCGCAGCGCGCAGTTCGTGCACGAGCTGGTGCTGCACGGCGCTACGCAGAAGCAGGCCGAGGCCGAGGTGGCCGCCGCCATCGACCGCTGGATCCACTACGCGGGCTGGTGCGACAAGTACCAGGCGCTCTTCAGCAGCGTGAACCCAACGAACTCTTCGCACTTCAACTTCAGCGTGTACGAACCCACTGGCGTGGTGGGCATCCAGTGCGCGGGAAGCAACGGCCTCTTGGAGTTGGTGAGCCTCAT
Source organism: uncultured Chryseobacterium sp. (assembly GCA_964592515.1). Classification (GTDB taxonomy): domain Bacteria; phylum Bacteroidota; class Bacteroidia; order Flavobacteriales_F; family PHOS-HE28; genus PHOS-HE28. The sequence continues at coordinate 15,119 of CAZQFG010000056.1, read as the reverse complement.
CGCCCCGGTGATCGCGGGCGGCAACACCTGCGTGGTGGTGGCCAGCGAGAAGCATCCGTTGCCGGCCGTCACCTTCACCGAAGTGCTCGCCACCAGCGACCTGCCCGGCGGCGTCGTGAACCTGATGACCGGCTTCCGCAGCGAACTGCTGAAGCCGCTCGTAGCGCACATGGATATCAACGCCGTGGTGGTGGCCGATGCTTCCAAGGAGGAGCGCACCATGCTCGACAGCGAGGCCACCTGCAACCTGAAGCGGGTGGTGTACCCGAAGGTGAAGGACTGGAGCAGTGGGGAAGCACAGAGCCCCTACTTCATCCTCGACACGCAGGAGGTGAAGACCACCTGGCATCCCATAGAGCGCGGGCAGGGAGGGGGCGGTGGCTACTGACATCGTCTCTATGGCTGAGTGAGCATCGCCCGCCCATCGGTAGGGTGGGTCCATGGTCAGTGGGGCTCTGATGGCAACGATGATCGCATGTGCTATCTTCACCTTTATGAAACGACTGTCCTTTCTCCTTCTCCTGGTCACCGTGTTCTTCGCACTGCCGAACACCGCTGTCTTCGGTCAGTCCGATACGCAACCGGTGGAGGTCGTCTTTACCGGCGGCATGTCGAAGGCCGAGGTGGATGAGCTTATCCATCTGACCTTCCCGAACGTGCAATGGCGGGCCAGTGCAATACGTTGGGATGTCGACGGTGGTCTTCGTGGGATAAATCTTGCGGTGCGCACCGACAAAGGCGAGGGAACCGCACAGAGCGATGATCTTGCACCGGGCGAGCGCTTCGGGTTCCGTTATGATCCCCGGCCAGGCGCCAAGGTGCCCTTCAGCGTGGGCTCGTTGGATCGCGGGGATCGCTGACCCGTGCAGCCATGCACCCCATCACCTGGTCCGACTTCGAGAAGGTCCACCTCTGTGTGGGCACCGTGCTTTCCGTTGAAGATCTCCCCAACGCCCGCAGGCCGGCCTATGTGCTCACCGTCGACTTTGGTCCGCATGGTACCAAGCGCAGCAGTGCGCAGATCACGAAGCACTACACCAAGGAGGAGCTGATCGGACGGCAGGTGGTGGCGGTGATCAACTTCCCGGAGAAGCAGGTGGGCAGTGTGATGAGCCAATGCCTCGTCACCGGCTTTCCGGATGCGAACGGCGACATCGTGCTGACGAGCGTGGAGCGGCCGTTGCCCAACGGTGCACGGCTGGCGTAATGGTCTGCGCGTGCTGGTGCACTGCATGCAACGATCATACGTAGGGGACTTGCATCGCGCAATTCGATGATTACCTTGTCCGCTCATTCACCACAAAAACACCAGACCATGGCAGCAACTGTTGAGGCTTATTGCGTGAAGTGCAAGGCCAAGAGGAACATGAAGGACCCGAAGGAGAACATCATGGCCAACGGCCGCAAGGCCATGAAAGGCACTTGCCCCACCTGCGGTACGGGCATGTTCAAGATCATGGGCAAGGCCTGAGCCGGCCCTCCAACTCACTGGAAGGACCCTGGCCGGAGATACCGGACAGGGTCCTTCGCTTTTTGTGGTTGTCCACATGCCACGTTCAATAGCTTGTGGATGGCGGGCGATGCACGCTGGAACGCGCATTTACTTTTGACCTGTCCATGAACGCCCGGCCCGTACCCGAACTGCTGGAGTTGGCCATACAGGCCTCCATCGCTGCAGGGCGGGCCATCATGGAAGTGTATTCCGGTCACTTCGATGTGGAGCACAAGTCGGACCTGTCGCCACTGACCGAGGCGGACAAGCGTGCGCACAAGGCCATTGCGGAACAGTTGTCCTCTACCGGGCTTCCATTGCTGAGCGAAGAAGGGCAGGAGATCCCCTACACGGCGCGAAGCATGTGGCAGCGCTATTGGTTGGTGGACCCCTTGGATGGCACCAAGGAGTTCGTGAAGCGCAATGGGGAGTTCACGGTGAACATCGCCTTGATGGAGCAGGCCGACCGTCCGTTGGATGGTACGGGCATTGCCGTGCCCGTGGGCGGTGTGATCTACGCACCTGCGCAGGACCTGCTCTACTTCGCGTGGAAGGGGGGCGGCGCGCATCGTTTGGAAAAGGCGGCAACCTATGCGGCCATGCCTGCGTATGAACGGGCCGCCATGTCCACCCGATTGCCCTTGAGCGCAACGCACAACATCTACACCATCCTGGCCAGCCGCACGCACCGCGACGAGCGCACAGAAGCGTTCATCAGCGAGCAGCAGGCGCGCGTGGGCGCAGTGGAACTGGCCTTCAAGGGAAGCGCACTGAAGTTCGGGCTGATGGCCGAGGGCGCCGCCGATGTGTACCCGCGTTTCGCACCCACCATGGAGTGGGACACCGCGGCCGGACAGATCATTTGCAACGAAGCAGGGAAGGAGGTCACCGATGTGGCCACCGGCAAGCCCATGCGCTACAACAAACAAGACCTGATGAACAACTGGTTCATCGTTCAATAAGCACCAATGAGCAAGAAGAACACGCGTCCATCGAGCAAGCCGAAAGTGGCTGCCGCCAAGAAACCTGCCGCCAAGGCCAAGCCCACCAAGAGGAAAGTGGCCCTGATCACCGGTGTTACCGGTCAGGACGGCGCCTACCTCAGCGAGCTGTTGCTGAACAAAGGCTACGAAGTGCACGGTGTGAAGCGTCGCAGCTCGCTGTTCAACACGGACCGTATCGATCACCTCTACCACGACATGCACGAGAAGGGCCGACCCTTCCACCTGCATTACGGCGACCTCACCGATAGCGTCAACTGCCTCCGTCTGGTGAAGGAGATCCAGCCGGACGAGATCTACAACCTGGCCGCGATGAGCCACGTGGCGGTAAGCTTCGAGATGCCCGAGTACACGGCCAACGCCGACGGTATCGGTACACTGCGCTTCCTGGAGGCCATCCGCATTCTCGGCCTTGAGAAGAAGACGAAGTTCTACCAGGCCTCCACCTCGGAGCTTTACGGTGGTGTGCTGCCCCGCGCGCAGAACGAGGAGACGCCCTTCTACCCGAAGAGCCCCTACGGCGTGGCCAAGCTCTATGGCTTTTGGATCACCAAGAACTACCGCGAGAGCTACAACATCTTCGCCTGCAACGGCATCCTCTTCAACCACGAGAGCCCGCTGCGCGGTGAGACCTTCGTAACGCGCAAGATCACGCGCGCCGTGGCGAAGATCAAGCTCGGACTGCAGCAGACCCTGTACCTCGGTAACCTGGATGCCAAGCGCGACTGGGGCCATGCCAAGGATTACGTGGAAGGCATGTGGCTGATGCTGCAGGCCGACAAGCCCGATGACTTCGTACTGGCCACCGGCAAGACCTACACGGTACGCCACTTCATCGACCTCGCCTTCGCACAGGTGGGAGTCAAGCTCGAGTGGAAGGGCAAGGGTGTGAAGGAGAAGGGCATCGACAAGAAGACCGGCAAGGTGCTGGTGGCCATCGATCCCCGCTACTACCGCCCCGCCGAGGTGGACCACCTGGAGGGCGACCCCAGCAAGGCCAAGCGCGTGCTCGGCTGGAAACACAAGTACGACCTGAAGGCCCTGGTGGAAGAGATGGTGCAGAGCGACCTGGAGCTCTTCAAGCGCGATGTGTACCTGAAGAAGGGCGGCCACAAGATCCTACACGAACAGGAGTGATCGCCCACGCGATCGCTCATCGTAAGGGCGGATCATGATCCGCCCTCAACAACGATCCCAATGAACAAGACAGACAAGATCTATGTGGCCGGCCATCGCGGCATGGTGGGCAGCGCCATCGTGCGCAAGCTGCAGGCCGAAGGCTACACCAGCATTGTTACCCGCACAAGCAAGGACCTCGATCTGAAGGAGCAGCAGGCCGTGCGCGACTTCTTCGCGAAGGAGAAGCCCGATGTGGTGGTGCTGGCGGCGGCGAAGGTGGGCGGCATCCACGCCAACAACGTGTACCGCGCGCAGTTCCTGTACGAGAACCTGATGATCGAGAGCAACGTGATCCACTCCGCGTATGAGAACGGGGTGAAGAAACTGCTCTTCCTGGGTTCGTCGTGCATCTACCCCAAGATGGCCCCGCAGCCCCTGAAGGAGGAGAGCCTGCTCACCGGCCTGTTGGAGCAGACCAACGAGCCCTACGCCATCGCCAAGATCGCGGGCATCAAGCTGGCCGAGAGCTACCGCAGGCAGTACGGCGTGAACTACATCAGCGCCATGCCCACCAACCTGTACGGGCCGAACGACAACTACGACCTCAACAACAGCCACGTGCTGCCTGCGCTCATCCGCAAGTTCCACACGGCCAAGGTGACCAACGCGCCCAGCGTGGAGGTGTGGGGTACCGGTTCGCCCATGCGCGAGTTCCTGCATGTGGATGATCTGGCGGACGCCTGCTTTTTCCTGCTGGGGAACTACGACGAGGAGATGTTCGTGAACATCGGCACCGGCGAGGACCTCACCATCAAGGCACTGGCCGAGATGATCAAGGACATCGTGGGTTACACCGGCGAGCTGAAGTGGAATACCGAGAAGCCCGATGGCACACCGCGCAAGCTGATGGACGTTTCACGCCTGCACAACCTGGGCTGGAAACATCGCATCGGACTGCGCGAGGGCATCACCGCCGTGTATGCCGATTTCGCAAAGGACTTCGAGAAGATGGAGCAGGGCGTGGCCAAGGCCTGATCCCATCCCGTACATCGTGCAAGGCCCGGTTATGGTACCGGGCCTTGTGCTTTCGTGGCCCCGCCGCCATCCGCTACCTTGCGGCCGCTGAAGGTCCACGTGGTCATGGTGCTGTCGCGCGTTTTCCTGTTGCTCATGGTGTTGGGCCTGCTGTCCCGGGCGGTGGCCCAGCAGAACAACGATGTGCCCCTGCAGCGCGACTTCTACATCGATGTGGAACGCAATGCGGCCAAGGTGGGTGCTCGCATCCACAGCGGACTGAAGCCCGTGCTGGAGCGCCGTGCCGACCTGGAGCATGTGATGGGCTACCGCGTGGACAGCGCCAAGTATTACTACTGGATAACCGAGAAGATCTTCAAGGACAACCTCTTCCACATCCGGGAAGGGGATGTCCACATCACCATCGATCCGTTGTTCCAGTTCGAGGGCGGCTTCGATCCCGGCGATCGCACCGCCTATTCGGATACGAACCGGTACTACTTCAACACGCGCGGTGTCATGGTGCGTGGGGACATCGGCACCAAGCTCTCGTTCCAGACCATGATCCACGAGAGCCAGGCGCTTGTTCCGCAATACCTCTACTTGAACACACTGGCCACCGGGGCGCTATCGGGCCAAGGCAGGGCCAAGTTCGAACAGGTGCGGCGCTTGGACATCGGCTGGTCGCAGGCCAACATTTCGGTCAGTCCAGTGGATTGGTTGAACTTCCAGTTCGGCCACGGCAAGCACTTCGTGGGCCATGGGTACCGCTCGATGCTCCTCAGCGATCATGCGCCCAATGCACCCTATTTGAAGTTCAGTGCGCTTACCCGGAACAAGCGACTGCAGTACAGCACCTGGCACACCAAAATGACCAGCGGCCTCGGCGTCAACGACCGCCTGCCCACGGGTTCGTCCAGCGAGAACCTGTTCTATTGGTACCGGGCGCGGTTCAACCATCTGTCCGTGGACCTTGGTCGCCTGCAGGTCGGCCTGTTCGAGTCCACGCAATTCGCCACCATCGACTCCAATGGCGTGAAGCCCTTCGACATGCTGGAGCTGAACCCGGTGATCGGGGTGAACAGCCTTCTGGGCCTGGCTGACACCGATGCACGCACCATGCTTGGTGCCGACCTCCGGTTCAAGGTGCTCGATAAGGCCTATCTCTATGGCCAGCTGGCGCATGATGGGCACATGGCCTGGCAGGCGGGTCTGCGTGCCTTCGATGTGCTGCGCAAGGACCTGCATGTGCAACTGGAGTACAACACCGCGGAACCGTTCATGTACATGCACGACCCGACGCAGATCGCCTACAAGCACGCCGGCACCCCCTTGGCGCACCCCCTCGGCACATCGTTCCAGGAAGCGGTGGCCATTGTGGATGTGGGCATCAGGGAACGTTTCTGGTTCCAGGCAAAAGTGAACCTCGCCAACTTCCAGTTCGACTCGCTGGCCACGGACAACCATGGCACTTCGCTGCTCAAGCCCGATGTGGAGGTGATCAACGCACGTGAGGCGGGTACACGCACGCTCACCTACCTGGACCTGAACGCTTCCTACCTCTTCAACCCGCACACCAACCTGCGCTTTGTGGTGGGGGTGTGGCGGCGTGATCTGCCGGGTGCCGTGGACAACGTGCAGTCCACGTACATCTACGCGGCCATACGCACGTCCGTCTTCAACCGCTATTACGACCTTTGACCGCTATCGCGTGAAGGAACACGGCTACATCCTCCTCCTCGGCTTCATCACGGCGTTCGTCGTGGTGCTGTTCACCATGCCCAGCCTCATCAAGGTGGCGCGCATGAAACACTTGGTGGACGAACCCTCCGAGGCCCGCAAGCTGCACCAACGGAGCGTGCCTACCATAGGGGGCATCATCATTTTCGCCGCCATCATTTTCTCCTATGCGCTCTGGTTCCCCAAGGCCACGTTGATCGGGGTGAACGAACATGGCTACGACTACCACTTGCTGTACAAGGCCATGGGCGCCGCCTACGCGGATTTCAAGTTCTTGCTGGCCGCCATGGTGCTGCTCTTTTTCATCGGGGTGAAGGACGACATCATCGGGTTCTCTCCGGTGAAAAAGCTGGTGGGCCACATGATCGTGGGCTACATCCTGGTGGTCATGGCCAACATCCGCATCACCGACATGCACGGCATTTTCGGCGTATACGAGATGCCCGATTCCATCAGCATCGCGTTCTCGTTCTTCGTGTACGTGGTGATCGTCAACGCCTTCAACCTGATCGATGGGGTGGACGGGTTGGCCGGTGGCATCGGCATGATCGCAGCGCTGGCCTTTGGAAGCTGGCTCTTCCTGGCAGGCGATGTGGCACTCTCCCTGCTTGCGCTGGTGCTGGCCGGTGCGCTTGCGGGTTTCCTGGTGTTCAACTTCCACCCGGCGCGCATTTTCATGGGCGATAGCGGTTCCCTTACTGCCGGGGCCATCCTGGCGGTGCTCGCCATGCGCGTGGTGGACCACGATACCTCCAACCTGCCGCTCTACCTGCGCCAGATCCCAACACCCATTTTCGTAATGGCTGTCATGGCCTATCCATTGGTGGATACCCTGCGTGTGTTCGTGTATCGCATGGCACGCGGCATGTCGCCGTTCTCTGCCGACAAGAACCACATCCATCATCGCTTGCTCGCCCTTGGTCTTGGCCATCGCGGGGTCACCATCACGCTCTACTTCTACGCCATTTCCATCATCGGTCTGAGCCTCATCACACGGAAGTGGCATCCCAACATTGCGCTGATGGTACTGGGCACCACGGCGTTCGCATTGGCCATGCTTCCCTTTGTCTGGCCCAAGTCGAAGGAGGCATGAGGGGACCGCTGTTCCTGTTGTTCTCGCTACTTGCCTGTACCCTTGTGGCACAGAGCGATTGGGTGCCCCTGAGCCGTGACGTTGAGCGCCCCCATGCCACGGCGATCGAGCGGTGGGGCAGCACCATGCACACAGCGATACGCCCCTATCGCACAAGCGACCTGCGGGCCCTTGACCCGGCGGACACCCTCCGTCCGGCTGCGGCCTTATCGGCGTTGGACCGCTGGGCTGGCCGTTCCAATGGGCGCCACTTCCGCTGGGGACCCATGGCCGATGCTGGAATGGGCTACGATGCCACCAACGGCAACGGGCTCTTCCACCGTGTGGGTGCTGGTCTCTGGACCAATACCGACCTGGCAAGGAACCTTGGCCTGCACGTGGCCGCGCATGTCTGGAACGAAGGTCTACCGGAGTACCTGGACACCTTGGTGCGGGCCACACAGGTGATGCCCGGGGAAGGCTATGCCTATGGCGATCGCGCCACACCCGCGCATTACGACATTACCGGGCACCTGAGCTGGGATGCGGGCAAGTACTTCAACTTCACACTGGGTCGCGGTCGCAACTTTTTCGGCGATGGGCACCGGTCGCTGATGCTCTCCGATGAGGCCAACAGCTATCCCTACCTGCGGATCACCACCACGTTCTGGAAGATCAAGTACGTGAACCTGTTCTCGTCCATGAGCGATATCCGTGGGTCGCAGGGCGTGCTGGGCGATATGCAACGCAAGTACTCCAGCATGCACTACCTCTCGTGGAATGCCAGCAAGCGCATCAACGTGGCGGTGTTCGAGGCCATTGTCTGGAGCGCGGGCGATAGCCTGTATCCTCGGGGCTTCGATGTGAATTACCTCAACCCCATCATCTTCTACCGGCCGGTGGAATACAACATCGGTTCGCCGGACAATGCGCTCATGGGCTTCTCCTTCAATGTGAAGGCGGGTAGGAAGGTGCTCTTCTATTCGCAGTTGGTGCTGGATGAACTGGTGATGGAACAGGTGCGTTCCGGTAACGGGTGGTACGCCAACAAACAATCCGTGCAACTGGGCATGGTGGCGCGCGATGCCTTCAAGGTACCCGGTCTTTCCATCCGCACCGAGTGGAATTTCGTTCGGCCTTTCATGTACACCCACTCGGATACCCGGCAGAACTACGCCCACTTCGGGCAGCCTCTGGCCCACCCGTTCGGTTCCAATTTCCAGGAGGCCATTGTTCATGTGGAGCGTGACCACGGCCGATGGTTCCATGGCCTGCGCACAAGCATGGCGTGGCTCGGGACCGACACCGACCGCAGCTACGGCAACAACATCTTCCGTCCGGAACGCGAACGGCCCCGCAACGCCGACAACACCGCCTGGATCGATTACGGCTATCGGGTGGGGCGTATCGATACCTATTCCATCCTGCATGCCGAGCTGCGCACGGGCTGGCTGGTGGACCCCCATACCGCAACACGGTTGGAGGCCAGCTACCTGTTCCGCCTCACCACCAACGTGGACCGCACCACCGAAATGGCCAACGTGTTCCGCGTGGGCCTCGTCTGCCATTTCCGGGAGCGGCATCCCGAACAGGCCGTTCGCTACGTACTGAACTGAGTCCCGTTCCGTCCGATCAGGTACCTTTGGCGCCATCTTGGAACGGACCAACGCCACCGTTACCGCCATGCCGGCAAATAGCAAGGTCCGCGAGGTCGTGGTGCTTTTTAAGCTGCGTCTGGCCTCGTTGGTGGTGTTCAGCGCCATTCTCGGTTACCTGATGGGTATTCCCGAAGGGGCGTTCAGCTGGGCAGGGATCATTGGCCTGGCCGTTGCCGGAACGCTGCTCACCGGTGCTTCCAATGCGCTCAACCAGGTGCTGGAGACCCGCGAGGATGCCTTGATGGAGCGCACAGCGAAACGCCCACTGGTACGCGGGTCGCTGAGCAGCACTGAGGCCGTGGTGGTGGCCCTCCTTGCAGCGGGCGTGGCCACCTTCATGCTCTGGCATCAGTTCGGTCCGCTCACGGGGATCCTCGGTCTCATTTCACTGTTCATGTACGTGGCCCTGTACACACCGCTGAAGAAACATTCGGCCTGGGCGGTGTTCGTGGGGGCTTTTCCGGGGGCCTTCCCGCCCATGTTGGGCTATGTGGCCGCCACGGGCCAGTTCGGCCTTGGGCCCGGCCTGCTCTTCGCCATGCAGTTCATGTGGCAGTTCCCGCACTTCTGGTCGCTGGCCTGGGTGCTGCACGACGATTACCAGCGCGCCGGCTACCACCTGCTGCCCGGCAAGGGCGGTCGCGATAAGGCCAGCGCCGGACTGATCCTTTTCTACACCTTGTTCGTTATTCCCGTAGGCATGCTTCCCTGGGTGTTCGGCTTCACAGGTGTGGTCTCGGCCGTGGTGGCCGTGCTGGCCGGCCTGGTGATGCTGTGGCCCGCGATGCGACTGTTCTTCACCACGGACATGCGCGATGCGCGGCGGCTGATGTTCGCCAGCTTTCTCTATCTCCCCGTGGTGCAGTTGGCTTACGTGCTCGATAGGTTATGACACAGGACACCTTTACGCCCCAGGAGGAGCAACAGCGCGCCATCCGTTCGCGCAAGCTCATCACCTACCTCATCCTTTTCGCCATTGTCATGTTCTTCGCGGGGCTCACCAGCGCCTACGTGGTGAGCATGAGCGGAGGCTATTGGACCCGCATCACCCTGCCCTCTGCCTTCCTGTACAGCACCGTGTTCATTGTGCTGGGCAGCGTTACCGTGCACTTGGGCCTCATGGCCGGTCGCAAGGGCGATAACAAAGGCGCTGCGCTCTGGGTGGCCCTCACGCTGGTGCTCGGCATGGGCTTCACCTGGTCGCAGTTCGAAGGTTGGAAGGACCTGGTCTCCAAGGCCATTTCCTGGAGCCCCAACCGTATGAGCAAGCTCACGGGTACCTACGGCACCGACTACGTGTTCCAGAAGGACGGCGTGGACCTGATCCTGGAGAACGGCAACTACTACCTGCCCACCGACGTGGACGGCCTTCGCCCCCTGAACGCCGAGCTGGATGAGCAAAAGGACCGCACCGGCCCCTACCTGTACGCGCTTACCGTGCTGCACCTGGCACACCTGGCGTTCGGACTGCTGTCGTTGCTGGTCATGCTGGGCATGGCGTTGCGCGCCCGATACACCAAGGAGGACCATGTGGGGCTCTGGGCCGGGGCCATGTATTGGCATTTCCTGGGGGGGCTCTGGGTGTACCTCCTTTTGTTCCTGTTGTTTGTTCATTAACATTGCGCCCGGAAACACCGACCATGGCTGGAGAAGCGACCAAAGCACTGAGCAACGACGTCCTGTGGGGCGGCGGCCGTTCCCCGTTCAGCATTAGCTACGGGAAGATGATGATGTGGTTCTTCCTGGTGTCCGACGCCTTGACCTTCAGCGGACTGCTGGTGGCCTACGGCTTCGTGCGCCATAGCACCACCGAGGCCTGGCCCATTGGCGAGGAGGTCTTCCGCGCACTGCCTGGGCTGCATGGCAGCTACCCGCTGATCTACGTGGCATTGATGACGGCCATCCTGATCTTCAGCTCCGTGACCATGGTGCTGGCCGTAGAGGCCGGTCACCGTATGGACAAGAAGGGCGTGATCAAGTGGATGATCCTTACCGTGATCGGTGGTCTGTTCTTCGTGGGCAGCCAGGCATGGGAGTGGAGCCACTTCATCCACGGTGGAGGCGGTTACATCACCACGGCCGAAGGCGCCAAGTATTGGGTGATGACCGAGCACCACGACACGCACGATCCCGTGAACGCGGCCGGTTTCCATTTGGTGCAGGCCACCGAAGGCCACTACCTGATCGGCGATACCAAGGTGGAAGGCGACGCTGCCCGCAAGATCTGGGATGAGCGTGTGACCTACGTGGACGGTGCCAACATGGAGCGCAACGAGTACGGTCCGCCCCAGTACGCCAACTTCTTCTTCTTCATCACGGGTTTCCACGGCTTCCACGTGTTCAGCGGGGTGGTCATCAACTTCATCGTGCTCATCATGGCCATCCAGGGCGTGTTCCATCGCCGCGGCCATTACGAGATGATCGAGAAGGCTGGTCTCTACTGGCACTTCGTGGACCTCGTCTGGGTGTTCGTGTTCACCTTCTTCTACCTGCTCTGATCCACCTTTTCATCGCCTGACCAACATGGAGCGCGACGACATCATCGAATACAGCCTCGACGCACACCACAGCGAAGAGGTGGGCCGCCAGATGCGCCGGAAGATCTGGATGGTGACGGGCCTGCTGGCCGTTGTTACCGCGATAGAGGTCACTTTGGGTGCCTATTGGAAGACTTGGTTCGACCTGAGCGCTTGGAACGCCATCAAATGGACGTATGTGGTGCTCACCTTGGTGAAGGCCACCTACATCGTGATGACCTTCATGCACCTGGGTGATGAGCGACGCAACATCCGCTCCATCATCCTCCTGCCCTACGCGCTCTTCATCCTGTACCTGCTCTGGATCGCGCTCTGGGAGTCGAACTACGTGCACTGGGTGTGGACCAACCTGCTTTGAGCGACACGTCCGCTGGCGCGCCTTCCCGTTGGAAAAAGCGGGCCGTGCTGGGTGGTATCGGCCTGTTCGTCCTATCGCTGTTCGTCTTCTTCTCGCCCCTGCTGGGCCTGGTGAAGCACAAATTTAATTTCCTGCCCATCCTGGGGCCCAAGGAGACCGTGCTGGTGGAGCGCGATGGCAAAATGGTGGTGGATACCATCTATGCCGAGGTTCCGCCCTTCGCCTTCATCGATCAGTTCGGCCGTTCGTTCACCGACAAGCAGGTGGAAGGCAAGGTGCTAGTGGTGGATTTCTTCTTCACCCGCTGCACCACCATCTGCCCCAAGATGAGCGTGCAGATGCAGCAACTGCAACTGAAGCTCAACGACGACGCATACGATGACGTGGTCTTTCTGAGCCACACGGTGGACCCCGAGCACGATACGCCCGAGGTGCTGAACGCCTATGCCCGCAAGCTGCAAGCGGACACCTCCCGCTGGAAGTTCCTCACTGGCAACAAGACCGACATCTACCTGCAAGGCGCGGAGGGCTATTACCTGGCCGCCCGCGAGGATGTACTTGCCGAAGGCGGTTTCCTGCACTCGGAGAAGTTCGTGCTGGTGGATAAGCAGCGCCACATCCGGGGCTACTACGATGGCACCACCGCCGAGGGCATGAATGCGCTGGCCGCCGACCTGAAGATGCTGCTGAAGGAAGAGCGGATCAAGGCCGCAGAGGCCGAGCGCGCACGCCGCAAGCAGTGAACCGTGCCGGCCTATCGGTCGTTCATCATCCGCATATGCGCCAACCTTACCCGCCACAGACCATTGCTCTGGCCGATTCCCCGGCCAAGCGGCTCATCTGGACCTTCTCGGCCATCGTGTTCACCGCCGTGGTGGTGCTGAACCGCATTCAGGTACCCGCGCCCGAAGGAATGGACGTACACCTTTTCGCACGCATCAACGCGGTGCTGAACAGCTTGGTGAGCGTGCTGTTGCTGGTGGGCCTGTTCAGTGCCAAGGGCGGCAAATGGACGGTGCACCGCGGTGCCATGATCAGTGCCATGGTCCTCTCGGTGCTCTTCCTGGTGTCGTACATCCTGCATCACCTCTTCGCGGGCGAGACCACCTTCGGAGGAGAGGGCACCATCCGCTGGGTGTATTACCTCATCCTGTTCACGCACATCGTGCTGGCAGGTCTCTCACTGCCCTTCATCCTCTTCACGGCCTACCGGGCGCTGAAGGCCGAATACCCCGCCCACCGCAAGCTGGCCAAGCGCGTATGGCCGGTGTGGTTCTATGTGAGCGTGACCGGCGTGGTGGTCTATTTCCTCATCAGCCCCTACTACTGAACCCCGGCATGCGGATCATTCCTGCGATTACCTTTGGGTCCATGCTCCGTGGAACGATCCTGTTGGTACTGGTGGTATTAGCCTTTATCGTGCCCACCGACCTGCTGGCCCAAGGCTGTGCCATGTGCAAGGCCGTGGTGGAGGGCAACGATGGCGGCGGACGCATTTTCGGCGGTGAGCAAAGCATCGGCAAAGGCCTCAACAGCGGCATCCTCTACCTGATGGCGGCACCCTACGTGCTGCTTTTCCTGCTGTTCCGCAAGAAGATCGTGGGCTTCTTCCGGGAGTTCGCGGGAGCGCAGGGCTGAACAACCATTGGATAACGAACTTCGCAGGGCGCTCATAAGGCGCCCTTCATCTTTCAAGATCATGATGCAATCCGTTCTTCGCGTTGCCACTGTCGTGGTTGCAAGCGCCAGCTTCGCGTTCGCCACCGCGCAGTCCAAGTCCCCCTTCACTTACGCCGACATGCTGATGGTCGACCGGATCAGCGGCCTGGCCGTGGACCCTGCCGGCACCACCGCGCTCTTCAATGTGCGCGCCACCGACATGGCGAAGAACCGCGGGGTGAGCACCCTGTGGATGAAGGACTTGCTGGACCCGAAGAAGCCCGAAGTAAAAGTGCCCGTCGGTGAAGGTGGCGCGAGCGATGTGCAGTGGGCCGCCGATGGCAGTGCCTTCTACTTCCTCAGCGGTCGCGGCGAGGGCGGTACTACGCAGGTGTGGAAGGCCGATGCGAAGGGCACGACCGCCACGCAGGTGACGCGCCTGCCGCTGGACGTGCAGACCTACCGCGTTGCTCCAGACGGCTCCGGCGTGGTGGTGGCCCTGTCCGTGTTCCCGGATTGCGGAGCAGATGCCATCGCTTGCACCCAGGAACGCGTGAAGGCGCAGGAAGGGGTGAAAAGCACCGGTCAGGTCTACGACCGCATCTTCATGCGCCACTGGGATACGTGGAAGGACGGCACGCGCAACCACCTCTATTACGTGTCGCTGAAAGAGCCCAACGCGAAGCCTGTATCGCTCATGAACGGCTTCGATGGCGATTGCCCCACCATGCCTTTCGGCGGCAACGAGGACTTCGCCATCAGCAAGGACGGCCGCACGGTGTACTTCAGTGCGCGGGTCGCGGGGAAGAAGGAGCCGTGGAGCACCAACTTCGATATCTACAGTGTGTCGATGGGTGGCGGACAAGTGAAGAACCTTACCGCCGGTAACCCCGCGTGGGACGCGCAGCCGGTGATCTCCCCCGATGGCACCAAGCTCGCCTACAAGGCCATGAAGCGCCCGGGCTACGAGGCCGATCGTTTCCAGTTGAAGGTGATGGACCTGGCCACCGGCACCGTGACCGACGTGGCCGCCACCTGGGACCGCAGCGCCGCAAGCCTGGCCTGGAGCCGCGATGGCAAGAGCCTGCTCGTCACCGCCGACGACCTCGGCAAGCACCGCCTCTTCCGCATCGACCTCAAGACCAACACTGTTACGCCGCTAAGCACCGACGGTCATCTCGATGCATTTGTGGAGACGCCCAAGGGCTTCGTTTTCCAGAAGAGCGGGCTCAGCGGTCCGGCGCAGCTGTATGCCAGCGCGCCCAAGGCCAAGCTCATCGACCAGGGCGCCACGGTGCTCACGCAGGTGAACGCTTCGCTGAAGGACAAGGCCTTCGGCGCTTACGAGCAGTTCAGCTTCCCCGGCTGGAACAACGAGACCGTGTACGGCTATGTGCTGAAGCCGGCGAACTACGCGGAAGGCAAGAAGTATCCCGTGGCCTTCCTGATCCACGGCGGTCCGCAGGGGA
>CAZQFG010000055.1:0-15470 GCA_964592515.1 uncultured Chryseobacterium sp. | reverse complement strand
TCGGTGGCGACACCGACAACTGGATGTGGCCCCGCCACACCGGCGACTTCAGCATGTTCCGCGTGTACACCGGTCCCGATGGCGAACCCGCCGACTACGACAAGGCCAACGTGCCCTTCAAGCCCGCCCACCACTTCCCGGTGAGCATGCAGGGTGTGAAAGAGGGCGACTTCGCCATGGTGATGGGCTACCCCGGCAGCACCGACCGCTTCCTGAGCAGCCACGGCGTGAAACTGGCTCTCGACATCGAGCAGCCCAGCCGCGTGAAGATCCGTCGCGCCAAGCTCGACATCTACGACGAGTTCATGAAGGCTGACAACAAAGTGCGCATCCAGTACGCCAGCAAGTACGCCAGCGTGAGCAACTACTGGAAATACTTCATCGGCCAGCAGCGCGGCCTGAAGCGCCTGAAGGTGTATGACAAGAAGAAGGCCCAGGAGAACGAACTGATGACCTGGGTGAACGCCAACGCCGACCGCAAGGCGAAGTACGGCGACATCGTGACCTTGCTGGAGCGCGGTTACAACGAGCGCGCCAAGTTCGAGAAGGCCAACACCTACATGCAGGAGGCCGCGTTCGGCAGCGAAGCCATCATCCTCGGCTTCCGCATGATGGGCCTGAAGAACCAACTGGCCACCGACCCCAAGGACGCCGCCAAGGTGAGCGCCATGGTGGCCCGCGTGCAAGCCGCTGCGGATGACTTCTGGAAGGACTACAACCCCGCCACCGACGAGAAGGTGACCGCCACCATGTTCCGCATGATGTACACCGATGTGGAGCGTGACCTGCAGCCTTCGGTGATGAACACGATCGAGAAGAAATACAAGGGCAACTTCGAGGCATGGGCCCGTGCGGTGTTCAGCACCAGCATGCTCACCGACCGCGCCAAGCTCGATGCCTTCCTGGCCAAACCCACCCTGAAGGCCATGGAGAAGGACCTCGGTTTCCAGGCCTCCGAGAGCTGCCTGAACCACTACCGCAATGTGCTCGGCCCTGCCGTGGATGCCAGCCAGGCCGACCTGGACCGTGGCTACCGCCTGATGGTGGCCGCCATGCGCGAGAAGGATCCCACCAAGAGCTGGTACCCCAACGCCAACAGCACCATGCGCCTCACCTACGGCCAGGTGGGCAGCTACGTGCCCGGCGATGGCATGTTCTACAAGCACGTGACCACCGCTGCCGGCATCCTGGAGAAGGAAGACCCCACCAACGACGAGTTCATTGTGCCGGCCCGCCAGTTGGAGCTGCTCCGCAAGAAGGACTACGGACGCTATGCCGATGAGAACGGCGACCTGATCGTGTGCTTCATCAGCAACAACGATATCACCGGTGGCAACAGCGGCAGCCCCGTGATCAATGGCAACGGCGAACTGATCGGCATTGCCTTCGATGGCAACTGGGAGGCCATGAGCGGCGACATCGCCTTCGAGCCTGCCCTGCAGCGTACCATCAGCGTGGACATCCGCTACGTGCTGTGGACCATCGACACCTTCGCGGGTGCCGGCCACTTGGTAAAGGAAATGACCCTGGTGGAGCGCAAGCCCGTGGTGGTGGAAGAGGTGAAGCTGGAAGCCGCTCCTGTGGCACCCGCTCCGGTCGCTCCCGCCAAGGCGGTGAAGAAGTAAGCTTCGGCTGATCGACAACGCAGAACGGCGGCCCGATGGGTCGCCGTTCTGCGTTCGGCCCCTAACTTTCCCTCTCCATGCACGACCCGCGCATCTCCGAAGCCCTGCCCGAGCTGCTGCGCGAGGGCTTGCTGACGCCCGAACAGGCAGAGCGCATCCGGGCACGTTACCAGACAGGCCGCGAGCAGGCGGGCAACCGGCAACTGCTGGTGTTCGCCATCCTGGGCAGCTTGCTGGTGGGGATGGGCATCATCCTCATTATCGCACACAACTGGGACGATCTTTCCCGGCCGTTGCGCACGCTGCTCGCCTTTGCACCCGTGCTGCTGGGACAGGGCCTGGTGTGGTACACCCTGCGCCACAAGCCCGAAGCGACCGGCTGGCGCGAAGGCAGCGCGGTGCTGCTGGCCTGCGGGCTCTGCGCCTGCGTGGCGCTCATCAGCCAGATCTACCACATCAGCGGTGAACTGAACGGCTATCTGCTGACCTGTGCGTTGCTGATCTTGCCACTGCTCTATATCCCGGGGTCGTACGTAGTGGCGCTGGGTTACCTGGCGATGGCCACGTGGTACGGCACCCTGGCGCGTGTGGACCACTGGAACGGGAGCGAGCTACCGTGGCCCGCGCTGCTGCTCTTCGCCAGCGCCGTGCCCTACTACCTGCAACGCGCCCGCGCTCAAGGAAGCTCCATCGGCTTCTGGTGGCTGAGCCTGTTCATGGCCCTGGCACTCGGAACCATCGCGCAGCTCTTCTACCGCGAATGGAGCGCCCTGCACATGGTGGCCATGGTATCGCTCGCAGCGGCGTACACCTTGGTCCCTTGGCTGCAACGCGACCCCACCGTGCGCACCTGGCCTTGGGTGCTGGTGGGCGCGGCCGCGCAACTCTGCATTTTCTTCGCCTTCAGCTTCCGCGAGGTGTGGAAGGAACTGATGGAGGAAATGGACCGAGGCATTGGCGCGGATCTCGTTCCACTCTCCTTGGTGCTTGCGACCGGCGCGGCCCTGTATGCCTTTACCGCGCGCCGCCGCCGCCTGCTGGAACGCTGGCCCTACCCCGAAGGCTTCCTGCTGTTCGTGGTGGCCTTCGTGGTGGCGCTGGTCTCACCCGCTGCGGCCGCCATCCTGATGAACCTGGCCCTGCTGAGCATGGGCGTGGTCACCGTGCGGCACGGCATTGAGCAGGGATCATTGAAGCGCATGAACCTTGGCCTCGCGGTGCTCAGCCTCACCATCCTGATGCGCTTCTTCGACACCGACCTGAGCTTCGTGGTGCGCGGCCTCGTGTTCATCGCGATCGGCGCGGGTTTCCTGTATATGAACATGCGCCTGATGCGCCTACGGCAACAGCATGGGAACACGGACTAAATGGCTGGCCTTCGGGTTGATGGTGGTCTTCCAACTGGCACTGCCCGGCTGGATGATCATCGGGCACGAACGGGTACTGCAACAGGGAGAGGTCTACCTGTTCCGCACAGCGCCGATCGACCCCCGCGACCCTTTCCGCGGTGAATACGTGCAGCTGGACTTTGAGGCCGAGACCGGCAACTGGTCCTTGCCCGGCGCCGCTTCTTCGAACTACCAGGAGAACGTGGCCTATGGCCTGCTGGAGCGCGATGCGGACGGGTATGCACGTATCAGCCGATTGCAGGGAACGAGGCCCACGGAAGGTACCTTCATCAAGGTGAAGTTCATGACCTGGGGCAACGATGACGTGCAACGCGTGTCACTTCCTTTCGACCGCTTCTACCTGGAAGAAGGGGATGGCGCTACGACGGAGAAAATGCTGCAACCCCAATGGGACAACGACACCTTGGTGCAACCGCTGCCTGCGCATGCCGTGGTGCGCGTGCTGAACGGCGAAGCAGTGATCGAGGACCTGGTCGTGGGCGGAAAGTCCATCCAGGTGTGGCTGAAGGAGGTCCCGACGGTGAAGTAGCCGAGGAGGACGGTCAGCGCGGGACCACCTGCTCGCGCGCTCGAACCTCCACCATGGCGATGCTGGCCCCAATGGCGGCCATGGCCGGGGCGAACATCACGCCGAACAACGGCAGCTTCATGAGCAAACTGAACAGCGCACCGTTGGCCAGCACGATGCCCATGCGATCGTTCACCGCACGCACGCTCTCGCCGATGCGCATGCGGCGTCGCTCGAACACGTAATCCACCATGGAGAACCCGTAGAAATAGGCCGAGACCAGGAACAACAACACGAAGCTGATCGGCGAGAGAACAGGCACGAACAGTGTGGCCAGCCAGATACCCACCGTTATGCCCAGTTCCAGGAAACCGTTGCGCAAGGCGATGAGCGCACCACGCAGGGCATCCTTCACCAGTTGCCGCATGCTGAAGGGGTGGCTGCGCCCGGTGAGCACCTCCTCCGTGCGTTCGCTCGCATAGGCCAGCATGGGCGAAAGCAGGATAAGCACGAGGTACTTGTTCACCTTGAACACCACGTAGAGCACGGCCACCTTGAGCAGAATGAGGACGAATAGCTCACGGGCACCGTTCAAGAAGGCCTTCAGGTCGCTCCAAAGCGAGGCTTCCGCAGGGGCAACAGGCAGTTCGAGCAAAGCGGCGAGCCAGGCCGACAGCTCGTTCACCGGACCTTGCACCGCTTGGAAGAACAGGTACACCAGCACCGCGAACAGCACGGTGGGGGCTATGAACATCCACCCCATACCGTGGCGCAGGGCAAAGCCGAAGGCCCGCAGGAAACCGGACAGTCCGAGACGCAGGTCGCGCAGCATGATGGCCAAAGATGCGCTGCTTGATCACGTATCCGTAGCGATCTACATGAACGGTACATGACATGCGGACCGCGCGGAAGCGGCGGGCTACCTTTGTCCTTTGATGACGACCGAATGGAACTGGACGCCCTCACAGCCCTCTCACCGATCGATGGACGCTACCGCGACCGCACCCGCAACCTGGCCCGCTGGTTCAGCGAACAGGCCCTGATGCGCTACCGCCTACGGGTGGAACTGGACTACTTCAACTTCCTGTGCGAACTGCCCCTGCCCGAGCTGGCCGGCACCGATACGGCCCGCACCAACGTGCTCCGCAAACGCATTGAGGACCTGAGCACCAGCGACGCCCAGCACATCAAGGACATCGAGAAGGTGACCAACCATGATGTGAAGGCCATCGAGTACTTCCTGAAGGAACGGCTCGAAGAGGCCGGGCTTTCGGCGCAGAAGGAGTTCGTGCACTTCGCGCTCACCAGCCAGGACATCAACAACACGGCCCTGCCCCTGTTGGTGAAGGAGTTCGTGCAGGAGATGTACGTGCCCGCACTGATCACGCTGCGCGACCAACTGCATGGATTCGCCATGGAATGGTCGAACGTGCCCATGCTCGCGCGCACCCACGGCCAGCCCGCCTCCCCCACCCGCTTGGGCAAGGAACTTCAGGTGTTCGTGGAGCGCCTGGACCGCCAGTTGAAGCAGCTGCGCGACATGCCCTTCAGCGGCAAGTTCGGCGGAGCAACGGGCAACTTCAATGCGCACCACGCGGCCTATCCCGAGCTGGACTGGGTGAAGCTCGCCGACCGGTTCCTGGAAGAGAAACTGGGCCTGCGCCGCCAGCAGTTCACCACGCAGATCGACCAGTACGACGACCTCGCGGCCCTGTTCGATGCCATGCGGCGCGTGAACACCATCCTGATCGACCTGTGCCGCGATGTGTGGCAATACATCAGCATGGACTACTTCCGCCAGCGCATCAAGGCGGGCGAGATCGGCAGCAGCGCCATGCCACACAAGGTGAACCCCATCGACTTCGAGAACGCCGAGGGCAACCTGGGCATGGCCAATGCGGTGTTCGGTTTCCTCAGCGAGAAGCTGCCCATCAGCCGCCTGCAGCGCGACCTTACGGACAGCACCGTGACCCGCAACATCGGCGTGCCCATGGCCCACACCATGATCGCGCTCGATGCCATCCGCAAAGGGTTGGGCAAGTTGCTGTTGAACGAGGCCACCATCAAGCGCGACCTCGATGCCCAATGGGCCGTGGTGGCCGAAGGCATCCAGACCATCCTGCGGCGGGCCGGTTATCCGCAGCCCTACGAACGATTGAAGGACCTGACACGCGGCAAGGAACGGATCACGCAGCAGGACATCGCCACGTTCATTGATGGCCTCGAGGTTGCGGCCGATGTGAAGGAACGCCTGCACCAGCTGACCCCGCACAATTACACGGGCATCGACCTGCTGGGGCGCGTGCTCCCTTGAAGACACTGCGCCCATGATCGCACGCGTGTGGCACGTGCTCTCGGCACGCTGGTTCCGTTGGGGTGCGGTACTCATCATCGCCATCACCGCGTTCACCCTCTGGTGGTGCGACCGGGAGGTGAAGCAGCAAAGCAGCGCCTTCCTGTACGACCGGGTGGACCTGGTGCCGCATGAACAGGTGGGCGTGGTGCTCGGCACATCGGAGCGCGGCCGGGGCGGTGGCCCCAACCAATACTTCGTGCGGCGAATGGAAGCGGCAGCTGCCCTTTACCACGCCGGCAAAGTGGACCACTTGCTCCTGAGCGGCGACAACCGGCACATGAACTACAATGAGCCCTGGGCCATGCGAAAGGCCTTGATGGCCGCGGGAGTGGACAGCTCACACATCACGCTCGACTTCGCCGGCTTCCGCACGTTGGATTCGATGGTGCGTGCGAAAGAGGTCTTCGGGCAACAACGGTTCATCGTGATCAGTCAACGCTTCCACAACGAGCGCGCGGTCTTCATTGCGCGCGGGCTGGGCATTGAGGCCATTGGCTACAATGCGCAGGATGTTGGTGCAGCGTACGGCCTGCGGACCAAATTGCGCGAGCGACTGGCACGCGTGAAGGTGTACATCGATGCGCTGTTCGGTATTCAGCCGCACTTCCTGGGCGAACCAGTGACCATTGGCGAGCAGGACCTCAATGATGCCCACGCACCGCTGGTACCCGAGGCAAAGGCCCGCTGATCAGATCCCGAATTCCACCTGGAACATGGCGGTCCAGGAGCTTCCCGGTGCATCCAGTTCCATGTGGCGTTGCTGCCAGCGATAACCGCCGTACAGCTGCAACTTGATGCGGTGCCCGTTCAGGTACTTAGTGGAACCCAGCAGCAATTCCTCGGTGGTCTTCACCAAGCTGCCCAGTGATGCATCGGGCACCACCGACGTATAGCGCGTGGCCAGTTCATACTTGCTCCGGAACAACTTGCTCAGTTGCATATTGAAACCGGTTCCGACCTGAACAAAGCGCACGGCACCTTCATCCGACACCGTGATGGGATCCACACTGGACCGGTCGAAATACTCGGCCATCAGCCCCCAACCTTGTAGCTTGAACATCATGTCGGCGATCAAGGTCGTCATACTGCGGCTACCATAGAGCGCGGGGCCCAGTTGGCCACCTGTACGATAGGCGCGATCGTTGTAGCTGTACGTTCCGGCCAGGCTCAACTTCGGGCGTGGCTCGAACTCCAGGTCACCTTCGGAATAATCACCGCTCTTGGTGAACTTGCCCAATGGGAGCCACTCCAACCGGCCGGTGTAGCACATGCCCGGATCACTCGGAGGAGCACCTCGACCGTCGCCGGATGTGAATGCTCCCTTCAACTGGAACTCCTGCGGGCCCGCTGGCAATGTCCAATAGGCGAAAACACCGAAATCACGGTCCAACGTATAGGCCGCATTGGCAATGGACCGATCGGGGAATTGGAGGTTACCCGAAGAGATCACACGCTGACGGTTACCTGGCAGCTTGCTCTGGCCGAAACCCAGGTAGAACCGTTTGTTCAAGTGGTAGTACACCATGGCATCGCGAACGATCTGAGGCGAGCCGGACTCCAGGTCAATGTCCGAACCGGCGAACGATAACTGGATGTAATACCGGAACCTGCGTTCCAATACGAACCCATCAAATCGCAAGCGCAGTCTTCGCACACGCGCATCCACCCTGGCAATATCCAGATCGTCGCCGCCCTCGGTGGTCAGCCCCATACGGCTCTGCATCCGAAAACGCAGGTTCATCAGGAACAGGGAATCCTTCTTGATGCTTACACCGTCACTGACATCAAGAAGAGCGCGTTCATCCACTTCGGTCTGGGCGCGAACAACGCCCGGGAGACTGAGCAGCACTGCCGCCAGTCCCCCAATGATCAGGTTCCGGTACATCGCGCTGCAAATCTGTGAAGCCTATGTTAACTCAATGTGTTGTGAGCGACCGCTGAAAGACGACCAGGTCATTCGCCGGAACTGCATCCACTCCCAAGAAGCGCATCTGAGAGATCAACTGTCCACGATGCTGGGTGCTGTGGTTGAGACAATGCAACACCATCTGCCACACGGCCTGCTTGTGCGCATTCCCCTTCAGATCGTGGTAGGTAGCTTCCATTCGCGACCGATCCTCATCCAGCGCAAGGACCATGTCGCGAAAGCGCTCGTTGATGGGAAGCAGTGATGCGATCGAACGGTCGGGAGAAGCAGGCCAAGTGGTAGGATGTCCGGTTATCCGCCCCCACCACGTATTCTCTGCATCCCGAATATGGAGCAAAGTGGCGCGCATGGTGGGGAAACTGCCTCCGGCATCGCGGTCCAGCCATTCGTCCGGTAATTGCATTAACCGTTGTACATAGCGCGAATTGGCCCATAGATCGTACGCGGCGAGCTGATCAAGCAGTTCCTTCATGGCGGGGAGGTGGATAACCTTGTTAAAAATAGGCGACCAACCTCCATCGATCAACGGAGCCGGTCCGTCGAACTTCGCGGGGACGACGACCACATGATCGCAACACTGTTCGGAAAGAAGAAGATCACCGAGGACAAGCTCGCGAACGCGTTCATCAACGCGATGCTGGAGCTTACGGCCGAAGGCTTCCCCACGATCGCTGCCGAGCTGAACGAATCGCCCGAGTTCGAAGTATCACCGGCGATCAAGGACGATGACGATATCGCCTTCGCCCTGATCGTATTGGCGGCCAACCTCACTGAGATGCAGCGCATACTGGGTCCCGGCCTGGATAAGCGCATGTTCGCCCTGTCCATCTCCAAGTTCGCGCAGGCCATCGATGGTGATGCCACCACCGTGGAGCGCCGCGTGAAAGAGATCCAAGGCCGCATGGACCGATTGAACTTCCCCAGCAAGAACACGGTGTACGCCATGGGCAAAGTGCTGTTCCATGAGTATGACCTGTTCTGTTTCCAGGACAGCTATTTCCGCGAGATGCGCGCCCCGAACCCCATCATCCTCAAACGGCTGAACAGCCTGATGGGCTATTTCATCTGGAATTGGTCCGAGGTGGTGGAGCAGTATCGCGTGGTCTGACCCACTTCTGCTATTCGCTTAGTTCGTTCTCAGCTCGCCAATGCGGAGCTGCTCAACGGCCATGTCCACGATCTGCTCGCCGATGGCCAGTGCAGCGGTGGCGGCCGGTGAAGGCGCGTTGAGCACATGGATGTGATTGCCGCGACGCTCGATGCGGAAGTCGTCCACCATGTTACCATCGGTACCCAGGAGCATGGCCCTTACGCCTGCACGACCGGGAACGATATCGTCCATGGTGAGCGAGGGCACCAGGCGCTGAAGGGTCTTCAGGAATAGACGCTTGCTGAACGCCCGGCGATACTCGTTGATGCCATAGCCCATGTTGCGGAAGAAGAGCTTCCACGTGCCACCGTATGATAGTGCATCAGCGGTATCGCGAAGATCGAAGTCGGTCTTGCCGTAACCTTCGCGCTTGAAGGTGAACACCGCATTGGGGCCGCACTCGATGCTGCCATCGGTCATACGCGTGAAGTGTACGCCCAGGAATGGGAAACGCGGATCGGGCACCGGATAGATCAGGTGCTTCACCTTATGTCTGCCCTGTTCGCTCAGTTCGTAGTAATCACCGCGGAAACCCACAATGCGCTCGGGGAAGGAGACGCCATCGCCCTTCGCCAGGCGATCGCTCTGCAGCCCTCCGCAGAAGATCGCGTAGCGTGTGGAATGCTCCCCCTTGCTGGTACGCACAATGCTGCGATCACCATCCTGCGAAATGCCGATGAAGGCCTCGCCCAAACTGACCCGGCTCTGCGGCTGAATGCCCAATGCCACTTCCGCCATGCGCTCGGTGGCACCTCTGAAATCGATGATGCCCGTGCAGCCTACGCGGATGCCGGCAATGCCTTCGCAATGCGGTTCGATCTCCTTGATCTGTGCGGCATCCACACGCGTCATGTCCTCGATGCCATTGGCCACGCCCGTGTTGTAGATCTTCTCCAGGCGGGGAAGTTCCTCGGCGTCGGTGGCCACGATCAACTTGCCGCAGATGTCGTGCTTCACACCGTGCTCTTTCGCGAAGGCCACCAGCTCGCGCCGGCCCTTCACACAATTGCGCGCCTTGAAGCTCCCGGGCTTGTAGTAGATCCCGCTGTGGATGACACCGCTGTTGTTGCCGGTCTGGTGGTCGGCCAAGGCGTTCTCCTTCTCTAACAAAAGGATGCGCAGACCAGGCTGGCGCGACTGCAATTTGTACAAGGTGGCGGCACCCACAATGCCACCGCCAACGATGATGACATCCCAATCCGAAGTTGCGTGCATGAAGGAGAAGTAAGCGCCACGAAGGTACGTGGGCACCCGGTCACTCGTCCTGCGGCAGCACGGCCACCTCGGCGCGAGGTACCAGTGCAAGCAGGATCAACCCCACCACGAAGAAGCCGCCGATGAAGATGACCGTGTTGCGCAGATCGCCGGTCACTTGGTAGACCAGGCCGTAGGCAAAGGTCCCGAGCACGGTGCCCACGTAGTAGCTCACATCGTAGAAGGAGAAGTACGAGGCGTGGTCCAGGGTATCGGGCAGGAACTTGGCATAGGTGCTGCGCGAAAGCGCCTGGCTGCCCCCCATGACCAACCCCACGCCACAGGCAAGCAGGTAGAACTCCCATGCCCAGTGGATGCCA
Organism: uncultured Chryseobacterium sp.; assembly: GCA_964592515.1. Lineage (GTDB taxonomy): Bacteria > Bacteroidota > Bacteroidia > Flavobacteriales_F > PHOS-HE28 > PHOS-HE28. The sequence goes on along the minus strand of CAZQFG010000055.1, from coordinate 4,921 downwards.
TAGGCCGCTACGCAGAGCAGGATCCACACACCACAGCCGATGGTCAATGCAGCAAGATTGCCCCATGCCTTGCTCATGCGCACGAACAGGAACGCCCCCAGAATGGCCACCAACTGAATGAGCAGGATACTGATGATGAGGCTTTGGTCACTGATGGGTACCACGGCGCCCAATGCATCATGGTCCTGGACCTCTTCCTTGGCGTAGGTCACTGCCAAGTACATGATGGTCTGTATGCCCATGTTGAAAACGAAGAATGCCATGAGGTAGCCCCTCAATCGGCGAGTTGAACGCAGCTGGCGCCACACCTTGCGTAGCTCGCGGTAGCCACTGGACCACACGCCCCCTGTGGCCTTCAGACCGTATGGATTATCGGGAAGCACACGGAACGCGAGCTGGGCAAAGCCCGCCCACCAAAAGCCCACAGTGAGAAAGGTGATCCGGGCGGGCAGCCCATCGCGATCGGGTATTCCGAGCAAGGTGGTCTCGCCACCGTCCAAGTTCGTTACCATCAGCAGGTTGAGCACGAGGAGGATCACGCTACCGATGTAACCCATGGTATAGCCCCGGGCACTGATGCGGTCATGGTCCTCGGGTGCAGCGATCTCAGGCAGGAACGCATCATAGAAAATGAGGCTCCCGCTGAAACCCACACAGGCCATCATCAGCAGGAAAAGGCCGACCCACAGGTGCTCTAGACCGAAGAAGAACAGACCTGCGCAGGAGGCGGCCCCCAGATAACAGAAGCCTTTGAGGAAAGAGAGCTTCTTACCCGTATGGTCGGCGATCCCGCTCAACAAAGGCGAGGTGAGCGCGACAATGAGGAAGCCCGCAGAGAGCGCGTACGAGTAAAGGGATTGCGCCGGGATACCATACCGCTGCAACACCAGGTCCTTGGTCCCCTCGTGTGTGATGGCCAGGTAAAAGACCGGAAAAACGGCCGTAGTGATGGTAAGCGAATAGACCGAGTTGGCCCAGTCGTACATGGTCCAACCTCGAATGATACGGCTGTCGCCCTTCGGCAGGCTCGACTTCGTCATGTCGGTGAAAGGTAAGGGCGGCGCCTGAATGCGAAAGGCGCCACGAGGGCGCCTTCCGATGATCTTGGCGGGTCGGTCTTAGTTCAGGTCAACCTCCACGCGGCGGTTCTTGCTCATGCCCACATCCGTGCCCGAGGCATCGGCCGGTTCATCAGCCCCCTTGCCGACCACCGTTATCCGGCCTGTTTCCACGCCAGCCTCCACCAAGGCATCACGCAAGGATTCCGCACGCTCCTTGCCCAATTCAGTGAGGTCGGGACGCACACGAGCTCGGTCCATTTCCGTGACATCAATATGTCCCGTGAGGCGGATCTTGATCGTTGGATCTGCTTTCAAATCTGCCACCAGATCGTTGAACCAGGTCTCCATGGAAGGATCCATGACACGCTGGAAACGCTTGTAGTAGAATACGTTGGCATCAACCCGCTGAGCAGGCTTCAGGTTGGGGCTCACAGCACCCTTGCGACCAAAGATGAACTCGCTCTCCGCATCCTTGAGCTGCTCGCACTTGCAAGCGCTTCGATCCTTGATGGGGTACACCTCCACATTATCGATGTAGTAGTAAGCTGAATTGACCTGCATGCGGCTCTCACCGCGGGGGCGCTTCACCTTTTCGTTAAGGGTCTTCTCGGTGGCCGCGAAGTTGCCGATGACCAGATAGTGTTCGGAACCCTTCGCTTCGTAAACACCGCATACACCCTGCCAGCTGCTCATGTCCTTGTGCACCTTCTCGCGCGCAGCCGGCACACTGACATTGTAGGTCAGGCTGGCATCGTCGCTCTTCACCACTTTCTGGTTCCCGATCCACACACCCAGTTCGGACACACCGTATTTGCTCAGATCGCCGAGGGTGACATAAAACCGCACACAGTAAAGGGAATCCTTCTTCATGCGCTGCTTCATCTGGGTCTGGATGTAGGTGCGGGGCTCCTGGTTCTGGTAGCTCCACGCACGGATGCCGGCATAATTCGAGCCGCTCAGGGCCATTTGGTCACCCGCCAGGTTCTTGGGGGCAGAGACGTTGCTCTCCTTGGGGGCCATCTCGCTGAACAGGTCCGCCTTTTTCTCGGTGGGCGAAGACCAGCCGGCAGCGAGTTCAATGGCACCAGGGCGTTTCAGTTTCTTGGTCTCCACCTTTTCGAAATCGCCGTTCACCACCCATGACCGGGTAGTGTCTATCTGCTGAGCGTGGGTGACCGTAAAGCTTAGCAAGGCCAGAGTGCAAATGAAGGTGCGCATTGGAGCGGAGATGGTTCGACGGTAAGTGGGGTTCGCCATGCTGGATACCAGCGGAGCGCTGGCAAGTTAAGTGTCGCCCCGCTAACACCAACTTCATGCCATTGGTGGCGCGCCCAATGACGCACACGCTACTTCGACCACGTATTCCCGGGACCACAAAAAAGCGAGGCCCGTGCTTTCGCACGGGCCTCGTTGTCGGAGTTTGTAAGCCGAGGCTTAGAAGCGCCAGCCGAGACGCAGACCGGCAGTAGCACCGAAGCCCGAAGAGCTGGACTTCTGCTCAGGGGTCGTGCCCGAGCTGGTGTCACCGTCAACGGTCACCGAGTAATCACCTTCCTTCTGGGTCGTGGAGGTGCTGGCCCAGCCGAACTCACCGCCGAGGAACAGGTTCTCAGCAACGTAGAAGTCCATACCAGCCAACAGAGCGAAACCGAAGGAACCAACAGGGGCGTTCACTTCAGCGGTCACGCCTTCAGCGTATCCACCACCGTCACCGAAGTCAGCGTAGTTGTCCCAAGTCTCGGTGGTCTTACCGCTACCGAAGGAGATGGCCAGACCCAAGTAGGGGCTCAGGCGGTCGGTACCAGCGAAGTGGTATTCGATACCGGGAGCAACGTTGAAGTTCGAAGTCTTCACTTCGCGCGAGCCGGTACCGCCGGTTCCGTCACCGTTCTCAGTAACGTTCTCAGTGGTCTTGGAACCACCGTAACCCAGGCCGAAACGGATGGCCAGGTTCTCGGACAGGAAGTAACGATACTTCAGCGAGGGAGCTACAACAGTGTTGCTCTCACCAGCCAAGTTCACCTGCACCTCCAGCGAGCTGGGGTTGCCTTCGGTGGGCTTCTGGGCCATGGCCAACGTAGTGGCACCGGCCAGCACAACGGTCATCAGTACTTTCTTGTTCATGTTCATGGTTGCTTGGTTTGCGGGCCGAAGGTAGAAGGATCTGTTAATCTCCGCCAAATCGACCCTGTTAATTATTGGTTCGTGACTTGTTAACAACTTGCATGCCAGCGGACTTACAGACCTAACTATCCATCCCTGTACATGCGGCTTTGAAGGCCAGGCGCCGCCTTTGCAATCATCGTGCCATTCGCCTTGTTCGTCGATCCAGATCGCGAGCATATCGCCCTGCAAGTCATCATGCGACAAACAAAGCCTCCCAATTGCCGCACAAAGCCCTGCATTCACACGGAATGCAGGGCTCCATATGGCAAGTACGTTGGTCAGTTCTTCTGCTCTGCGCGGATGATGTTCAGCGCGCTGCCCGCCTTGAACCACTCGATCTGTTGCGCATTGTAAGTGTGGTTACAGAGGATCGTGTCGCTGCTGCCGTCAGTGTGCTTGAACACGAGCGTGAGAGGTTTGCCAGGTGCGAAGGCCGTTAGGTCCGTGAAATCGATGCGGTCGTTCTCCTGGATCTTCTCGTAGTCGGCCTCGTTGGCGAAGGTGAGGGCGAGCATGCCCTGCTTCTTCAGGTTGGTCTCGTGGATGCGCGCGAAGCTCTTGACCAGCACGGCGGCCACACCCAGGTGACGCGGTTGCATGGCGGCGTGCTCGCGGCTACTGCCCTCGCCGTAGTTCTGGTCGCCCACGATGATGCTGGATACGCCCGCGGCCTTGTAGGCGCGTTGTGTGGCGGGCACGGCACCGTATTCGCCGGTGAGCTGGTTCTTCACCTTGTCGGCCTCGCCGTTGAAGGCGTTGATGGCACCGATCAGCGTGTTGTTGCTGATGTTGTCCAGGTGACCGCGGTAGCGCAGCCAGCTGCCGGCCATACTGATGTGGTCGGTGGTGCACTTGCCTTGAGCCTTGATCAGCAGCACCGCATCGCTGATGTTCTTGCCGTTCCAGGCGGGAAAGGGCTCGAGCAGCTGCAGGCGCTGGCTGTCAGGCTTCACCACCACGCTCACCGTGCTACCGTCGGCGGCGGGTGCCTGGTAGCCGTTGTCCTCCACGGCAAAGCCTTTCGGCGGAAGCTCCCAGCCGGTGGGCTCGGCGAGCTTCACCTGTTCACCCTTGTCGTTGGTAAGGGTGTCGTGTACCGGATCAAATGTGAGCTTGCCGCTGATGGCGATGGCCGCCACCATTTCCGGCGAGGCCACGAAGGCGTGCGTGTTGGGGTTGCCGTCGGCGCGCTTGGCGAAGTTGCGGTTGAAGGAGTGGACGATGGAGTTCTTCTCCTGCTTGTCGGCGCCCTCCCTCGCCCACTGGCCGATGCAGGGACCGCAGGCGTTCGTGAAGATGGTGGCGCCGCTCTTCTCGAAGGTGTCGATGAAGCCGTCGCGCTCAATGGTGTAGCGGACCTGCTCGCTTCCGGGGTTGATGCCCAGGTGCGACTTCGGCTTCAGGCCCTTGCTCACCGCATCAGCGACGATCTCCGCGACATCGAAGTCGTCCGGGACCTGGTCAGGGGAGGGCAGCACGATGCCGACCGTCAGGCCCGAGCCGGCGGAGAAGGCCCGAGCTGCCTCCTCCGCCGTGAGCTCGAGCTCTTCGGCCGTCCCCCGGCCACCGTCCACGACGACGCCCCGGGGTGGGATGATGACGGTCTGGGCGGCCGCTCCTGCGGGGAGCAGCCCGGCCACGACCGTGACCGCGACGAGCGCGGCGAGATGGTGCCTGTGCACGGATCGGCCTCC
>CAZQFG010000054.1:0-15779 GCA_964592515.1 uncultured Chryseobacterium sp. | reverse complement strand
TAGGTGTCGACCTGGCCAAGGTCACCGAGATCCAGTTGCTCATGAACCGGGGGGCGGACCAGCGCTGGTTCGCCTCGGCGTCTGTGGACGACCAGGGGGGCTTCCGGTTCGCGATCGAGAAGTTCCCGAAAGGGTTCTATCAACTGGCGGTGAACGATAGCGACCGGGTGGACATCATCCTCGACCCGCGTGAGACCAGCGTGAACGTGGAGCTTTGGGGAGTGCCGTTACAGGATCACATCCGTGTGATCGCATCCGCCGAGAACCGCAGACTATGGACGTACAAGCAGGTCAGCCGTGAGTCCCAAATGGCTCTTCGGGAGATCAACGACCGGCGCATCGTCGCTTCACCGATGGATACGAAGTTGTTGCGGTCCCTGGATAGTCTGTCCGCAGCGGTGGCCGATGCCAAGCAACGCGCTTTGGAGGAGTTGATCGATGAGGATGTCAATGGCTATTTCAGGCACGTGGTGAAGGCCGACATGCGATTGATGTCCGCCTTGAATTCCCGGAAAGGCCCTCAAGCCATCAGGGATTCCGTGGATTGGACGGATGCTTCCCTTGCCCGCAGCAATATCTACCCCAAAGGGATCATGGCCATCCTTCAAAGTGCCACACCGGCGACGGCCGATCAGTTGATGGCCGCCAGCGATTCCATTCTCACTTGGTCAGCACCCGATGCCTTTTGCTGGGAGCTTTCCCGCCATGTGCTGATCGAACTCTTCATCCAATACGGACCTGCCGATGCCGTTCAGTATCTGGTTGACCGCTATGTGATCGGGCCTGGTGCGCGCGTGCCGGCCGACGCGGAACTGATGGCCATGGTGGCAGAGCAGCTCAAGGTGGCCGTTGGGGCCCGTGCGCCAGATGTTCTACTACCGAGGCCGGGTGTTCCTGACGTGGTCCACTTGAGCCAGGTGGTGGCCAGGAACAAGTTCACGGTGCTTTTTTTCTACTCGAGCACCTGCGACCATTGCCACGAACAAATGCCTGGGTTGAGCCGCATTTACACCGATATGCGGAACAAGGGTGTTGCGGTGATCGGTATCGCTTTGGACCACGATGTCAATGAGTTTGAAGCCAATATCAAGGAGCGTGTGCTTCCCTTTCCTTGCTACACAGAGCTTTTGGGCTGGGGTTCACCCGCCGCAAAGGCCTTTGCCATCAAAGCAACTCCAAGCCTGGTGGTGGTGGATGGCGCTGGTGTGATCAAGGCCAAGCCCTATGATCACGAGGAATTGCGTGAGCTGCTTGAAGGCTTGCTCCGCTGAGCGTTCAAAGGCGGAACTTCCATGTAGCCCACCCTGTGCTTTTCGCAAAGGGGGCAGGTTCGTTGCGGAACAGGCCGAAGACCGTTGACCCCGATCCGCTCATGGCCGCATAGACCGCTCCATGTTCCTTTAGTTGCATTTTTATGGCACCCACTTCCGGGAATGCTTCGAACACGTAGCGTTCCATGGTGTTCGGGACCAGTTCCTGCCAATCCTCAATGGGACGGATCGCCAACAATTCACCGAGACCGAGCAGCCGCCCGGTGGGCACTGTGTGTGCGTACACCAAGGGTGTGGGTACGTGGATCCCCGGGTTGACGAGGACCAACCAAAGACCGGAAAGATCCACGTTGATCGGTGAAAGTCGTTCGCCGCGGCCTAAAGCCAACTGTGGCCCTGGGTTGATGAAGAACGGGCAATCACTGCCAAGCTGAGCAGCGATCTCGCCAAGCTCCGCTTTTGAACGTCCGAGATGCAGCAGATCGTTCAACAATAGCAGCATATGTGCGCCGTCGCTGGAGCCTCCGCCCATGCCGGCACCCATGGGAATGACCTTGTGCAGGTGGATACGAAGACCAGGGAGTTCAGCTTTCTGGCGCAGCAAACCGACCGCTTTCATGCAGAGGTCGCCATCCGAAGGCCCAGGTATGGCAAGCCCGGAACGGGTGTATACCACCTCGCCGGGCGAAAGCTCAGGGTCAATGATCGCCTCCAATGCATCCGATAGCGGAATGGGTACCATCACGGACTCGATATCGTGGTAGCCGTCATCCCGACGACGCACCACGTTGAGCCCCAGATTGACCTTGGCGTTCGGGAATACGATCATGAGCGGCCACGAAGTTAGGACCGGGTGGTGTCGTTGCCAGTTCCTTCTACCTTCGCCCTCCCCAACGGAGCACCGATGCAGACGTTCCTCGAATTCGAGAAGCCGGTACAGCACATCATTGAGCAGATCGAAAAGCTCAAGGAAGTGGCGGCCAGCAGCGAAGTGGATGTGACAGGTACCCTGAAGGACCTGGAGAACAAGCTCGCCGAGACGCGAAGAACGGTCTACGGTCAGCTAAGTGCCTGGGAACGGGTGCAGGTCAGCCGTCATCCCGACCGTCCGTACACGCTGAAGTACATCGATGTGCTGTCCGGTGGTTCGTTCGTTGAACTGCACGGCGACCGTACCGTGAAGGATGACAAGGCCATGGTAGGCGGTTTCGGTCTGCTGGAAGGCCGCACCGTGATGTTCATCGGTCAGCAGAAAGGGATCAATACCAAGATGCGGCAGTACCGCAACTTCGGTATGCCCAACCCGGAAGGTTACCGGAAGGCGCTGCGCCTGATGAAGCTGGCCGAGAAGTTCAACAAGCCCGTGGTCACCTTGATCGATACGCCTGGCGCGTTCCCCGGTCTGGAGGCCGAGGAGCGTGGGCAGGGTGAAGCGATCGCGCGTAATATCTTCGAGATGTGCCAACTGCGTGTCCCCATTATCTGCGTGATCATTGGCGAAGGTGCCTCTGGTGGCGCGCTTGGTATCGGGGTGGGCGACAAGGTGCTGATGCAGGAGAACACGTGGTACAGCGTGATCTCGCCTGAGTCGTGCTCGTCCATCCTGTGGCGCAGCTGGGACTATAAGGAGCAGGCGGCAAAGGCCTTGAAGTTGACTGCCACGGACATGTTGGCGAACAAGCTGATCGATGGCATCATCCCCGAGCCGCTCGGTGGAGCACATACCGATCCGGATGAGGCCTGCCGCATTGTGAAGGCCGAGGTGATCAAGCACCTGAACAAGCTGGTAAAGACCGACGCGGACAAATTGGTGGACCGCCGTATCAGGAAGTTCTGCGACATGGGCGTGGTTGAGAAAGCCGCTGCCGTTCGCAAGACCGCCAAGTCCTAACGGTTCCGAAGGGGCAGTATCGCTCCAACAGGGTGCTGTAAGCTGGTGGCGTCCACCAAGGCACCCGTGTTCGGGTCCATGCGTCGCAATTCGTTCCCGACACCCACGTAGAGCGCACCCGTGGCCGGTTCGTAGGCAAGCGCTTGCGCCGCAATGCCTGTGGCCAAGGTGGACAGGTCGTCGGTCTGGTAGCTCCACCGCGCCAGCCGATCACCATAAGCGATGATATACGTGTTGGTGTTCAACTGCGCTACGGCATGTATCGGGCCTTCAGCGAACGCGCGGATCTCGAAGGTGCCCCCGAGGTCCACATTCCTATCCTGTATTACGCCCAAGCCATCGCGGGTGCCGAAGAGCAAGGCGTTCTGGTCGTTACGGGCGTACATCTCCAATACGTCCATGTCGAGCGCGAACTGGCCCAATAATGCACCGCTGGAGTAGGCATGGGTGACCAAGGCCCGAAGACCCGATCCCGTGCTTACTTGTTCGCTGATGACCTTTCCGCCAACCACGGCAGTGGCGTTGCTGAGGTATCCGGGTACCGTGGTTGCATTGAAGGTGGATGAACCTTCGGCGGTCCAGCCTCGAATGCGTCCGTCCTCGGTGCCGGTGTATAGCCGACCATCGCTGGGGTCCAACCGCAGGCCGAGGAAATAGGGTATGGAACCAGCCCCGCTATGCAGGTTGGGTGTTGTCCACCCGACGCCTCCCGGACCCACCAATTGGGCCATGAGCGCGCCAGTGAACGTACCGCAGGTGAAAAGCAATTGAGAGCGTGCATCAATGGCCGCACCGCCGAGCTCGGGTGAAAGTGACCAAGTGGAAAGTTGTCCAACACTGTCAATACGTGATAGCAGAGCGTTCCCCGGCACTCCTATGGGTGAGGTGATATATACCGACCTGAGCCGCCATGGTGCGCCCTGTATGTAAATGGTCCGGAACGCGCGTCCATCGTTGGATCCATCGCTGGCGCGCACTTCCAATGAATAGGTGCCTGAGACCAGTTGTTCGCTGGTGAGGATAATGGCCACGCTCACGAGGGCCGAAGCGGCGTTAACAGTACGGGTCACCGTAGGCAGCACGGGAATACCGCTCGCATTGAGCAACTGCACGGTGACCGATCGCACCTCTTTATTGTCGCTGACACTTACGCTTACCAAAAAGGTGTCCGGCACCACCATGGTGCTTCCCTCCATGGGAGCAATGAAGCTCACGGTCGGTGGGTCCTGGTCGTCCTTGTCCTTTCGGCAGGCGCTGAACACCAATAGGACAGCGGCCAGGTACAGCAGGGCACGACTTGCGTTCATGGCGCCAAATTAGCCATGGTCGCACCTGTGTGCGGCTTCTCCACACTGCCATTGTTGATGGGCTGGGGGCGAGTTGTTCACATCTACATCTGCCCGGCCGGACGGTGCGTCTATTTTTGTCCCCCGACCAGCGTGAATGAGCGGTGAGGAAATGGGCGATGCCCGTACCACCGATCCAACGCGCACCCGGAACCCATCATGGCCGAATTCCCGAACACCCGTCGTGCGACGGCACGGCGCCCTGCCGCGTCCCTTGTTGATACCGCCTTGGAAGCGGGCAAGCTTCCACCGCAAGCCCCTGAACTTGAACAGGCCGTGCTTGGTGCGTTGATGCTGGAACGCAATGCAGTGAACGAGGCCATCGACATCCTACAGCCCGAGAGCTTCTATGTGGAAGCGCACAAGAAGATCTTCGATGCGATCCTCGGTCTTTTCCGCAACGACCAGCCGATCGACATCCTGACCGTTACCGAAGAGCTGAAGCGCAAGGGCGAGCTGGACGTGGTGGGCGGGCCCTTCTACATCAGCCAGCTCACCAACAAGGTGGCCAGCAGCGCGAACGTGCAGTACCACGCGCGCATCATCAGCCAAAAGCATATCCTGCGCGAGCTCATCAGCATCAGTGCCGAGACCATGCGCGATGCTTACGATGATACGGCCGATGTGTTCGACCTGCTGGACAAGACGGAGAACGGTCTGTACAAGATCACCAGCGGCAACCTCAAGCGGAACTACGAGCCGATGAGCGAGCTGATCCAGGGGGCCATTGACCAGATCGAGAGCGCGAAGAACAAGACAGGCGGTGTCAGCGGTATTCCCACAGGCTTTGTTCAGTTGGACAAGCTCACGGCAGGATGGCAGCGCAGCGATATGATCATCGTTGCCGCGCGACCCGCCATGGGTAAAACGGCCTTTGTGCTCAGCATGGCCCGCAACATCGCCGTGGAACACCAGCGTGCCGTGGCCGTGTTCAGCCTGGAAATGAGCAGCACACAGCTGGTGACCCGTTTGATCGCCAGTGAGGCAGGTATCAGTTCCGAGAAGCTGCGCAAGGGCGACCTTTCGGATGCGGAGTTCAACATCCTGCACCAGCACATCTCGCGCCTCACGAATGCGCCGATCTTCATCGACGATACGCCCGGTCTGAACATCTTCGAACTACGCGCCAAGGCCCGTCGACTGAAGAGCCAGCACAATGTGGACCTGATCATCATCGACTACCTGCAGCTGATGACCGCCGGTGGCGATACCAAGGGCGGCAACCGCGAACAGGAGATCAGCCAGATCAGCCGCAGCATCAAGAGCATCGCCAAGGAACTGGACGTGCCCATCATTGCACTGAGCCAGCTGAGCCGCGCCGTGGAGACCCGCGGTGGCGACAAGAAGCCGATGCTGAGCGATCTGCGTGAATCGGGTGCCATTGAGCAGGACGCGGACATCGTCTGCTTCCTCTACCGTCCGGAGTACTACAAGATCCACGAGGACGAGCATGGCAGCACGGCCGGTGTGGGCGAAGTGATCGTGGCCAAGCACAGGAACGGTGCGGTGGACACGGTGCGCTTGCGTTTCATTGCCGACCTGGCCAAATTCGCTGACCTGGAGACCATGAGCATGGGCTATGGCGGGGATGGCATGGGATCGGATGATGGCCTGGGCAATCCCTTCCGGACCATCACCCGGCCAAGCAAGATGAACGATGACAACGACGCAGACGATCAGTTCGCGCCCTTTTAAGAGCGGGTTGCGCGCGGTGTGGACGGTGCTCCTCGCGCTGGTCCTGTTCCCTGCGTTCGCCACCAAACTGCTGATCCCCATGGACGGCAGCCAGCGCGACCACCTGAAGGCCTATGGGGTGGCCTTCTGGACCTTGTCCCAGGAGGTGACCATTGACTGGTTGCTGAACTACCGCGGAGGCAGCTTCCTTATTGAACACTACAAGACCATTGAACAGGAATGCGCCATTCGGGGGGTCACCTTCCAGGTGATCGCCGATGGTCAGGCGGCAGCGATCCTTGCCGAGATCGCCGACCCGGAGGTGAACATGGAAGTGGTGAAGTTGGAGAAGGCCCCGAAGATCGCGGTGTATGCGCCGGAGAGCTTTCAACCGTGGGACGATGCCGTGGCTTTGGTGATGACCTACGCAGAGATCCCGTACGAGCGCATCTACGACCAGCAGATCATCGCGGGTGTGCTGCCCCAATACGATTGGCTGCACCTGCACCACGAGGACTTCACCGGGCAGTACGGCAAGTTCTATCGCGCCTACAACAGCGCTCCCTGGTACCAGGCCCAAGTGCGCGAAAGCGAGGCCATGGCCGCGTCACTGGGTTTCGCGAAGGTGAGCCAGATGAAACTGGCCGTAGCCTCGAAGATCCGCGATTACGTGGCTGGTGGCGGTTACCTCTTCACCATGTGCTCTGGCACGGACAGCTATGATATTGCCTTGGCCGCCGAAGGTGTGGACATCTGCACACCCGAGTTCGATCACGATCCCATTGACCCCGCAGCACAGCAGCACATCGACTTCGGGCGGACATTCGCCTTCCGCGATTTCCGCTTGGTGACCGACCCCAACGTATACGAGTTCAGCAACATCGATGCGACCGACCTGCATGCGAACATCGGGCAGATGCGCGACTTCTTCACGCTGTTCGATTTCAGTGCAAAGTGGGACATCGTGCCCACCATGCTGTGCCAAAGCCATGAGCAGGTGGTACGCGGTTTCATGGGGCAGACCACGGCCTTCCGAAAGACCGTGGTGAAGCCTGGCGTAACGGTGATGGGCGAGAACAAGGCCCAGGGCACCGTGAAGTACATCCATGGCGAGTTCGGCCTGGGCCAGTGGACCTTTTATGGTGGCCACGACCCGGAGGATTACCAGCACATGGTCGGCGATCCGCCCACCGACCTGAGCCTGCACCCCAACTCGGCCGGATACCGGTTGATCCTGAACAACATCCTCTTTCCAGCGGCACGCAAGCGGAAACAGAAGACCTGATCGGCCCGTGTGTTAGCTTTGACCACCGAACCTTTCGAATGGACATCAGCAAGATCATCACCATTGCAGGCCGCCAGGGTCTGCACCGAGTTGTGGCCAATGGCCGCCAAGCACTGATCGTGGAATCGCTCCTTGATGGCAAGCGCACGCCTGTGCATGCCAGTGTGCGCGTTAGCGCGCTGGACGAGATCAGCATGTTCACAACGGGCGATGATGTGCCGTTGTCGAAAGTGCTCGAGGGGCTCTTCGAACTGGAGAAGGGAGGCCCAAGCCTGGATGCCAAAACAGCAACGGTGGATGAGCTCTTCGCCAAACTTGGCCAAGTGCTGCCCGAACATGATCGCGAGCGGATCTACCCCAGCGATGTGCGCAAGCTCTTTGGCTGGTACGAGCAATTGCAGAAGGCCGGTCTGTTGGCCGCAAAGGCCGAGGAGCCTGTTGAAGCAGAGGATAAGTCCAAGGGCAAGCCCAAAGCCACCAAGGAAGGTGCGCCGAAGAAGGCGGCGGCTGATGCCGTGGCCAAGAAGGCCGCAGCGCCCAAGGCAGCAGGCGGGTCGAAGCCCAAGGCGGCCACCATGCGCAAGAGCGCCCAGCGCGGCAGCTAAGCCAGAACGGGATCAAGTCGAAAGACCCGGCCGAACCTCGGTCGGGTCTTTTTTGTTCCGGGGTTGTGAGGATGCCAATGATGTTGGTCAGCAGTGCTGTTTCCGCTTGCTGTACATTGCGGGCAACCTGCTAGTCTATCCCATGTTCAAGTCATTTACTCTTGCTTCCAAGGCCGCCATTCTCTTCGGAGTGCTTGGTACCGTGGGGCTTTTTGTTGCGTGGACCAACGGTCGTGTGCCCAATGCGCACGCATACCACAGCGCACAGGAACTGGAGGAGTTCCGTGGAGCGGGACTTGATCTGCCGATCGGAACCAATAACTTTTTCGTGGCAAGTGGTAACTGTAGCGGCTGTCATGGAAAGGACGAGACATTCCCTTACGCGAACCACACGGCAGCGGGTGTGGATGTGAACCCCGCGGACCAGTGGCGCTCATCCATGATGGGGAACTCGGCCAAGGATCCCTTCTGGCGCGCCAAAGTGAGCCATGAGGTGGCCGTGAACCCCGGGCATCAGGCCGGACTGGAGGACAAGTGCACCTCGTGCCATGCACCAATGGGGCGGTACGACAAGTTCCTGAGCAACGGCGGGCATTACAGCATAGCCGAAATGGTGCAGGACCCTTTGGCGCTCGATGGTGTTAGCTGCCTGGCCTGTCACATGCAAGGGCCCGACAGCACAGGGCTGATCTTCTCCGGAGCGCTGAAGTTCGATACGAACAACGTGGTTTATGGACCCTACGATGCGGAGAACCTGTTCGGTGCGCCCATGGCGAATTTCGTAGGCTACGATCCCATGTATGGTGCACATGTAACGCAGGCCGGACTCTGCGCGGGCTGCCATACGCTTATCACCGAGACCGCCGATCTGGACGGGAACCTTACCGGTGACCACTTCGTGGAGCAGGCCACCTATCACGAGTGGCTCAACTCATCCTTCAATACGGACGCGGATCCCGAGAACGGGGTGACCTGCCAGGGTTGTCACATGCCCCGGCTCTACGAAGGCATCGCCATCAGTGCATTGTATGATTTCCTGGTGACGAATCCGGATTACCATCGTTCTCCTTACGGACAGCACCAGTTGGTAGGGGGGAACACCTTCATGCTGAAACTGCTGCAGCAGAACATTGGCACTTTGGGAATCACGGCCACTAGTGAGCAGTTCGATAGCACCATTTCGCGCACTGAGCGGATGCTTCAGCAGAACACCTTGTTACTGGATGCCACCGTTGTGGACCGCTCCGCCGACCTCGCTTCCATTGATGTGCAACTGACCAACTTGGCCGGTCACAAGTTCCCATCGGGCTATCCGGCGCGTCGTGCGTTCGTTGAACTGCATGTGCTCGATGCGGCGGGCAATACGCTGTTCCGCAGTGGTAACTGGGATCCCACTTACGAAGTGGTCGGCCATGACGAGGATTGGGAGCCTCACCACGACGTGATCACGTCACCCGATCAGGCACAGATCTATGAAATGGTGATGGGCGATGTGAACAACAACAAGACCACTGTACTGGAGCGTGCCAAGACCCCATTGAAGGACAATCGTCTGGCTCCACTGGGTTTCTCCACCAGCCACCTGAGCTACGATACCGCGGTGATCGCTGGTGTGCCTGGTACCGATGTTGATTTCAACCGGCACGCCAACGGCACCGAGGGCAGTGGCACGGACATCGTTCACTACCAAGTGCCCATGAACGGCTACACGGGCCTGATCACCATTACGGCCAAGGTGTGGTACCAAAGTGCTCCTCCGCGCTGGATGGAGGAAATGTTCGCCTTCAATACGCCCGAGATCGATGCGTTCCGCACCATGTTCGAGGCTGCGGATGGCACTCCGGTGCTCGTGAAGGAAGTGGAGATCACGGACCTGTCGGTGAGCATTGATGACCTGCGCGAACTGGGTGTTCGGATCTTCCCGAACCCGGTGCGCGATGGCCAGTTGCGGATCGAAGGCATTAGCGACCGCATCACCGGTATTGATGTGTTCGACATGAAAGGTGCATCGGTGGCCAAGTACGTACCCAGCGGCGCTCGCAACTGGCAGGTGACCTTGCCCCAGCGTGGTGCCACTTACGTGGTGGTGGTACGTACTGCGTCGCGCAACTTCGTGGAGCGGGTGGTGGTGCTTTAAGGTGCAGCGGTGCCGCTGGCACTTGGCTACATTTGAAGCATGATGCTCCGTGCTGCTGCCCTTGGCCTTTCGTTGTCGACCGTATTGGCGGTCTCTGCCCAGAACCCTGTTGTACAGGCCGTGCTCGATGCCATGCGCATCGACTCGATGATGGTGTACGTCAACGAGCTCACCGGCGAGGTGCCGATCGATCTGGGTGCCGGCCCTGAGACCATCGTGAGCAGGCATAAGAACAACGCGGGTAATGCCTTGTCACAGGCTTGGCTTGAGCGCAAGCTTACCCAGTTCGGTTACACGCCCACGGTTCAAATGTGGAGCAGTACTGGAAAGAACATCCTGGTCACGAAGCCGGGCACCGTGCCGGGTGCGTACCCCATGATCCTTGGTGCGCACTACGACGCCATGCCCGGTGGCAATGTGGCCGCCCCTGCGGCAGATGACAATGGGAGCGGAGTGGCCGCTTTGTTGGAAGCGGCCCGTGTGCTGCATGATGTTCAATTCGAACACACCATCATTTTCGCGCTTTGGGATGAGGAGGAGCAGGGCCTCGTGGGCAGTGCCTATCAAGCAGCAGGCCTTGCCAGTAACGATGAGCTTTTGAGGGGTGTGATCAACATGGATGCCTTGGCCTGGGATGGCAACGGGGACAAAAAGGCCCGTGTACATGTGCGCCCTGTGGGCAACTCCTTTGAGATCGGCGATACGCTCTTTGCAGTGAAGGCGCACTACGACATTGACCTGGACCTGGTCCTTACCAATCCCGGCGCCACGTACAGCGACCATGCTTCTTTCTGGAACGAGGGCTATGGTGCCGTTCTTGTCATCGAGGATTTCGGTAACGATGGCAACCCGTACTACCACACACCGAACGACAGGGTGGAGTATTTCGATGTGCCCTATTACGAGAAGCTGGCCAAGCTTGCCGTTGGCGGATTGGCCACGCTGGCCGTGCCTGTAGAGCTGCCTCAAGGAGTGGGACAGATAGCGTTGGCACCCATGTTCAGGCTATCGGCCTATCCCAACCCAACGGAGGCCAGCAGCATGCTATGGGTGGAGACCACTGAACATACCCGTGTCCGCATAGCCATTGTTGATGCACTTGGGCATGAGGTGGCCCTGATGCACGAAGGCCTGCTCGCACCGGGCAAGCAGGCGTTCCGTATTCCGTTGGAGGGTGTGGCACCCGGCACCTACGCCGTGGTGGTCGATCGCCCTGGCCACCGCGAGGTGGTGCGGGTGTTGCGTACACCCTGATCCCTTAGTCCTTGTAGAACGCGCGGCTGATCATTGCCCCTTCGGCAGTGTAGAGGCGCAGCATGTAATGGCCTGACGAGAGAGCGCTGGTGGCCAGCACGGCGCGGTCGGTGCCGGAGGTGTTCACCGAGAGCATGGTGCGTCCGTCGAGTGCGATCAGCTCAGCGCGGTCCACACGCTGGGTGCCGAAAAGCACGGTCAGTTGGTCGTTGGCAGGCACAGGGAACAGGAGGATGTCCTCGGTCTGTGAATTCTCCTCAACCACGGTCGGGTTCAGAACGGTGATGCTGCCGAACTGTGTGGCCGAGTGCCCTTGTTGTGTGCAGTGGTAGTTGTACACACCGGCAATGGTGAAGGTGAACTCGAAGGTCCATGCCCCACTTTGCGGTGTGCCGGAGCTGAAGCTCTGAGGATTGGCTGGGAACAGCGAGGTATTGCCGTTCACGTTGTGGGTACCCGAGGTGTTGGTCCAGCGAACGATATCGCCCACGCTGATGGTAAGGTTCTGTGGGTTGTAGAACGGAGGTGTGCCGCCGGCCGTGCTGCCGCCCACCTGTACATTGTGGGTTACCTGGGCCTGTGCCAGGAAGGGCACGCAGAAAAGAAGCGTAACGAGTTGTTTCATGTTTGTAGGGAGTGGTTGTGGGTTTCGTGGGTTGTTCGATCGTGTCAACGTTGCGGTAGCATGCGCGCATCGATGTAGCGCAGCACTTTCTCCATCAAATGCAAACGGTCCTTGCCGCGTACGTTGTGGCCGTGGCCGGGGTAGTCGAAGAAATCAACGGGGATGTTCTTCGATACGCAGGCCTTGATGAATGACAGGCTGTGCTGGGGCAGCACCACATCGTCGGCACCTCCGGTGATCAGCAGAAGGTCATCCTGCAGTTTATCGGCCATGGGTGGTAACGCGGTGGCCACATAGCCATCGGCGTTCTCGGCCGGGGTGTCCATGTAGCGTTCGGTGTACATCACTTCGTAAAGGCCCCAGTCCATTACCGGGCCGCCCGCAACACCCACTCTGAACACACCGGGATGGCGTGTGAGCATGGCCGTGGTCATGTGCCCGCCGAAGCTCCAGCCGTGCACGGCGATCCGGTCGCCATCCACGTAGGGTAGGCTCTTCAGGAACTCCACGCCGCGCATTTGGTCCTTCACCTCGGTGATACCCAGCTGGCGATGGATGGCCTGCTCAAAGGCTTTGCCCCGGTTGCCGCTGCCATGCCCGTCCACGGTCCATACGACGTACCCGCGCTCTGCGGCCTCCAGCATCCAATGGGAGGCGCCGGACAGGAAGGAGTTGGTGATCAACTGCACGTGCGGACCGTTGTACACGTAGATCAGCACGGGGTATTTCTGCTTCTCATTGAAGTTGCTCGGCTTGATCATGCGTGCGATCAAGCGGTCACCGTTCTCGCCAAGGACGTTCAGGGTCTCAATGGTGCCCACAGTGTAGCCGCTCAACGGATCACGCGAGTTCAGCAAGGTCTTGGTGGTCGCTCCGGTACGTGCATCGCGTAGTTCGATACGGCCGGGTACGGTGGTGCTGCTCCATGTGTCGATCAGCGTGGTACCATCGGAGCTCAGCATGCCGTGGTGTGTGCCGGGTTCGGTGGTGAGGCGTTGGGTCTTGCGGCTGGCCAGTTCCACGCGATAGAGATGCGTTTCGGTGGCGCCCACCGGGTTGCCGGGCATTATGGTGCCCGTGCCTTCCAGGTAAAGTGTTCCTTCCTGCGGGTCAAGGCCAATGATCTCCTTCACGTTCCATGCACCGTCGGTCAGCTGGCGCACCAAGCCTTTCTTCGCATCGTAGAGAAACACATGGTCCCAGCCGTTGCGGTCGCTGATCCATAGGAATTGCTCTGGACGGCTTTTCAGGAACAATGCCGGGTGCTCGGGCTCCAGGTACCTGTCGTCGTGCTCGGTGAGCAGCGTGCCCAGCGCGGCCCCTGTGCGTGCATCGTAGCGGACCAAGCGCAGATTCTCGGTCTTGCGGTCCAAGTGCACCACATGCACGTAGCGCTCATCCGCGCTCCAGCTGATGTTCGTGAGGTAATCATCCACGGCGCCGTCGGTCTTCAGCACCACGGTATTGCCGCTTTGCAGGTCGTGCACACCCACGGTCACGTGGTGGCTGGTCTGCCCGGCCATGGGGTAACGAATGGCATTGAAGGTGCTGGGCCGGGTGCTGATGTCCTCCAGTTGGTAGGGCGTCACCATGCTCTCGTCCATGCGGTAGTACGCGAGCAGGTTGCCTTTCGGGCTCCAGAACGTGCCTTTGGTGATGCCGTATTCCTGCCGGTGTACGCTTTGTCCGTTCACTATGCCATTCCCGCCATCGGTGGTGATCCGCGTGGGCAGGTTCTTGCCCATGCCCGGCCGTTTGATGTAGAGGTCGTTGTCCTTGGTGAACGCGATCGATCCGGTGTTGGGTTCCACATCCTCGTTCTCCGTACCGCTCACCAGCACCGTCAGTGGCTTCGCAGTACCATCACCGGTGTCGTACACATACAGTCGTTGCATGTGCATGAAGCGGAAGTGCGTGGCATCGGCCCACGTGATGGGGGGGAAGGCTTTCAGTTGGGCGCTGTCGGGGAATTGCTTGTTCAGTTTTGCAAGGTCGGTGATGGGGCCGTCCATCGATTTGCCGAGCGTGCCGCGCATCAGCACGTTCTCCTTGGTCACATAGCTGTAGTTGGCCGCATCCTTTAACCATTGCAGCCCACGCATGCGGTCCGGTGCCAGGTCGGTGCCCGCCTTCAGCACGGCATCGCGCAACAGTAGTTGCTGCTGGGCGGACAGCGGAAGCGTGATCAGCAGCAGGGCGGAGAACAGCAGGCGATGGATGATGCGCAACATGATGCGGTCTGGGGTGTGGGTCGCGAATATGGTTGAAAGCGTTGGAAGCGGCCGCTGCTTACTGGGGCTCGCTAAAGGCCGGTTCGTTCAGGAAGCCTTCGTCGGTCAAGGTTTTCAGGAAGGCCACCAGATCAAGTCGGTCCTGCGCGCTCAGGTGCACATCGTCATTCACCCAAGGGAACATGTGCTCGTCCAGGTTCGGGGTGGTCAACACAACATCGTCCGCGTAAAAGTCCACTACTTCCTCCAGCGTGGAAAAGCGGCCGTCGTGCATGTAGGGGGCGGTCACCTCGATGTTGCGCAGGGTGGTGGTCTTGAAACGCCCACGGTGGTCGGTGATGCCCGATACTTCGGCCAGCCCTTGGTCCGGGCCGGGCGCCAGACCGATGTTGCGCACACCATGGTCCTGGAAAAGCGGTAGCATGTGGCAGTTGTCGCAGTGCGCTCCACCGAAGAAAAGGTCCTTCCCACGGATCTCCTGTTCGGTCAAGGCTGTGGCATCGCCTCCGTAGTAGTAGCGGTCGAAACGGGAGTTCAGCGAGATCAGGGTCCGCTCGAACTGTGCCAGGGCATAGGCCACGTGCAGGCTATCGATGGTGGTACTGCCGAACGCCCTGCGGAACAGCTCCGGATATTCCGGATGTTGCTGCAACCGCTGCACCACCACGGGCCAGCTGTTCGCCATCTCGATCGGGTTGCGCACGGGGCCGAAGGCCTGTAGTTCGAGGCTAAGCGCGCGTGCGTCCCAGAAGAAGAAGTGGTCCCATGCCGTGTTGATGATGGCCATGCCCTGCCTGCGCCCGAGGCTGCCATCGGTACCCACCGAGAAGCGGCGCGGATCGCTGAATGCATTCTCCTGACGGTGGCAGGTGGCGCACGACATGGTGAAGTCATTCGATAGCGCCTTTTCGTAGAACAGCTTGCGGCCGAGTGCGACCCCCTCAACGGTCAGTGGGTTGTCATACGGCAGGTTCAAGGCATGCGCCGTGTCCACCGACCACGAGGGAACTTGGAGCGCGAGCGGTGTAGGGCCGGAGGGTCCGCTCGCCTGATCCGCTTCGGTGCTCACATCCTTGCGGCAGCCGTTCAGGGCCACAAGAGCGAGCATTAGGAATGGTGCGGTGCGTGTCCACGACATGCTGGCGAAGATCGGCAACGCTTCCCCATGGAAGTGCCTACACATGCGCACGATCGCCGTGTTCCTTGGAATGCCGTTCCCCGGAGGATCAGAGGATGTTCACCTCGCGCTCCAGTTCCACCCCAAACCGCTCGTGAACGCTGCGGAGCACCTGCTCACTGAGGTCATAGATGGCCTGCCCCGTGGCGCCACCGTGGTTCACCAGCACCAGCGCCTGTTTCTCGTGCACACCGTGGTGGTCGGCGCGGTGCCCTTTCCAGCCGGCCTGTTCGATCAGCCAGCCGGCGGCCAGCTTCACGTGCCCTTCGCCCGCTGGATAAGT
>CAZQFG010000053.1:0-16192 GCA_964592515.1 uncultured Chryseobacterium sp. | reverse complement strand
ATGACAGATTCCGGTTCTGTTGGTTGCAGGTTCGAATCCTGCCGGGGTCACAAGGAAAGCGTCCATCAGGGCGCTTTTCCTCTTTAATGGGTAAAGCCTGACCGAACCTCGATGCGCCTCGATAAATACCTGTGGTGTGTACGTCTGTTCAAGACCCGGAGCCTGGCCACCGATGCCATGCGGCGCGACCAGGTGCAGCTGAACGGACGCACCGTCAAGCCTTCGGCCGAAGTGAAGGTGGGCGATCTGTTCGCCTTGCGTGAACCACCCATTTGGCGCACGTGGGAGATCATTGCACTGCCCGCCTCTCGTGTGGGTGCCAAACTTGTATCCGGCCTGATCACTGAACGCACTGCGTTCGAGGACCTTGAGAAGCTCGAACTTGCGCGACTGGTGAAACAGCAGCAGCGCGCTCCCGGTGAAGGAAGGCCCACCAAACGCGACCGCCGTGATATGGACCGCTTTAACAGCGAATGACCACGGACGATACGCGTTCTACTACTTCAAGCATCCGTACATTTCACCATGCAATTGCTCATCCGCCTCATCATTTCCACCATCGCCGTGCTTGTTACCGACCTGCTCTTGCGCGGTGTGCATGCGGACGATTTCGTGACCGGCCTGCTGGTAGCTGTCGTGCTTGGCCTTTTGAACACCTTCCTGAAACCGCTGCTCATCCTGTTAACCCTACCCGTTACGCTGATCACCATGGGCCTGTTCCTGCTGGTGATCAACGCGGGGATGGTGATGCTCGCCGCACGCATCGTTCCCGGATTCATAGTGGAAAGCTTTTGGTGGGCCGTGGGCTTCAGTATCGTGCTCAGCATTGTGCAGGGCTTTCTACAGGGGCTGGACCGCCCGAAGAACGGCGAGCAACCCATGTGAAATGGAAAAGCCGGACGACACGCCCGGCCTTTCCACTGGATCTGCATGGTGCCTAGTTGTCGCCATCCAGCAAACGGCCAAGGCCACCTAGGATACTACCCTCCTCCTTGCCTCGTCCACCGGCACGCGGTGCAGCGGCAATGATGTTATCCGCCAGGCGGCTGAACGGGAGCGATTGGATCCACACATGCCCGGGGCCTCGAAGCGTGGCAAAGAAGAGACCCTCACCACCGAACAGGGTGTTCTTGATACCACCAACGAACTGGATGTCGTAATCCACATCCTGGGTCATGGCCACCAGGCAACCAGTATCCACACGCAGGGTCTCACCGGGTCGCAGGTCGCGCTGGACGGTGGTACCACCCGCATGGATGTACACCTGCCCATCGCCCTCCAACTTCTGCATAATGAAGCCTTCACCACCGAAAAGACCGGCACCAAGACGTTTCTGAAACTCAATGCCGATGTTCACCCCTTTCGCCGCGGCCAGGAAGCTGTCCTTCTGGCACACTAGTTTACCCTGATAGTCGCGCAGGTCCAAGGCCATGATCTTGCCGGGGTAGGCCGCTGCGAACCAGGCCGCGCGGCGCACTTGGCTGGTGTTGGTGTAGGTGGTCATGAACAGGCTTTCGCCGGTAAGCACGCGCTTGCCAGCGCTGAACATCTTGTCCAGGAAACTCTGGCTCTGCCCGCGGCCATCACCGAAGATGGTCTCCATCTGGATGCCTTCATCCATCATCATCAGCGTACCCGCTTCGGCGACAACGGTCTCCATCGGGTCCAGCGTGATCTCCACGCATTGCATGTCATCACCCACAATGCGGTGATCCAGTTCGTGTGCTTGGCGGCTCATGGCGCTACAGGTTCAATTTGATCGAGGCAAAGCTATCCATCGCCAAAGGCCTGCCATGCGCCGCCCAAGGCGTAATTTGGCCGCTCCTGTAGACCCCGCCAACCCGCCATTGATGCCGATCCTTAGAACCAGTCCGGCCGCCTCAAAGACCTTGGACACACAGATCATGCTGCGTGCCTGGGAATTGATGTGCACGGCCAAGGCAATGACCGAGACATACGAGGAGCACTTCAAGCTGACCAGCAAGTACGTGCATGCCACCAGCCGTGGGCACGAGGCCATTCAACTGGCACTTGGCATGCAGCTGAAGCCCCAGGACTTCGTAGCCCCCTATTACCGCGACGATAGTATTCTGCTCGGGATCGGCATGGAGCCTTACGAACTTATGCTACAGCTCATGGCCAAACGCGACGACCCCTTCAGCGGTGGACGTACGTACTATGGCCACCCCAGCTTGCGTCGCGAAGGCATGCCGCGCATTCCGCACCAGAGCAGTGCCACCGGCATGCAAGCCATTCCGACCACAGGCATCGCCATGGGCCTTTGGTATAAGGAACAGGCGGGCTTGGCGCACGACCTCAACGGTTCGAAGGATGATGACGCACCCATCGTGGTGTGCTCGTTGGGTGATGCTTCCGTGACCGAAGGCGAAGTGGCCGAGGCGCTCCAGATGGCCGTGTTGAAGAAGCTGCCGATCATCTATCTGGTGCAGGACAATGAGTGGGACATCAGCGCAAGTGCGGACGAGATCCGTGTGGCCGATGCGAGCGAATATGCCAAGGGCTTTCCGGGCCTTGAGGTACGTAAGGTGGATGGCGCCGATTTCAAGGAAAGCTACAGCACCTTGAACGAGGTGATCGGACTAGTGCGCAAAGAACGCCGCCCTTTCCTGGTTCATGCAAAAGTACCGTTGCTCAACCACCATACCAGCGGCGTGCGCATGGAGTTCTACCGCAGCGAGGAGAACCTGGCGGAGCACCGCAAACGCGACCCCTTCCCGCGTTTCCTGCAGCAATGCCTCGATGATCGCATTCAGCTCGATGGGCTGAAGCAGATCGAACAGAAGGCGATCGCCCTTGTGAAGGCCGATTTCGAACGTGCACGCGTTGCCGAAGACCCGACCCCCGCGGACCTTACCTCCCACATGTTCGCTCCCACTCCGGTCACTGAGGAAAAGGGCGAACGCGCACCGGCCGACCGAGAGCCGACCGTGATGGTGGACAGTGCGCTCTTCGCCATTCGGGAACTGATGCAGGAAGACCCGCGCTGCCTGCTCTACGGGCAGGATGTTGGAGCACGACTTGGCGGCGTGTTCCGCGAGGCCGCCACGCTGGCCCGCGATTTCGGCGGTCACCGTGTGTTCAACACACCCATTCAGGAGGCGTTCATCATTGGCAGCACGGTGGGCATGAGCGCAGCCGGGCTCAAGCCGATCGTGGAGGTGCAATTCGCCGATTACATCTGGCCGGGACTGAACCAGCTGTTCACGGAGGTGGCGCGATCGTGCTACCTTACTGTGGGCAAATGGCCGGTGAGCTGCATCCTGCGCGTGCCCATTGGCGCGTATGGAAGCGGTGGTCCCTATCACAGCAGCAGCGTGGAAAGCGTGCTGTGCAACATCAAAGGCATCAAGATCGCGTACCCCAGTACCGGTGCCGATCTGAAAGGATTGATGAAGGCCGCCTACCACGACCCGAACCCCGTGGTGATGCTGGAGCACAAGGGCCTCTATTGGAGCAAGATCAAAGGCACCGAGGACGCGAAGACCGTGGAGCCGAGCTCCGATTACATCATCCCCTTCGGAAAGGCACGCATGGTGATCGAGGCCGATGCGAACGCTGTGGACAAAGGCCGGGCGGCAGTGATCGTTACCTATGGCATGGGCGTTTATTGGGCAAAGGCCGCAGCGAAGGAATTCCCCGGTCGTGTCTCCATTATCGACCTGCGCACACTGGCCCCGTTGGATGAGGAGACCGTAATGACCACTGTGCGTTCACATGGCCGTTGCCTTGTGATCACCGAAGAGCAGTTGACGAACTCGTTCGCGCAGGCGCTGGCATCGCGTATTGGCGATCAGTGCTTCGAACAGTTGGACGCTCCAGTGCGCACGCTCGGGTCCGTGGACATGCCGGCCATTCCGCTGAACAGCACATTGGAGGCGACCATGATCCCCAGCGCTGAGAAAGTGGCCAAAGCATTGGGCGCCCTGCTCGATTACTGAACCAACCTCCATAGGACACCAGAGCCATGCAGGAGCACTTCATGAAGGTGGAGCGCACCGCCCGGTACTACGTGGTGGGGCAGCCGGAGAACGCTCGCGAGATCTGGCTCGTAGTGCATGGTTATGGCCAGTTGGCGCGCTATTTCCTGAACCACTTCGCAGCCTTCGGTAAGGATCGTTGCATTGTGGCACCCGAAGGCCTAAGCAGATTCTACCTGGATCCCGCGCACAGCCGCGTAGGTGCCACATGGATGACCCGCGAGGACCGTCTGCACGAGATCGAGGACCACATCGCCTACTTGGACCGGATCGCCAATGAACAGGCACGAAAGAGCGCACCAGGCACACCGATCAACGCGCTCGGCTTCTCCCAAGGCGTTGCAACGGTAAGCCGATGGGCCACACAAGGCAGCACTCCACTTGATCGACTTGTGCTTTGGGCGGGATCACTGCCCCCTGAACTGGACCTTGACACCCTCCGCACGTGGCAGGACTTGCTGGTGGACCTGGTCCTGGGTGATCAGGACCAGTATGCGAACAAGGAGACCTTGGAAGCGACCGCCCAACGCATGCGGAGCGCAGGCGTGCCTCATCATACGCACCTGTTCCAAGGCGGGCACCAGCTTGATGCACTGACACTGCAGCGCATCATTACAAGCGGTTAGAACGTGGCTGGCGGCTTATTGGCGGACCATGCCAGCAACTCGTCCAAGGTCCGCACCGCCACGGCATGGTAGTTCTGGCGTGAGTTGCGGTAGATCTCCTGGGCCATAAGGCGACCTTTCTCTGTGGCGATCAGCTCCGTGTACAACGGCACAAGGAACTTCCGCCTCCCAACAGTGTTCAGGAACCGGTCCAGCGTGGGATAAGCAGCATCATGATCATTGCGGATGCATTGCTCCAACCAGGCGGCCAATACTTCGGAATTGCCGCTCATGGTAAGCCCGAACGCCTTGTCGAGGTCGTTCAGCTGCGCATCCGTCAGGTCCTTGGGCAGGTGCCGCAGGAAGTGCATCCACTCGAAAGTGCTCCATTCCTTGGTGTTCAACGAAGCAGCGGCCGTACCCTGCTGCCAGCGGACCACTTCAGCATCCACCTTGGTGAACTTGTCCGATACCGGGGTCGGCGCATCCGCAGGCAGGCCGGGGCCGTCCACCCATGCGGCCATATCCAATTGAACGTTGTTCGGGGCCAGCAACTGTTCATCCAGGTAGGCCAGGAAGCGATCGGTGGTCATGCTTTGGAACGCGAACGTGTCGAAGTAGCCACTCAGGAACGCATCGAACTTCTCGCGACCCACTTTCGATTCCAACAGCTTCAGGAAGGCGAATCCCTTCTCATAGGCGATATCGGTCATCCCATCATCCGGATCGCGTCCTTCCAGATGCAAACGCAGATGCGTGTCGGCCCCATGCCCTTCCTTTTCCAACCGGGACAGCGTTCCTTGCAGGTCCTGGCGACCAAGGATCTGGAGCATGCCCGCATGACTTTCGCCATAGAGCGCCTCGCTGATGCGGTTCTCGAAATAAACGGTGAAGCCTTCGTTCAGCCAGAAGTCGTTCCAGGTGGCGTTGGTCACGAGGTTGCCGCTCCAGCTATGGGCCAGCTCATGCGCGATCAATGCGGTCAAAGAACGGTCGCCTGCAATAATGGTGGGCGTGGCGAAGGTCAAGCGGGGGTTCTCCATGCCACCGAACGGGAAGCTGGGAGGCAGAACGATCACATCATAACGTCCCCAGCGATAGGGGCCATACAGGGCCTCAGCCGCTTCGAGCATACGTTCGGTATCGGCGAATTCCCAAGCGGCTTTCTCCACCATACTGCGCTCGGCATAAACGCCCGTGCGTTCGCCCAAGGGCCTGAAATCGAGGTCGCCGACAGCCAGAGCGATCAAGTAGGCCGGTATCGCTTGTTCCATACTGAAGGTGTACACCCCTTCTGCGCTGCGTTGTTGAGGGTTGGAGGCGCTCATAACGGCCATAAGCTCCGCAGGCACCTTCACACGCGCATTGTAGGTGATGCGGATGCCGGGACTATCCTGCACGGGGATCCATGTCCGTGTTAGAATGGCCTGCCCCTGCGTGAACAGGAACGGATGCTTTCGGTCAGCGGTCTGTTGTGGGGACAACCATTGGAGGGCCTTGGCATCGCTGGTGGTCTTGTAATCCACTGCGATCTGCTTGCTATCACGATTGATGGGGATGGCCAATGCCCGGCCCAAATAGGTGCTGTCGCCAAGCAGGAACTCCGCGGGCAGGCCATCCACCCGCACGGCAGCCACGTTCAATCCATCCGTGTCCAAGTAGATGGTGTCGCTTCCGTTGGGGTCGATGGCATATCCGGCAGTGCCCGAAATGGTGCGGGCCTCCATGTCCACTTGCACATCCAGTTCAAGGTGCGTGATGCGCGCTGCACTGGCGCTGGCATGCGTGTGGGTATCCATGGCTTCGGAACGCTTGGCCGTCAGGTCAGCAGCTTCTTTGGTCTCTGCGCCTGAACAAGAGCTGAACAGGGCAGCGAGAAGGGCCACCCATGTGAAATTCGAATGATTCATGAGGGAGGAACGGTGCGCAAATGTAGCCCCACCGACCGCAGTGGTACTTGAACAGCCTTTCACATCCGCACTTGCTGCCTAGGGGTAAGGCTAACGGTACGATCATTGAAACCGGTCGGGGGGACCGGTCCCGAGGCTTTGGGACGATCCAGCGACCATCTTCTTCCGCGAACGCGAGCCATGTCACATCCACATCGTACCTGAGGCATCACCCGACCAGATGAACGACCATCAACGCAACTGAAAGACCCTTGCACACCGCATCCGGTAAAATGAAAGGCCACCCGAAGGTGACCTTTCATTATGACCAGTCGGGGTGACTGGATTCGAACCAGCGACCACTTGCACCCCATGCAAGTGCGCTACCGGGCTGCGCTACACCCCGAAAGACTTGTCCCGCATTTCGGAGAGATACGATCGTCTTACGACGAGGACCTGCTCCGGGGCTACGCTAAACCCCAAGGGGCCGCAAATGTAGCAAAGTCCCGATAACCTGTACGAGGTCACCGCACCAAGAAATGTTGAACCCGATCAGAGAATGTTCCAATTGCAGAGCAGGGCGAAAGCAATGAGGGCCACATAGACCATGAGTGTCATAAGGCCCGGACTCATCTTACGCAGGATGGCTTGCATGATGACCAGTGTTAATGGATATGCTACAAAGATCCGATCCGCATGTTGCCCTGTGTATTAAGGCAACGCTATCGCACGTGCTGTTTTCAACAGGTCACCTGTTCATCACGCTTGAACAGGGCGAACGGTTGATCTGTTTGACGAACGGTCCAACCTCGGCGGAGCGCGACAATAGCTTTGCCGCCCCATTGCACCTGCAGATCTCCATGCGTTCCATTCTCAGCTTGTTCACCGTTATGGTATGCCTCGGGGCCGCTGCCCAGCGGTCATTCACTGTTAGTGGTTTCGTGAAGGATGCCGCCAGTGGCGAGGCCCTTATCGGCGCCAACGTGTTCGTGAAGGAGACCATGCGTGGCACGGCCACCAACGTTTACGGGTATTACGTTCTGAACCTGGAGCCTGGTACTTATACCCTGGCCATGAGCTACATCGGTTACGAGGATTGGACCCGGACCATTGAGGTGAACGCAGACCAGAAGATCAATATCGATGCTGTGCCAAAGGCCATCATGGCCAAGGAGTTCGAAGTGGTGGGTGAACGGACCAAGGACAACACGGAAGGAACCCAGATGGGTACCGTGGAACTGGACGTTCAGAAACTGAACACACTGCCCGCCCTGCTAGGCGAAGTGGACATCCTGAAGACGATCCAGTTCCTGCCGGGCGTGGCCAGTAACGGCGAAGGGAACAGCGGTTTCTACGTGCGCGGCGGCGGTCCCGACCAGAACCTGATCCTGCTCGACGAGGCCACGGTGTATAATGCCAGCCACCTCTTCGGGTTCTTCAGCGTGTTCAATGCCGATGCCGTCAAGAACATCGAACTGATCAAGGGCGGAATGCCTGCCAATTACGGAGGCCGCATCTCTTCGGTGCTCGACATCAGCATGAAGGATGGCAACAACAAGGGCTTCCACGGGCAAGGCGGCATTGGCCTCATCTCTTCGCGTCTAACGCTGGAAGGGCCGATCGTCAAGGACCGCAGCTCATTCATCGTGAGCGGACGACGCACCTACATAGATGTGGTCACCAAGCCCTTCATTAATCCGGAAAGCGCCTTTTCGGGCAGTGGCTATTACTTCTACGACCTGAACGCCAAGGCCAACTACCGGTTCACGGACAAGGACAGGCTATTTGTGAGCGGGTACTTCGGCAGGGATGTTTTCGACTTTTCAGGTTCGAACGAAGGTGACCCCAAGTTCCGCATCCCGTGGGGCAACGCCACGCTTTCAGCCCGCTGGAACCATGTGTTCGGCCCCAAGCTCTTCATGAACACCACGGCCACATACAGCGATTACTCATTCGCATTCCAGGCCGACCAGGACCAGTTCGCCTTCGAGCTTTTCAGTGGCATCAAGGACTATGGCCTCAAGGTGGATCTCTCCCACTACCCCAATGCCCGGCACCGCCTCAAGTACGGAGGCCAGTACATCTACCACATCTACACCACCAGCACGGTGAACGTGAGCAGCGGCGACACGGACTTCAACATCGATACCCCGCCCAAACTGCATGCCCACGAGACCGCGCTCTATGTAATGGACGACTTCGACATCACGGATGAGCTTCGCATCAACGCCGGTGTGCGCCTGACCACCTTCGCTCACGTGGGTCCGTTCAAGCTATACGAACTGGATGAGAACGGACGATCCACCGGCACGGTGGATTATTCCAGCGGCCAGCCCATAGCCTCCTATGCAGCCTTGGAGCCACGGCTATCGTTGCGTTACCGTCTTCGCAAGGGAAGTGTGAAAGCCTCCTTCAACCGCGGTCAACAATATGTGCACCTGGCCAGTTTTGGCAGCACGCCGCTGCCCACCGATGTGTGGATACCCAGTAGCACCAACGTAAGACCGCAGATCGGCACCCAATACGCTGCTGGCTATTTCCGCGACCTCATGGACGGCCTGTTCGAGACGAGCGTGGAAGTCTATTACAAGGACTTCGACAACCTGATCGAGTATGCTGAAGGTGCGGAACCAGCCAACAACGGTAACACCAACTACGACGCCCAATTGGTGTTCGGCGATGGCTACAGCTATGGTGCTGAGCTGTTCGTAAAGAAGCGCCTCGGCAAGATCAACGGATGGGTGGGCTATACCTGGAGCCGCACCATGCGCCAATTCCCCGACATCAACCAAGGCCGTGAATTCCCCAGTCGTTGGGACCGCCGAAACGACCTGAGCGTAGTGCTCGCCTATGAACCCAACAAGCGCTGGAGCTTTGGCGCCACTTTCATCTATTCTACTGGACAGGCCGTAACGCTTCCCCTTAACCGATACTTCTATGAAGGCCGCGTGGTGAGCGAATACACGGAAAGGAACGGTTACCGCATGGTGCCATACCACCGTCTTGACCTTGCGGCCACCTTGCACAACAAGACCACACGCGTGGTCACTGACCCCGTGACCAACGAAACATCGGAAGTGGCGCGCCGATGGAAGAGCAGCTGGACCTTCTCCGTTTACAACGCCTACAACAGGGCCAACCCGTACTTCATTTATTTCGACGCTTCCGGCAATCCGGCGAACAACACCTTCCAAGTGGTCGCCAAACAGGTCTCCCTTTTCGCCATTCTTCCCTCAGTGACCTGGAACTTCCAATTCTGACCCACATGAACGCGCATAACCCCATCCTGAAGGGCCTGAGCCTCGGAGCCTGCGCCTTGTTGCTGCTTTCCTGTGAAAAGGAGATCACTGTTGACCTGCCTGAGACCGAACCGCGGATCGTTGTGGAGGGCACCATTGAGGCCGGTTCGCCACCGATCATTATCCTCACCCGCACGCAGAGCTATTTCGCCCCGACGGACCTCAACAGCATTGCTGCCAGCTTCGTGACCGAGGCCACGGTGACCGTGAACGACGGTGTGACCACACACACGCTGGACCGGATCTGCAGCGGCGAATTGACCGAGGAGCAGATCGAACTGATCTCCTCGCTAACGGGGCTGGACGTGGCCCTGCTCACCAACGCCAACATCTGCGCATGGACCAAGCTCACCTTATTGGGTATTCCCGGTACATCCTATCAATTGAACATCCAGACCGAAGGGAAAAGCCTGTCCGCCAGCACCACTATTCCGCAGCCGGTCCAACTGGATTCACTGTGGTTCAAACTTGCGCTGCAACAACCCAACGATGACTCGCTGGGTTTCATTTGGGCCAGGCTCTCAGACCCCGACACCATTGGCAATGGCTACCGATGGCTGGCCAAGCGGATCAATGCCGGACCTGACGGCAGCCCCAAGGACGATAGTTTCGTGGCCCCCTTCTTCTCCGTGTTCGAGGACCGCTTCGTGAACGGTCTCACCTTCGACTTCAACTTCAATAGGGGCTCCACGCCATACAGTGAAGCGGATGATGACAATAATGAGGAGCGGGGCTATTTCAAACGCGGCGACACCGTGGTGGTGAAGCTGGTGAGCCTCGATCTGGCATCCTACCGGTTCTACAATTCCTTCCAGAACAACGTGGCCTCTCAGGGAGATGTGTTCAGCAACCCGGCCAACGTGGTGAGCAACATCCAAGGAGGTTTGGGGCTTTGGAGCGGCTGGGGCGTGAATCCAGTACTGGATACGGTGATCTGCCAGCCCTGAGCAACGGTCCTTTCTACTTCCATTCGCGGCGCTTTGCCGTCCCAGCTTCGGTAACACTGATCACCGGAGCGCACCTCCGTCGCGGCTAACTTCGCGCTCCCATTATCGCCATGAGCAACTCCCCCGAACACGTAAAATGCCTGATCATCGGATCGGGCCCCGCTGGTTATTCCGCTGCCATCTACGCCGCACGCGCCGACCTGAAGCCCCTGATGATCGAAGGCCCCCTGCCTGGCGGCCAGCTCACGCAGACCACCGAGGTGGACAACTACCCCGGTTACCCCAAGGGCCGCACCGGACCTGACATGATGGAGGACCTCAAGCAACAGGCCCTGCGTTTTGAGACCGTTATCCGCAACGGCTGGGTAACGAAGGTGGACTTCTCCGGTCCTGTGCACAAAGTGTGGGTGGACGAAAAGACCGAGATCCATGCGGACACCGTGATCATCAGCACCGGCGCCAGTGCAAAGTGGCTGGGACTTCCCAACGAGATCCGTCTTCGCGACATCGGTGGCGGGGTTACCGCCTGTGCCGTGTGCGATGGCTTCTTCTACCGAGGACAGACCGTGGCCTTGGTGGGCGCCGGCGACACGGCCTGCGAAGAGGCCACCTACCTGGCCAAGCTCTGCCCCAAGGTGTATATGCTGGTGCGCAAGGATGAGTTCCGCGCCAGTAAGGCCATGGTGCACCGCGTGCAGAACACCCCGAACATTGAAGTGCTCTTCAATACCGAGGTGAAGGACGTGCTTGGCGAACATGCAGTGGAAGGCATCGTCGCCATCAATAACGCGACCGGCGAAGAGCGCAAGCTCAATGTTACAGGCCTGTTCGTTGCCATCGGACACAAGCCCGCCACCGATATCTTCAAGGAATGGTTGGACATGGACGATGCCGGCTACCTGAAGCACAATGCCGACCGCACCAGCACCAAGGTGCCCGGCGTGTTCGTGGCCGGTGACTGCGCCGACAAGGTCTACCGCCAGGCCGTTACCAGCGCAGGTAGCGGTTGCATGGCCGCGTTGGACGCCGAGCGTTGGCTGGCGGCCCAGGGGAAGCACTAAGCCTGCGGACAACCTCTGCTCTTGTACTTTGCAGCCATGATGCCCCGTGTATCATGGCTGCTGCTTTTGGGTGTGCTCGCCACATGCTCCGTCATTGCACAAGTGAACCTGAAAGCCGAGCACCGCGCCATGTTGTCCGGCGATGCGAAAGGTGTGATCGACCGGCTTGAACGCGAACTCGTTCGATCGACCAGTTCACCCGATGTGCTGGAACGGGCCCGTGTCATGGAGACCTTGGGTGAGCAGTATCACCGGCTCTACGACATCGATGAGGCGAAGCGTTGGTGGGACCGTGCCTTCGACCTGCGCGTGCGACACTTCGGAGATCGATCACCAGAAACCGGTGTGGGCTATGCCTATCGCGCGCGATATCACAGCTATATGGCCGCCTCCCAGGTCGACCATCGGCAGGAAGCGCTCGCCATGGCCGATTCAGCAGTGAAGCGCTTGTCCATCAGGTCAACGGGTATCAATCCGCACGAGCGCTGCACCGTACTGCGCGAACATGCCTATGCCTATAAAGTGATGTACTGGGTCCATCACCTCGGCCTTGACCCCGAACTGACCAAGACCCGTGCGCTTTTTGTGGAAGCGCTCCAAGTGGCCACCACGCATCATGACACGATCTGGATGGCCCAGTTGCACCACGATATCGGGAACACCTACACCGATATGGCGAACCTGGTCCGATCGGACCCGGAACGCCTACAGGATGTGGTGAGGCAGGCCCGGTCCCATTATGGTCGATCGCTTTCCCTGTTGGGGCGCGCAGGGCTGGTGCCATCGGAGGCCTCGATGATGGAGCACTTCACGCTCGGCCTGCTCCTTCGGTACGCCTATGACCAGGACAGCCTACCACAGGTCATCGGCGAGTTCGACCAGGCCCTGCTCCACTTGGCGCGATGCGGTGGGGCGGTTCCGGTGACCGATCCCTTGCAATTCGTGGAACGTCAGCCGAACCGTGCACAGGCCGTGGAACTGATGCACTATCGCGAGGAGGCCCTCCTGAAGCTTTACTCCATGACCGGCCAGGAGGATTACCTGCAGCAGGCGATACGCACCAGCGATGCCGCCCTCCCCTACTGGGAGGCCATGTTGCGCGACTACCGCAGTGTCGCCTTCCACAAGGTGGTGGGCTCCTATGGGCATTTCCTGTTCAAGAGTAGGAGCACCATGCTCGCTGAACGCTATTGGCTCAACCAAGACCCGCAG
This sequence comes from uncultured Chryseobacterium sp., assembly GCA_964592515.1. GTDB lineage: Bacteria > Bacteroidota > Bacteroidia > Flavobacteriales_F > PHOS-HE28 > PHOS-HE28. The sequence continues at coordinate 3,181 of CAZQFG010000053.1, read as the reverse complement.
GATGCCGTGGCCTCGTTGCTCGCCAGCGAACGCCACAAGAACCTCGTGGCCCAACGGCAACGGGTCCAACAGGGTGACGGACCGGGCATGTTGGAAACCGTGTTCGGTGCGTCGCCCACACTGCGGGCGCAACCCGGCACCCTCATCATCAGCTACCACCTCGGCTCGAAGTTCCTGGCACACGTCATCTCCGAGGAAGAGGTCGAAGTGGTCGAGCTGCCCGAATTTCCCGAGGAACTGTGGCGGGGCTTTGGAAGGCCCAAAAAGTTCCATGTGGCCGGTTATTCCGAAGGACCCGCTGCTTTTGCCACCAGCACGAACGCCTTCTACCAAGCGCTGCTCGCCCCCATCCTGAAGGGCCGCAGGGAGAAGGAACTGATCATCATCCCCGAAGGCCATTTCGCCCATCTGCCCTTCGAAGTGCTTTGCACAACTGCGAGCGGGGATGATTGGTCCAAGCTGTCCTATCTGGGCACGACCCACACCATCCGGCATGCCTCCAACCTGGAACAAGCGCTGGGGACCTTGCGGACACTGCCCCGCGAACACGCGGCAACAGCGTTGGTCTCACACGACACCCTCACCGCACTTCCGTTCGCCACCCAACTGGTGGAACGTATGGGACAATGGTGGCCGGAACTGGAACAACACGATCACGTTCGGTCCATTCTCCTGGACACCCTGCTGCACGGTCCCGGCCTCCTGCACATCGCCACGCATGCCCACGCACCCGACCAGCCGGATGCCCTGCCCTACCTGATGCTGAGCGATGGCCCGTTCACCACTGAGGACCTCCTGACCACTCAAGTGATGCGGCAATTGGTGGTGCTCAGCACCTGTTCAAGCGGTGACGGCCGTGTGTTCATGGGATCCGGGGTGATCAGCATGGGGAATGCCATCCTCGATGCCGGAGCAGATGCGGTGGTGCATACTCTTTGGCCCGTGGATGATCGCGCCACCAGCGAGGTACTTGAGCTGATGTACGAAGGACTGAACGATGGCCTTCCGCTGAGCAAGGCGCTCCAACAGGCCAAGATCAGGTACATCGAAGCCCACCAGAATGATGGTCTTGCACACCCGTTCCACTGGGCGGGCATCGTCCACACAGGAAGCGAGGTGGTGCTGTCGCCTGCGACGAACAGATGGCCTTGGGGGTATATCGCTGCGGGTTTGTGCGGCCTACTGGGGATCGTCCTTTACAAGCGCTCAAGCAAGCGTATGGCCCGGTCAGCGACCGGAGCATCGGCGGACTGACGCAACGGCTCCAGCAACACCTTCGCCTGCCCTTTATCTCCGTTGCGCACATGCATCACCGCGATCTGATAGGCAGCCCTGTCGGCGAACACCGAATGGGCAGGCACGGCCTTGAACTGTTCGCTTGCCGACCGGCGGTCCCCACTACGTTCGGTGACCACAGCCTGGAAGTAGAGCAGCGTATCGTTCCCCGGTGAAGCGGCCAGGGCCTCGTGGATCAAGTGTGCCGATGCGGTCATGTCATCCTGCTTATAGGCGTTCATGATGGCATCCATCCGGAGCTGTGCAGGCCCCATGAACACGGGCAGTCCCGGCTCCCGGAAGGCGAATTCCTCCGCCAGTCGCTCATCCGCATGGAGACCGGACCATCCCCACCAGCCTGCCACCAGGAGCAGTACTGCTGCTGCAGCCCACCACACACCCCTTCCGCTCCCACCTCCCTTTGCGGTCGGCGCATCGTCCATGCCACGAAGCTGCGCACGCAAGTGATCCTCGCCCAGTTGCCGCAAGGCCCCAATGGTGCTGCGCACGGTCGCCAACTCCTCCTTGAGTTGTTCGTCCTGCTGCAGGTCACGCTCGAACGCCTCCCGTTCCATGGCGGACAGATCGCCCTCCACATAGCGGATGGTCCTTTCCAGACGCGGATCCATTTCGTGGTCGTCCATCACATCAGCAGCATTTTGGCCGAGCGCACCAGGTTGATCAATCGTTGCAGTGCGAAGTGCTTCTTCTTCTTGGCCACGTTCCGGTTCTTCAGGCCCATGGTCTCGGCCACGGCATCCATGTCCTTCCCTTCCAAGTAGTACAGTTCCAACACCCGGCGGTCGTCGGGCTTCAGCTCGGCCAGTCGTTGCCGGACCAGCTCTGCGGTGGCTTCCTTTTCCTGATCGTCCATGTCCTTGGTAGCCAAGGCGTCTTCCGGGATACCAAGGAACTCCTCGTCCAGGTCCTCCCTGCGACGCAGGACGCGCATACGGGTGAGCAACTGGTTCCGTCCCACCGCGAACAGATAGGTACGCAGCCCGCATTGCACATCGGCCAGCCCATTACCCTGCGCCTTCCGGTACAACACGATCACCGCCTCCTGGAAGGCATCGGTCGCCTCCTCCTCCCGCACCTGGTACTGCTGGCAGGCCCAGCGCACGAAGGCCCCGCGGTGCTCCTTGTAGAGCGCGCAGTACCACGCGTGGGTGGCCTCGGCAGGGACCGGAAGGGGGGAGGACATGGGATGGGAAAGATAGGAGTGGTATCCATTGGGCACCGAGTGCTACAAAGCTTCAGTGGAAGGTCCATCGGTTCAGCTGGCCCACCGCATATCATGAACACCAATGATCACAAAGCGCGCAATAATGCCTGAAGCGACCGGTCGCCGACGAGTACGCAACATCCTCTGGTGGCTCGCACTGTTCATCGCGTTCACCGCGCTGTTTGCCATGCACTACCAACTGAACAATTGAAACAGGGGGTCGGAGGACGCACCGGAGCATCGCTGTTCTCCCCCTTTCAGGACCCGGCTTTCCACCAGGATCGCCGGGTCCGTTCGTTCAGGGGGTCAGTTCACCACCTGCCAATCGCCGTACTCCAACCAGAACCGCACGATCTCGCGGCTCTTGAAGGGGATGTCCCAGTCGCCATTGTAATCGACGCGGACAGGTACGAGCACTTCACCCATGAGTATGTTCTGCACCTTGATGGAGATGTCGAAATCGAGGAGGACCGAACTGCTCGCGATACGGTAGTTACGGGCCAGCACGGCACCGGTCGCCTGGTCGAACCACGTGTCCATGGTCTTGATCACCGTGCGTCCATCGCGGAACTCCGGTCTGGCCTCGGCGCTGAACACCCAGCACTCCACGCCGTCGCGGGTATCGCTCCAGATCCGGAACTCGTAAAGTGGTGCCATCTCTGGACTGAACAGGGCGAGCTT
>CAZQFG010000052.1:0-16576 GCA_964592515.1 uncultured Chryseobacterium sp. | reverse complement strand
GAAGAGTTCGTAGGGAATGAGGCCCCACTTCATCACCAGATCGGCCATGCTGAGGAACTTGAACGCGAGGGCGATCTCCACGAAGCCGAGCACCACCTTCACGCTGTTGAGCCAGCTGCCGCTGCGTGGCAAGCTGTTGAGCCAACCGGGGAAGAGCGCGAACAGGCCGAAGGGCAGCGCCAGCGCGAAGCCGAAGCCGCCCATGCCCGCGGTAAGCTGCCACGCGCCGCCATCGGCCGTTAGCGCACCGGCCAGCAGCGAGCCCAGGATGGGACCGGTGCAGCTGAAGGAGACCAACGCAAGGGTGAGCGCCATGAAGAAGGTGCCGATGAGCCCACCGAACTTGCTGGCATTGCTGTCCATCTTGTTCACCCAGCTGCTGGGCAGGGTGATCTCGAAATAGCCGAAGAACGAGATGGAGAACACGATGAAGATGACGAAGAAGAAGAGATTCAGCCAGGGGTTGGTGCTGATCTCGTTGAAGATCTCGGGATTCACGCTGCCCAGCAGATGGAAAGGCAAGCTGAAGATGAGGTAGATGAGCAGGATAAATCCGCCGTAGGTGAGTGCGTTCTTCAGTCCGCTGGCCCGATCGGTGCTGCTCTTCGTGAAGAAGCTGACGGTGAGCGGGATCATGGGGAACACGCAGGGTGTAAGCAGGGCCACAAGACCGCCGACGAAGCCCAGCAGGAAGATCCATAGCAGGGAACTCTCCTTCTGCTGGCCGCCTTCACCGCGGACAATGGGCGCTGCGAGATCCACGTTCGGCAAGCGGAGCTCATCCACATTGGAACGGGTGGCGATACCAGCGAACTTGGGATCGTTCGGGTCGAAGGACACATCACCCAGTTCGTAGGTGCCTGAAGAAAGACCGAGGATATAGTAGACCGTGGATGGCGGCAGGCACATCTCATCATTACAGGTCATGTACTCGAACAGGCCAGTGATGGGCGTGGCCGGATCGGAGACCGAAATGCGCTGCGTGAAGGTGGCGCCTCCTTTGAACTTCTTCACGGTCATGTCGAACACTGCATCGTGCCCGTCGACCACCTTCTTGCCGGTTTCAGAAGCACGGCCCATGACCGTCACCCCCACGATGGAATCCACCTTGATGGAGGTAGGCCAGGGCCCCATGTCCCCATAGTTCTCCTGAGAATACACCGACCAGCCCTCTTCAATGTCGGCGTGGAACACCACATCCCATTGTCCATTGCCCGCATCGATGGTGGTAATGGTCCACTTCACGGGTTCTGGTGCCCCACTGCTGCCACCCTGTTGGGCGAACACGGAAAGGACCAACATCACGCCCAATAGGGCCGCGTACACACGTTCCTTCATTACTTCTTGGGGTCTGTGGCAACGTCCACCTTGAAGGGCACACCAACAGGCGGCAGGCAGGTCTTGTCGTTGCATAACATGAATTCCACTTCACCTTCCACCACCAGTGGTGCCTTGGTGTTCGGCTTAAGTAACAGCACGAAGCTTGGTGTGCCCGAATGGTGGCGCACCACCATGGCGAAGTTGGGATCGTACTCTTCCACCGGTGTGGGCTCCTGCAGGGAAACAAGGGTGAACGCCTTGGTGTCCTTCAACCGGATGGAGGTCGGGATGGGGCCCTCATCAGAAGGAAGTGTGGTGGCGTACAAGTGCCAACCCTCTTCCAAGGTGGCTTGACAACGAAGCTCCACCATACCATCGGTGCGCTGCACGGCCGTGAACGACCACTGGGCCGGTGAACCTGAGATGGCCACGGAGAGCCAGAGGGAAAGCAGCGCGCTGTTGATCATGGACAGGCCAAAACTAACCCACCACCCGCCTTGCCGACCAGGTGGTTGACCGGATCCTTGCGATCCTATGAAGCCGCGCCGCTGTTAAGGAATGTCAATGCTCACCACCCTCGAAACGGGGATGGTGGTACCGTACTTGAGCACGATGTTCTCTGGATCGTAGGTCCAGATGGTGGTCTCCACCGCCTTGAGGCCTTCATCGTCCTGGAAAACGATGCGGCACTTGCCCCGTTCGGCGTTGCCCAAACGCATGGCATGTTGTAATCCATGCAGTATGGAACTGCGCTGATCGTCGCTCAGATGCACAGGTTGGCGAGGAAAGCGCAACGCGGGAATGTGCTCTTTGGGAATGATGGTGGCTCCGTTGAAATGCATGGTCAGGGAGGTTGGGGACCCAAAAGATAATACCGAAAATGCCGGAATGGTACTCCTCACGCTGATGCGCCTAGGGGACCAACACACCACCGCGCCACTGAAGCACCATTGCCCCTGGCGCACCGGGAGAGGCCACAACACCCTCTGCTACCCGCAGTCCACATGCCCAAATGATACGCCCACCACTGAGGAGCACATACGCGTTGCGCTTGCGGTAGAGCGGCACCTTGGCATCCACCAGGATATCGCTGATCAGCTTGCTGCCGCCAAGACCAGCAGGTCGCATGCGATCACCCACGCGCCAAGGACGCAGCTCCAGTGGGAACTCAACCGATCCGTGATCCAAATACACCACTTCCCCCCTACCCGCCTCACCAACGGCTGGGTCAATTGCTTTCAACACACGCAACGGAACATGCTCTGGCAGTTCATTCCATGAGCGGATGGTCCAATGGGGAAGCTCCTGCCCTGCCGGGGCGACAACAAGTCCAACGCGGTCCACGAAGACCTCTTTTGCTCCCGCAGGGAAGCGCGCACCAACGTGACCTTCTTCCAGGGCTTGCAGCATATCGACCAAGCGATCGGGATGCAGCCCCAGACCATGGAGCACATGATGCAAAACAAGGTGCGACATACCGGACCCAAGAATGGTGCTTCGAGGAACATGCACTGCTCCGAACGCATCGGGCACCAAGGGACCGATCACTGTGGTCAACTGACGTTGAACGGCCACGTCCATTTCGCGGGCAAGCACCATGTCGCGTTGCATCACGGCACGGCTGCCGGCACGCATGTCCTCCAACAAGGGAAGCAATTCATGCCGAACACGGCTACGGAGGTACACCGGATCGCGGTTGCTCGCATCCTCGCGGAAGGGCACTCCGCGCTGCTGTGCGTACAGCATGATCGCCGCTCGGTCCACTTCGAGCAACGGGCGGATGAACGGACCGCTGCGGATGGGGATCCCTCCACGGCCCCGCGCTCCCATGCCTTGCAAAGCTTGAATCAAGAAGGTCTCAACAGCATCATCGGCGTGGTGCGCCATGGCCAGTACTGCGGGTCCTTCCTCTGTGCATCGCTTGAACACTTCATACCGCAACGCACGGGCCGCCATTTGCGTGGACGTACCCGTTGCCACTGCGTGGGCCTTTACATCCACGCGCTCCACAACCAACGGCACGTTCTTGACCGCGCAGTATGAACGGACCAATGCGGCATCGGCATCGCTCTCGGCGCCGCGAAGACCATGGTCGATGTGTACGGCCTTCACCGAATGCCCCAATGATCTGAGCACATGCAACAGCACCATGCTGTCCACGCCGCCGCTCGCCGCAACCCACACAGGCGCTGCGGGCACCATCAAGCCGTGCGACCGTATTGTGCGTTGGACGCGATCACGCATGGCCCAGTGCATCAAGTACGGAACGCGCCTTCACTTCGCACTCCTCCCACTCCAGATCGGGATCGCACTGGGCAGTGAGCGCGCTGCCTGTAGAGAGCGAGGCGAGACCGGTGTTCCGGTCGAAGAGCAGCGTACGGATCACCACGTTCAGATCACCTGTTCCATCCGGCGCAAAAAAGCCCAGTGAGCCACTGTACAGCCCGCGCGCGCGGTCCTCAGCCTCGTCGATCAGCTTCATGGCGTTAATCTTGGGCGCGCCTGTCATGCTGGCCATGGGAAAGGACACGCGTACCATGTCAAAGGGTGTGCGGCCCTGCCTGATCCGCGCCGCCACCGTGCTCACCATTTGATGAACGCGTGGATAGCTGCGCACCTGGCACAGTTCCTCCACCACCACGGACCCACGGGCGGCCATGCGTGAGAGATCGTTGCGCATCACATCCAACGCCATGATGTTCTCGCTGCGCTCCTTCGCATCGCTCACTAGCTCGTTGCGCAGCCGCACATCCTCCTCGACGTTCGGGCCCCTTCTCCGTGTGCCCTTCATCGGCTCGCCTTTGCAGTGGTCCCCATCGAACGAAAGAAAGCGTTCGGGGCTCGCGCACAATGCGAAGCGATCTCCATTCCGATAGAAGCCAGCGAACGGCGCGTCGGTGCCAGCGAGCAATCGCACGAACGCTACGAAGGGATCCAGCTCAGGCCATTGGGCATGCCGCTCGGTACAGTAATTCACTTCGTAGATATCGCCCCGATGGATATGGCGTAGCAGCATGGCGGCCTGTTCCAAATAGCGCTCGCGGGAGGTGCTGCATGTCCACTCCGGCACAGGACCGAGCAAAGCTTCGTGCACACCGTTGGCCAATTGCGCCATCCACACCTGTGCATCCTCCAGGTCCTGTTGATGCGCATGCAGGAATGCCTCCTGGCCGCGCCATTCGATCACCCAACGGGGTACGTGCCATTGCGAAAGTGCCAGGTCCTGTGGAAGTCCATGCCGGGATCCAAGTCCATATGTGTGCTCCTTCCATTCATAGGCCAGATGCCCATATGACCAGTCATTCACAACAGATCCGTTCCCGAACTCCGGCGCACCGCCTTCGCCCGTGGAGCCAATGAACAACAACGCACGGTCCTGATCGGCCATGCGGCGGAAGAGGAAGTGCTCCTGCTCGCGCAGTACCTCGGGAATGAACGGGATGGAAAGCCCCAGTGGGATCCGGTGTCGCACGGTGCCAAGATACCTGACCAACGGAGCACGGGATCACACCTGCGACCTACGCCGTCGAACGGCCGCGACCACCAGCAGCACCAGGGCCATGAACGTTGCGGCCTTTCCGAGCAGATCACCATGGCGCACGAAGAAGGTGACTTCCTCGTTGAGGTACACCGTTGTCCTGAACGCTTCGGGCCGCCACCATTGCGTGGGCTGATGCATGATACCGCGTTGATCCACCATGCACGAAATGCCGGTATTGGCGGAACGCACAATGGAACGCCGCGTTTCGATGGCCCTTATGCTCGCGAAGGTGAGGTGTTGATGATAGCCAGGGGAATCGGCCCACCACCCATCGTTGGTCATGATGGCGATGAGGTTGCCACCATTGCGTACGTGCGCCGCCACATGCTCCCCGAACACCGACTCGTAGCAGATGGCCGGAACGATCCGCAGACCAGCATCGCCGTAGCTCAAAACCGAACGCTCCTTCTGCTGCCCCAACGAACCCGTGGTACCGCCCAGGTCCACGGACAATGCGCTCAACGGACCCAGGACCGATTCGAACGGCATAAGCTCCACCCCCGCCACCAGCTTCGACTTGTGGTAATGCTGCACAGCAGTATCGGGCACCAAGTACATTGCCGCGTTGTAGGCCTCGTAGTAGAGATCGGTGCCACCGATGGGCCGGGCTGTTACAGGAAGTTCAGAAGCATTGGTAGGGAACAGGTATGCCGAAGACATGCCTGAAAGCACGGACAGGCGCGGGTGTTCTTTTTGGAATGAGCGGATCCGCTGGGCACTGCGCGAACGCTCCAGATCATTCTCCCAAAGGCCATTGAGCACAGGGCGTGTGCCGTGCAGATCCACAGTGGCGTTCTCCTGCAACGCTGTTTCGGGGAACACCAGTAGCACCGTGGAATCGGTCACCACGTTTTCCGCCAGTTGCAGCATGCGCTCCAATTGGTCAAGCGGATCCACCCCGCCGAACTTCTCGCTGTAGGGGTCCACGTTGGGCTGCACCACCGCTACTTCCACGGGCACGCCACGCTCGTGACGATAGTGGTTGAAGCGCCACATGCCGAGCACAATGGGGAACGCCACAAGGAACACAGGCGCCACGAGCCGAATGGAGGTGGGCCGTACCGCCCGTGTTCTCCAGCCCTGCACCATGCGGTCGAAAAGCATGTTCACGAGCAACACCCACAGTGTGCCACCCATCATGCCTGTCCACTCGTACCACTGGATCCACACGGGATGCTCGGCGAACACATTGCCCAACGAGAACCATGGCCATTGTAGGTCCCATGCGTGGTGCAGCCGTTCAAAGGACATCCAGAAGGCCACGAAGGCCCAGCCCGCCATCTGCACGCCCGTCCACTTGTTCACCACACGGCGCAACCACCATGGCAAGGCCATCAACAAGCTGTTCACCACCATGGGCGCCAGGCCGCTTACCATTCGCGTGGAAAGCGGCTCGCTGACCATGAAGAACCACCAAGAGGTAAGCGCGTTCCAGATGAAAAGACCAATGAGCGCATAGGGAACGAAGGCGCGCCTGTGCCCTGCGGTGCGCTGGTCGTGCAGGAGTTCGGCATGGAACAAAGGCAGCCAGGCCACGAAGGCGAGCCAGGCCATGCCTCCGACCCCGGGCCAGGCCAAGGCCCAGAGCAGCCCACTGAGCGCGGACCATGCAGCAATGCGGAGGCGTTCCATTGAGGCGGGAGCGAAGGCCACGAAAGTAGGCGGGGCCTACCGCAACAGGTACATCTTGCCGATGCCCTTCGTAAAGTACTCCGACGCCTTGGTCTCGCGGATCTCCAGGTCATGGCCGTTCAACTGCGCGATCACGCGATAGAGATAGACGCCACTTGCCAATCGATCACCGAACTCATCAGTGCCGTCCCACGCGAACTCCGTCATGTTACGCCCCACGCGCACCGGGCCGATCTCGTGCATCTTCACTTCGCGTACCACCTTGCCCGTAACGGTCATGATCTGGATCTTCATGTTGGTGGGCGGCTCGGTGCCGGTCACCGTGAAGACGAAGCGGGTGCTGGTGGTGAAGGGATTCGGGTAGTTCAGCACTTCAGTGATGGTGGGCCTGTTCACCACCTCGAAGTTCACCTTCAGGTCGTGGTCGCCCGAACGGTTATTGCTGCGGTCCGCGGCCTGCACGATCAGTTGGTACTTGCCATCCACCGGGAAATTGGGGCGGTACATGATGTGCGACTCGTTCGCGGGTCCGTTCGCGGGAATGAACTGCATCACCTCATTGCCCGCGCCATCACGGAAGAAGATGCGCTGCACCACATTGTCCGGACCGCGCAGGAAGATCTTGAACAAGGCCGTATCGGCAGGTGAGTCGAGCAGCAGCACCGTGTTCTCGTCGTTCAGGCTCACTTGGATCTCCGGACGCGACGAAACGATGTCACCGTCCAGGATGTGTACGCCATCGAAGGTGACATCAACCAATGGGTTCTCTTGATCGATCTCCACGTTGAAGCGCCACTGGGCGATGTTGTTGAAGTGATATTGCTCCAACTGGTGGTAGAGACCGGTGATGGTATCGAGCGGGTTCGCCTCAAGGATCAATGTATTGGGCCCACCGAACGGCTGTGTATTGAAACGCACCGTATCGATCAGCACGGCACCCACCGGGAGCGGCGCGTTCACCTTGTAGTGGATGCGATGCCGCACGTTGGAGCGGTCCACCACCCACGCCGTCATCAGCAGACTGTCCATGTCCACAGCCCCGATGTTGCGCACGGCCACGGCCACCGATGCCTCCTGCCCTTGGAACCAACCGTCGAGGGCCTGTAAATAGCCAGCGGCCGGATCGATGGCACATTCTGGAGCAGGTGCGCACAACAGCTGCCAACGCCTCATCTGCGCAGGCTCGGGCACCGGCACGTTCTGGTCGTAGAAATGGCCACGGATCCGCAATCGCGGGTATTGCTGTGCATTGGCCACGGTGCTCAGATAGGTCACCGAATCGAGCGTGGAAGGCAGGTCGAACAGTTCCACGACCTGACCGAAAGGAGTAATGCCCTGAAGGATGATGCGCGTGCTATCCTGTTCATTGCGCGGCGTCTCATCCCAGTAAAGGGCCTGCCATTCCACAGCTGGTCCAGCATCCACAGTGGTGACCAGACCCTGGTCCGCGAGAAGCACCATGTCCGCACTGAAGGTCAGCACTTCGTTGATACTGCTGGCAATGGTATCGCTGAAGGTCTCCGGGAAGCCCTTGCGCACGTAGAAAATGTAGGGCACACTGTCCGGCAGGTTGTCCATGTCGGGTACACCGAGCGCCTCCATGGCTGACACAAGTCCGGGGCCGTTCGCATACATACCATCCTTGTCGAGGTACAACCACGTGTAGATCAATATGTGGTGTCCATCAGGTATGCGGTTGGTGATCATGTCCTGCATGCCCGCCAACTGGGTCGGCTGATTGGTGAAAAAGGTGAAGTACTTCTGCACGCGGGGCCTGCACTGCGACAGGTTGTTCGCATTGCCGAATTCGTTCTGTGGATTGAATTCTGCACCGTTGCCCGCAATGAAGTGTGTGCCCCAAGGCTCCATTGTCACGGGATCGATCACGGCCACGTGCCAACCCGGCCAGGGACCGCAGCCACTATAATCAATGGCCGTGAGATCGATGTCGTAGCCCGTATCACCGAACGGGTTGTTTCCCGAAACGCTCGCCCTGAGCTGCCGCACTCCGCCAGAGTAATCGAACTCCCGCTCCGGCCGGTCGAACAGGATCCCGCTGTAGGTATTCTCCTTGAACTGGAAGAAGTGCGATTGTCCCCAGCCATTGCGCTCCGGTATGTACTGAAAGGAACGCTCGTACCAGTTGTAGTCCTGATTGCCGGTGCTATCGATGCTGCAACGCCAGTAGAACACGGTGCTATCACGCAAGGCGTTCAACCCGAAGATGGAGCTGGGCTGCCAGGTGACCACACCGCCGGGCGCGTTCACCGTGGCGGATTCGCGCACCGGACTGTTGAAGCGGTCGGTGGTGTCGATCTGGAAGACGTATGTGCGCAGAGGTGCCAAGGGATCACCGGTGCTGGCCTTCAGGACCGGCGAGGGGTCCGGAATGATGGCGTAGTTGAATGGGAAGACCGGAATGATGTCGCCACTGCTGATGAAAAGCGCGGAGTTGCCGACGTTGTTCGCGGTCTCCTGTAGCTCGGTGATCGCATTGGGGTCCATGTCCACGCGGGCTTGGAATGCGTTGATGCCCGTGCCGCCAGCGAACGCCTTGGTGGGCACACGGAACACGGCCGTGTCGCGGAAGTGCATGTTGGATACCGTGGTGAGGTAACCCTGCGTGGGCGGTGAGAGGTTCGGGTTCAAGCGATCCAACGCCACGCTCATGGTGGCATTGGTGGCGCGGCCGATGTTGGTGATGGCCACCTTCACCTGGAAAGTGTCCACATCGGCGTTCACGTTCTCCGGCAGGAAGAGGATGTCCTGATCGCGCACCACGAAGTCGGGTTCCGGTGGTGAATTGAGCTTCAGCAATGGATCGCCTTGCAAGGTGAAGGTGTGCACATGGAACAGGGCGGGCAGGTTGCTGTTGTTGGACAGCATGCTGAAGGCCGAGTAGCCCATATGATCGCCAATGGTGCCTCCATAGTTCAATTGGCTGAAGCTGCGGTAGAATCGACTGGTGTAATCGTGCAACATGGCTGGCACGCCCTGCTTCACGGAGGCCAGGAATGCATTGGGGCCTGCATTCTCGAGGCCCACCCAATTCTCACTGGCGCTCAGCGATCCGTTCTGGTGGATGTTGCCGATGTAGCACGAGTTGGCGATCACCATGGGGTGCTTGCCGTTCCACTCGTAATTGGCGGGATCATCAATGGTAATGTCGAAGTTGCTCGAGTACGCGTGCGCAAAGAAGGTCATCAGCGTAACGCCCTCGTCCTCGATGATCTGTTCCACGGCTTCGGCCGGCGCCTGCTCCAGCACCTGTGATGAGTTGCGCAAGAAGGTGTGAACATTGCCCCCGAATGACGTGTCCGTGGCTGTTACCTCGTAAGAACGCAGGTAGTTCCCTAGCAAGGTCTGTTCGTTCTCTGTGAAACCACCGCCGAAATGCATGATGTTCTTCATCCATGCCGCAGGCTGCTGCGCTTCCGTGGCCTGCACTTTGGCGAGATAGTCCAGCACATCCTGTACATTGTTGGCGCTCAAGCGCCCCACGGGGATCTCCACCCGTCGCGGATCGAAGCGGAGACCGATGGTGAAGCACTGGTCACAGTTGGGCGCGCCATAAGTGGGCACCAAACAGCGCGCATAGCCGCCATTGATATCGGGACGCGTGCCGTCCGGATCGCCCAAGCGCGGCGAGGTGTTCACCGATTTGCCCACCAGGAACAATCCTCGCGGGTCCGATGGGTATGTCTCCAGGGTGAACTTGGCGAAACGCCTTATGGAATGCGGGTGCTTGGGCACTCCACCACCGAACTGATCATAAAGCTCATCCACATCGGCAAGCACCGTGGGGTAGCGATTGTAAGGGTTGGTACGGCGATAGTCCTTGTACTGCTGTGCACCGGCCATCAACGAGGCATGCGTCACGATGAGCATGGCCGAATCCGCCGCTTGCTCACTGAAATCGGTGAAGTAACCGGAGCCGTTCACCGGGCTCAGGTTGGTCACAGCGGTTATGCCGCTCTGGCCTATCGCATATATGTACGTGCTGTCCGCAGCCGTGTTCGCGGGTACCATCGCATTCCATTGACCGTCAACGATCACACCCACTGCACGTCGCACTGAATCGCCGAAGGCATAGATCACAGGTGCCTCCGAAGTGGACTGGAATACCATACGTGCCGGTTCGCCATTGGCAGCGGCCGGTGTCCATAGCTCCAAGGGTGCTGTGGCATCGACCGCAGGCACTCGGGCATAGTGCACCTTCAGCGCATGTACGGCCTGGAACTCCCGGTATCCCGGATTGATCGACCCGATCTGCCCAGGCCCGTCGAGGTCGTGCGGCACCTTGAACTTCACATTGAACAACCAAGACCCGTTGTTGATATCCGCGTGGGGCACCAGGAATCGCCCGTTGATCACCTGCGAACCCCGGAAGATTGTATCGAAGGCCACTGTAGCGAACCCCGGCCCGTAAACGACCTGCAGGTGGTGGTCATCATAAGTACCGTAGCCCACGCTGTTCTGTGCCGAACTGTGCGTGAACACACGGGCCTGTGGGGCATTCGCACCAGTGTACACGGAAGGAGTGCTCACCACGGCGTTCATCTCGCCATCGGCCCCGTCCGAAACCAGGAACGGACCTCCCCAGCCTTCGCCGTTCACCATCAGACCACTGGTCGCCACCACGTTCAATTGCGTCCAATAGAAGTGGTCAAGCATACCCTGCCAGTAGTAGTCCGTATAGGAGCGCACCCCTTGGCCCCAGACCCAAGGCAATGGAACCTGGTCCTCGATGCCCGAGGCATCGTAGGCGCTCACCCTGGACTTCGGTGCCTCGGGGTCCCAGGTCAGGAAATAGCGGATGGTATCGTTGTGGATGCTGTAATACGGGTTGGGGTTCTGGGAAGGCAGCGGATACATCTGTGAATCCAGCCAACCATCGTTGCGGCGTCCGATGAACTCAATGAAGTCGCCGGTATTGAATACACCGTCGGCGCCGCCCGAGATGAAGAGCGGCACCTGTTGCTCACGCGCGAAGAGCATGAGATCGCGAGGGTCCACGGAGCTTACCGGGAAACCCGCTGATGCCAACGCGGCCGAATCGATGCGGTAGATCCCGTCCCGGTGGATGTTGAAGCGCCAGTACTGCTGATCGTGATCGACCCACTCGTTGCCGTAGGTGCCTTGGGCAAGACCAACGGCGGCGTTCAGGAATACCAGGACGAGGAGTACCGCTCGGATCATGAGGACGGCTTCTTGAAGAGATCGAACTTCAGGGAGAAGATGTTGGAGTACAGCGCAACGCTGTTGTCACCGATGTCGGTGAGGGCGTAATCCAACGAGACGCTCTTGATCTTCAGGCCCAGACCGATGTTGGGCTGCACGGTGAGCGTGCGCTCGTCGTTGATGTCCGTAACGTACTGCATGTTGGTGATACCAGTACGTATGTAAACGATCCCAGCATACCCCAGTTCAATACCCAAGCGCGGATCAATGCTCACGAAGTCCGACTGGATCAGCGTATTGCGCCGACCATCGAAGGTGTTCTCCAGATCAAGCGCGGCAATGAGCTCGACCTTCTGTCCGAACTTGAACTGACGGGCGGCGCCCAGCATCAAACGCGGCAGGGTCACCTCTACACTGTTCACGGGGATGTCGTTTCCGGTCTGCTGGAACACGTCAATGGTGCGCTGGTCCAGGGTATAATTCCATGCGTTGAAGGTACCGGTGATGTCGCGGGCAACGGCGGAAAAGCGCCAGCGGTCGCGCTGGTAGGTGGCACCGGCATCCAGCCCGAAGCCCCAGGCCGTGGCAAAGCTGCCCACCTTGCGGTAGATCACCTTGGCGTTGCCGCCCAACTGAAGTCCGGGCACGCTCAGCTTACGGGCATAGCTGATGATGAACGCATGATCGGCCGAGCTGAAGGAGGTGATGCGGTCGTAGTCGATGTTCCCCGAGGGATCGATCAGGTCGATGGTGTTGGGAATGTTATCAATGCCGAAGCGCACGAAGGTGAAGCCTATGGAACTGAGCGAATCGATGGGCTTGGCCAGACCGATGTAGTCGTACTTGGCTATGCCTGCGAAATACTCGCTGTGCATGGCCCCCACTTGCAGGTCGCTGCGCACACCGAGCAGGCCTGCCGGGTTCCAGTAGCCGCTGGTCACGTCGTTCACCACGGCGGTATAGGCACTGCCCATGCCCAAGGCACGCGCTCCCACACCAATGGCCAGGAACTCGTTGCTGTACTTGGGCGCATCCTGTGCCATGGCCGTCCCGCAGGACGAAACAGCGATCATCACTGCCACTAGGCTGCGCATTCCCTTCACGCTCACGGTCTTCATTCGTTCATGCTATTGACGCAGCTTCTAACTCCGGGTGGCCTCTGTTATTGCCCCGAATTTATCCCAACTTCGGCCCCGCAGCGGCTTCGGCCCTGCCATTTCACCTTTCATGGCCCGCCTGCCCCGCATTCCGGACCTGCTGACCACCGCGAACCTAGCGTGCGGCACGGGCTCCATCCTGCTGGCCTCTCAAGGACAGCTAACACTGGCGTGTTGGCTGGTGTTCGCCGGGGCGGTGTTCGATGTGTTCGATGGGCTGGCCGCCCGGGCACTGGGTGGTGGCTCGCCTTTGGGTGCCCAACTGGACAGTCTGGCGGACATGGTGACCTTCGGGGTGGCTCCAGCGTTTGTGCTCTTCCTGACCGCACTGGAACCATCCGGACCAGGCTGGCACTGGACGATCTACACGCCCCTTTCCGCCCAGACTGAGTTGTTGAGCTGGCCTGTCTTCATTTCCGCGATCTTGCTGGCTGTTGCATCGTGCTGGCGATTGGCCAAGTTCAACCTGGACACCCGCCAGACCAGTGGCTTCCTCGGCCTGCCTACTCCCGCCAACGGTTTGTTCTGGGTATCGATGGTGCTGGGCTCCACCGGCGTGGCGGTGCATCCCGGACCGGGTCACGACCTGCTCATCGATGCCACCCGCGGCCTGTTGGACCGCTCGTACGCGCTGTTGGGCCTTTCTCTTGCGTTCGCCGCGCTCATGCTCTCCGAGCTCCCCCTCCCCTCCCTGAAATTCAAGCACTTCCGCTGGCCCGGTAATCAGGTGATCTACCTGTTGGGCGGAATTGGTGCGTTGCTGGTAGTGCTCTACGGGATCCTGGCCGTGCCGTTGATCCTGGTACTTTACATCCTCAGCCCGTTGTGGGGTCGGGTGTTCCCGAAAGGGGTGTGATCCAATTCAATAGTTGGTGCCGACCCACACGCCGCAGGTGGTCGACCTTGAGGGTCGACGCTACAGGTGCGTTGAATGAACAGCATCACGATGCCGACCATGTTACTGGTCATCCATTCTGAAATCTTGCGACCTTTGCGCCTCCGCGTCCATGCGGTGAACCGTAACCCATGAAGACCTTCCGCGCCTCCATTGATGTGATGCCACACGACAACCTGCTGGACCCCCAGGGCAAGGCCGTTACCGGCGCCATGGGCAACCTCGGCCTGCCCGAGATCAGCGGCGTGCGCATCGGCAAGCACATCACCCTGCATGTTGAGGCCGCCGACAAGAAAGGCGCCGAAGCGAAGGTGGATGAGGCCTGCAAGAAGCTGCTGGCCAACCAGATCATGGAGAAGTACAGCTTTTCCGTGGAAGAGGCATAAGCAAGGCTCAAGACACAAGGTCCAAGGCCCAGTACTGAAGGACCACCTTGATAATTAAGACTTGAGTCTTGTGGCTTGAGTCTTCCTACGTTTTCCTCCGCAGCTCAAAATTCTTCCCGAGGTACACCCGGCGCACGGTCTCATCCGCGGCCAGCTCCTCGGCGGTGCCCTGCTTCAGGATCTTACCCTCGAACAGCAGGTAGGCCCGGTCCGTGATGCTCAGCGTCTCCTGCACGTTGTGGTCGGTGATGAGGATGCCGATGTTCTTCGCCTTCAGCTTGTGAACGATGCTCTGGATGTCCTCCACGGCTATGGGGTCCACGCCGGCAAAGGGCTCGTCAAGCAGGATGAAGCGGGGCTCGTTGGCCAGTGCGCGGGCGATCTCGGTCCTGCGACGCTCGCCACCGCTCAGCACATCGCCCATGTTCTTGCGCACATGCTGCAGGCTGAACTCGTCCAACAGTTCTTCCAGCTTGCGTGCCTGTTCGGCCTTGCTCTTCCCGGTCATCTCCAGGATTGCGCGGATGTTGTCCTCAACGGTCAGCTTGCGGAACACACTGGCCTCCTGCGGCAGGTAGCCGATGCCCTTCTTGGCCCGGCGGTACATGGCCAGATCGGTGATCTCCTCGTTATCCAGATAGATGTGGCCCTGGTTGGGCTTGATGAGGCCAACGATCATGTAGAAGCTGGTGGTCTTGCCGGCGCCATTGGGGCCCAGCAAGCCCACGATCTCTCCCTCACGCACCTCCACGCTAACGCCGTTCACCACGGTGCGACGCTTGTACTGCTTGAATATGTTGTCGGCCCTTAGCACACGATCAGAAAGTGATGTTGAGCTTCAAACGTAAGGCCCATGCCCTTGTATTCGGATGGTCCAGATAGGTGAGACGTCGAACGGCATCGACACGCAGGATCTTCAGGATGTTCTCCACGCCCAGCGAAAGCTCGGCATACGGGCCCTCGCTCAGGTCGTACATGAAGGGCAGCAGTTCCATCTCCTCCCGCTGTTCCGGGGCCAGGCTGCCAATGGCGGTCTTGAAGCCCACCACTTCGCGCCATTTCAAACGACGGAACAGGGGGACCCGGTTGAAGAAGAGACCATCGAAGTGATGCTCGATGAACAGGGTGGCACTACGGTCGTTGATGAACTCGAAGAAGTTCATGGTGTTGAACGCGATGTCGTCGTAGTAGAAGGTCTCGTTGCCCGCGTTGATCAGTAACAAGGGGTATGGCAGCGTGCCCCAGACCTTTCCGCCCGTTACGGTGTACCGCATGAATCCCAATGCTCCGAGCTGGATGCGCTGTTGCACGCGCACGATCATCTTGGTGTAGTCGTAGTCGCCATCGAGCACGCCCTTGAAACCGTGCACCAAGTGGACCTGCAACACTGGGAAGGGCGTACCCAGGCTAACGCGCGAGAAATCGCCGCTCACGTACTTCTCCTTGTAGGCGAAGTAGGTGTTCAGGAAGACCTCGGTGGTGGTGATGCTATTGATGATCTCGGGCTCCTGTGCATCGGAGTATGAAACGTACGAGAGGCTTCCACGGGGGAACATGGTTCGGTGCCTGAACCCGATGGTGTTGCTGAACCCGGTGAACCACTCTCGCTCGAGATAGGTGTAGTAGTCATCCACCAAAGTGAGCTTATTGTTGGGAAGGCGCCTGAAAAGGGAGGAGAGGATGTTGTCCTCGCGGAATGCGCCGACACTCTGGCCGAGCTGCTCGATGTCCCGTTTGAAGTAGGCACCCGCGATGATCCGTGGCGAGCGCGACACCATGAACTTTCCGCCGAGGCCGAACTTGAACTCCTCGTCCTTGGTGCCATAGGCGGTATAACCCTCCAGTTCCACGCGTTTGCTCCATTGGCTGCTGGTGCGTGCGCCAATGCGGAAGCGGCTGCCTTCCACCGCATTGAAGCTGTAGGTGGTGAAATAGGGCCCCAGTTCGATATCGCCCATGGGGTAATAACCGGTCACCACGGTCTGCACGATATCGATGTAGGTGCGGAACCGCGGAATGGTCTTCATGGTATCCACCATGTGGTAGATCTTGGCCTCCTTCTCGGAGAGCGCCATATGGCGGTTCTGTTCCCAATAAGCCTCCTTCTCACTGGCGGGGTCCAGGGCCATCATCACTTCCTCGGCACCCGCGTAGAAAGCCTCTTCGCGTGGGCGGTTCACCACGAACTCACGGTAGCTCGCCGTGCGCCTTCCATAGAAACCCTGCACGGCGTTCTTGTTGGGCTTCCCCGTGTCGCGGATCACGTTGAGGTCGGCCACCAGCTCATCGCGCGTGAGCATCCACACTTCGTTCTGCACCTGATCGTATTCCTGCCGCACCCAGAAGCCTTGCACGAAATTGAGGTTGGCACCGGCCGGGATGCCGGCTTCGATCCGGCGCACTGCATAGGTGGTGTCGTTGATCCACATTTCGCCGGCAAAGGCCAGTTCCTGCGGACGCTTGG
>CAZQFG010000051.1:0-16920 GCA_964592515.1 uncultured Chryseobacterium sp. | reverse complement strand
CGCTCACTGATACGGCCTTCGTGAACAATCCGGCATTCCACGATCCGGGGCCTCCTACGTTGGAGTGATCTTTGGGCGTGCCGCCGCTGGCCTTCGCGCGTTCCTGCGCACCGGCGTCCGGCACATTGTTGCAAGTCCTCACTGCGCGCGTTCCTTACGCTGCTCAAGGCCTGCCTGCCGTTGGTTTCCACTGCGGTCCATCACGCAGCCTCTACAACTGCAACGTCCGGTGTCCAGTCGTAGCACCGCATGCGATCGGCGAATACCGCTGGTTTGAAGATGCTTTGTCCGAGCAGCATACGCGCACATTCCTGCACGCCTTCGGTAATACTGGGGTGGGGGTGGACCAGTTCGGCCAGTTCGCGCACAGGGATGCCAAGCCGGATCATCAGCGCCACGGCCTCGATCGCGCTCGATGCATGTTCACCCACGGCACGCATGCCGAGGATGCGCATCTCCGCATCATTGCTCACGATCAACTTGAAGAAGCCCTTGGTGCGTCGCATGGCGATAGCCCGGGCAAGGCACGAGTAATCAATGCGCGCCACACGGTGTGCAATGCCTTTCTTCCGGCATTCCTGTTCGTTCATGCCCACGCCCGCCACTTCGGGGTCGAGGAACATGATTGTGCTGATGTTCGCATAGCTGATGCGGTCCGTGCGTCCGGCCCAGATGCGTTCCACCGCATGCCGTCCCTCCATTTCGCCCAGGTTCACCAGCATGTTGCTGCCCGTGGCATCGCCAACGATATGGATGTGAGGTTGATCGGTGCTGGTGTCTTCCACGGGCACCAGGCCGGTGGCGGGGTCAATATTCAGTCCGGTATGCTCCAGGCCAAGCCCGTTAAGGTTGGCCACGCGACCAACGGAGAGCAATGCCTTTTCGACCACCACGGTCTCAGACGCGCCGTTGGCATTGGTCAGTGTGTATTGCACACCGTCATCCACCAGGCCGATCCGTTCCAGTTTTGAACTGCGGTGGATCACCACGCCTTTACGCTCAAGGTTGCGTGCGATCAGTTCGCTCACATCGGCGTCCTCGAATGGCAGGATCCGGTCCGCTCGGTCGATCAGGTGTACGCGGGTGCCACCGAGGTTGGCGAAGATGGTGGCGAACTCGCAACCGATAACGCCGGCGCCAATAATAACGATGCTCTTCGGTTGCTCCTCCATGTTGAAGATGCCGTCGCTTGACAGAATGCGCTGTTCGTCCGTCGCAATGGAGGGCAGGCTTCGCGGCCGACTGCCCGTGGCGATGATGAAATGCTCAGCGCTGACATCAAGTAGATGTTCGCCCCGTGCAATGCGCACCGTCCTTGGTCCGGTGAAACGCGCGTGCCCCCGTTCGTGGCAGAAGGTGCCGGTGGCATTTGAGCCGAGCAACTGCATGTGGCAGGCGTGCAGGTACTTCCGCTCAAAGGCGGCCTCGTTCACCGTTCGTTGCACTTCCTCCCAGCTCAAGCGGAAGGGTTCGCGTCCCCGGTCGCGCATCAGTTCGTTGGTGCTCGATACGCGCTGCGCGATCTCCCACATGGTCTTCGAGGTGAGCGCACCATTGTAGATGCCGGTGCCACCGATGCGGTCGCGCTCCACCAGGAGCACGCGCTTGCCAAGGTCAAGGGCACGCATGGCGGCCGCATATCCCGAAGGTCCGCCGCCGATCACGCACAGGTCGAAGTGTTGCATGGCTTCCATGGATGGAGGTACAGCGCCGTTCTACGTCGAAAGCCCGAACAAGTTCTCTCCATCGGTATTTCAAGCGCCGTCCATCGTGCTCGGCGGGGTGTTCGTCGTTCCCCTTTCCTGTGCAACGTATCCTTTCAATGTCCACTAGCGTACGAGGGGCACGAACATCCACTACGTGTATCGCTCGCTTGCCTCACTGATCGTCGCGCTCGCCTCCATGGTGGGTGTTGCCCAGTGCCCGCTCTTGTACGACTATTACGGAGTGCCAGTGGCGGCACCACAGTGGTACAGTTGTTCGGGAACGGCATACACGCTGCTGATCGCCACACCGCAGACCGTTGGTCCGTATACCATCAACTGGGGTGACGGAAGTCCCGTGCAGAACGGCAGCTCGTTGATGCCTCCGCTCACGGTAAGCCATGTATATCCGGGTACGGTAGGTACCTACACGGTAACGTTCACCGAGGTGGCCACCGGCTGTGTGGTAACCGGTGTGCTCACCATGGAGCAGAGCACCAGTGCATCGATCCAGATACCTGTAGGTGGTCTCACTCAGGTTTGTGCTCCTCATGCTGTGGAGTTCATCAACAGCAGCACCAACGTGTCGCCGAACACGGTGTTCACGTGGGATTTCGGAGATGGGTCACCGTTGCTCACGTTCGATCACACCAACTTGGGGCAGACCATTTCCCATACCTATGAGCAAGGCACGGTGGATTGCGAGACCACGGTGACGCTCACTGCAGAGAATACTTGTAACACACTGCAGGGCGGTGCCAGTTTTGCCACCTTCAACCCCATTCGTATTTGGGATATTGACGATGCCAGTATCGCCGCGAGCGCGACCCTGCTCTGCTGGCCCGATCGGACGGTGACCTTTGCGAACACCACAGAGCGGAACTGCTTCCAGCAGGGCAATATTTTCCAGCGCTACGAGTACTGGAACTTCGGCGATTACTGGGGTACGGGCCAGGACTCCATCATCGATTGGTCGCCATGGCCACCCACCTTCCCGCGCACCATTCAGTATCCCGGGATCGGCACTTACGAGGTGATGCTCCTGGACAGCAATTATTGCGGCATCGATACGGCGTTCATCACCATCAACATCGTGCCACCACCGTCGGTGTCACTTACGGTAACCCCCGATACCATCTGTGCAGGAGAGACGGCTTTCTTCGATCAGACCACTACTGGTGGTGCGAACTACTTCCAGTGGAACTATGGCACGGGGAGTGGTTTCCAGTGGACCGGGGCAGGGGATCAGTCTTTAACCTACGATACGCCTGGGACCTACACCGTATCCTACACAGCAAGCATACAGGGCGCAACTGCCGGCTGTGCCGATACGGCCACGGTGGTCGTCACGGTACTTCCTAGACCCACGGCGGCGTTCACGCTCGACCAGGATGCTGCGTGCGATTCCATAACGGTCACCTTGACCAATTCGTCCGTCAGTGCGGTATCCCACTTCTGGGATTTCGGTGATGGCACCACCAGTACGCTGGCATCACCGACGCCGCACACCTATGTAGGCCCCGGCGATCGCACGATCACGCTCACTGTCACCAATGCCCTGGGTTGCACGCACAGTGTATCGCAGCTGGTACATGTGTATGAACCGCCCACAGTGGGCATACAGGTCGCCAATCTCTGTTTTGGTGAAGTGGCCTTGTTCACACCGGTCATAGGTACGGATGCAGGGAACCCGGTCACCAGTTGGGCATGGGACTTCGGGGATGGGACCACCAGCGTACTACAATCACCCGAGCACCAGTACGCAACGGCAGGCACCTATGTCATATCGCTGGACGTTACTACGCCTTATTGCGGCAACTCGGGTGTGCAGTGGGTTAGCGTACAGCCCCGGCCGGTAGCGGCTTTCACTCCTGACGCAGTGCTTGGTTGTTCGCCGCTTGCTGTGAGTTTCACCAACAACAGTACTGGTGCATCGTTATACACCTGGTCGTTCGGTGATGGTGGAAGCTCCGTGGACCCGGACCCTTCGCACACCTTCTTCAATACGACCATGAGCGATACCGTTTTTACGGTCGAGTTGATCGCTGCGTCCCCCTTCGGATGTGCGGACACTACGTTGCAGAGCATCACAGTGGCACCAGGTGTGGTCGCTGCGTTCACGCACAATGCCCAGCCCGGCTGCGCTCCGCTCAATGTCGACTTTGTGAATAACAGCACAGGGGCCACAACCTATCTCTGGGACTTTGGCGATGGAACCACGAGTACGGACGCGGTGCCGTCGCATACCTACGTGAACAACACGTATTTCCTGATTGACCATACGATCACGCTCACAGCATTCTCTCCGGCGGGATGCCAGGCAAGTACATCGCAACAGATCGTTGTCTATCCCACGCCGGACTTCACTTTCGTGGCACAACCCGATAGTGGTTGCAGTCCACTAACGGTCACTTTCCCGAGCGTTGTTGGAGCAGTGAGCTATCAGTGGTCGTTCGGTGATGGAGCAACAGCCACCGGACCATCACCCTCCCATACTTACATCAACAGTACCTCCAATGAATTGGTGCTACCGGTCACTTTGGTCGGTGCCAATGCTTTCGGTTGTGTGGATACCACTGCGGCCACAGTTACAGTTTACCCGAATCCTACGGCACAGTTCACGCTTTCAAATGCACAAGGCTGTCATCCGCTTACGGCCCAACTGACCAACCTCAGCACAGGTGCCGATCAGTTCGCATGGAACTATGGCGATGGTTCCGTTTCGGACACGAGCATCGCTGTTCACGAGCACACATGGTACAACTTCGCCGGTCCGGAAGCTGTGGTCCGCACGGTAAGCCTGGTCGCCACCACCGTACATGGATGCACGAGCTCCATGTCGCTGCCAGTGGAGGTATACCCTGATGTGACGGCTGCGTTCGTTGCTGATTCAGTGGGTTGTGCGCCATTGCCTGTACAGTTCGTGAACGTGTCCAGCGGTGCAGTGTCATATGCTTGGACATTCGGTGACGGGCAATACTCCACGGCCGCTTCCCCACTGCACACCTATTTCAACCAAGGGCTTTCGGATGTTGTATTCTCTCCCATATTGGTCGCGACATCCAGCTTCGGTTGTGCCGATACGACGAGCGCTCTGATAAGGGTGCACCCACAACCGCTTGCCCAGTTCGTACCTGGCGTTGTAAGCGGTTGTCAGCCCTTGGTGGTGCCCTTCCAGGACCTGAGCATTGGCGCAGTGCAACTGGATTGGCAGTTCGGAGATGGCGGCATGTTGAGCGCGGGCCCCGGTAACGTTTCGCATAGCTACTCACACACATCGAGCGTGCCTGTGGTGTTCAATGCCACGTTGGTGGGCACCTCAGCATTCGGTTGCACCGATACGGTGAGCGCGCCTATCCAGGTCTTCCCTGCCATAACGGCCGCGTTCACGGTGAACGAGGCCGGCTGCTCTCCTGTCGAGGTGATCCTCGTGAACCAGAGCAGTGGAGCATCCAGTTATGTCTGGGACATGGGTGACGGCATCACGCTGGTGGGTGATGCGCCGTCTTACACGTATATCAATAACACGCCCTTTGACATCACGCGGACCATCACGCTCACGGCCACCTCACCCTATGGTTGCGTCTCCACCATGACGCGTCAGGTGAACGTATATCCCGTTCCCAATGCGGCGTTCATGGCCACGCCGTTCTCGCAGCAATATCCGAACGCCACTGTCACGCTCACGAACAGCAGCGCACCCGGCAACTGGTCGCACAACTGGAGCTTTGGCGACGGCGGATCGTCGGCATTGCAAGCACCTGGGTCGTACACCTATGGCACATGGGGCGCGTTCACCATCACGTTGGTGGTATCGGGTACGTTCTGCACCGATACGGCAACGCAGGACATTGTCATCACTCCGCCTCTTCCAACGGCCAGTTTCCTTGGTCAGGGAATGGGTTGTGCACCACTCACAGTGTCTTTCGACAATACCTCGCTTCAAGGGTTGAGCTATCAGTGGAACTTTGGTGATGGAGGCACCAGCACGGCTGATGAGCCGACCTACACCTACAACGTTCCAGGGACCTACACGGTGACCCTGACCGCATTCGGTATCGGAGGAGGTGTGAGCACGGCAGTGAAGGTTGACTCGGTCGTGGTGCACCCTAGGGCAACGGCGTTCTTCGTGTTGCAACCGGAAGAGGTGGTCATTCCCAGCCAGCCGGTATTCACGTACAACCTTTCGGCCAACGCGACGAGCTTCCTGTGGGATATGGGTGATGGTTCAACGTATACCACCTTCAACCCGGTGCATTACTACCAGGCAGCTGGCGAGTACGATGTGGTGCTGATCGCCAATAATCAGTGGAACTGTCCGGATACGTTCATGCTACAAAGTGCCACAACGGCCATTGCCAGCGGCGATCTCCGGTTCCCGAACGCGTTCACTCCGGGCGCTGGTGGACCTACCGGCGGGGCGTACGATCCACGCGGTTATGATAATGATGTGTTCTTCCCGGTCCATGAGGGCGTGGAGAAGTACCGCCTCGAGATCTTCAATCGCTGGGGCGAGCTGCTGTTCGTCTCGGAGGATGTCGCTGTTGGTTGGGATGGCTGGTACCGTGGCCACCCGGCAAAGCAGGATGTCTACGTCTGGAAATGTCACGCCACGTTCAGTGATGGTCGGGAGACCGTGCTGAAAGGGGATGTCACCTTATTGCGCTGAAACCATGGAACGCAAGCTCATTACACTCCTACTTGTCGCTGCGCTCGGATCGTCCGCGCAGGCCCAGAACTATAAGCGGCCGCACAACCAGCTGCTTGATCAGGCCAAGGCGATGCTTACGGCAGAGGATTACCAAGAGGCGGCCAAGCTGTACAAGCGTCTCCTGCCGGTCGATACCACTTTCGTGGAAGTCTATTACGAGTATGGTGTTTGCCTGGTGAACCTGCCCGCACAGCGCGACAAGGCTATCCCTTATTTGGAGCGTGCGGTACGTGGCGGGCATACCGAGGCGCATTATGAGCTGGCGCTCCTGCGTCACCGTGCGCAACGGTTCGATGAGGCTGCCGATCTGCTTCAGCGTTATAAGCAGTTGCACTATAGGGCCGTAAAGGACCAGGAAGTGGACCGACGCATCGCCATGGCCGTTACTGCGAAAGAACTAACGCGCCATCCGTTGGATCTGCGTATCCGTAACATGGGCGCATCCATCAATTCAAGCGCGCATGACTACTGTCCGTTGGTCACTGCAAATGGCAATACCATGTATTTCACTTCCCGGCGCGAGGGCAGCATGGGGCGTTCAAAGGACCTGACCGGACAGTACTATGAGGACATCTACGTGGCGCATCGTTCCGAAGAGATCTGGGGTATTGCGAAGAACGTTGGTGCTCCATTGAACTCGTTGGTACACGATGCTACCGTGGGCCTCGATCCGGATGGCAGCAGCATGATCATCTATCGCACCCAGAAGGACCTGGTGAGCGGCGATCTGTATGAGTGCCGTCTTCAGGGGAATACGTGGCAGCAGCCTTTGCTAATGACGGACAAGATCAATGGCAAGGCCCATGAGCCGAGCGCCAGCTTAGCACCCGGTGGTCAGGAGATCTACTTCACCAGTGATCGTCCGGGTGGATACGGTGGCCGGGACCTGTATCGTATCCGCAGATTGCCGAGCGGTGAGTGGAGCCTGCCGCTTAACCTGGGGCCCAAGGTGAACACGCCATTCGATGAGGATGCCCCTTTCATTCACAGCGATGGCATCACCCTGTTCTTCAGTTCCAACGGGCACAATACGATGGGTGGATATGACATCTTCAAGACCACCTTGGTCGATGCGGACATGAACGGATGGAGCCTTCCCGAGAACATGGGCTACCCGTTGAACACTGTGAACGACGACATCTACTTCAGCTTGAGCGCCGATGGGTTCACCGGTTACTTCTCCAGCGAGCGTCCCGGCGGGATCGGTCAACAGGACATCTATGAAGTGGTGTTCCCTGGTAGTCAACTGGATCATGTGGTTGTCCGTGGCGTGGTCGCTGATGCATCCGATGAACCGGTGAAGGCACGCATACTGGTGACGGATGAGTTGAGCGAGGAGGTCATCGGTGTGTTCAATTCGAACGAGCGGACGGGCAGGTTCCTGCTGGTACTGCAACCCGGGGATCGCTACAACATAACGGTGGAAGCCCCGGGTTTTTTGGTGCAGCGGAGCACATTGAAGGCCCGATTGAATGCCGATGGGACCAATGAGACAGCGATGGATATCGTGTTGGTGCCCACGGAACTGCGTGATCGACTGACCCGAAATGAGTGATCGTCAGCTCATAGTCGTTTTGCTCTGCGTGTGCTTCCCGGTGCTGTTGAAAGCCCAGGATGCGCAGGTGACGCAGTTCTATGCGACGCCCACATACATCAGTCCGGCCTTTGCGGGAACGGGTCTGCAAACACGGCTGGGCATGGCCTACCGCGATCAGTGGCCGTCCATTCCAGGTGCGTTCGTAACGGCCAATTTCGCGGTGGACCATTATGTGAGCGAAGTGAACAGCGGATTCGGGCTCCTGGTCAATCACGACCGTTCGGGCTCGGGTGCGCTGCGTTACACCAGTGTTGCTGGGCAGTATGCATATGAGATCGAACTGAAGCGGAAAGTGTTCCTGCGCCCAGCCTTGCAGGTGGGTTGGGTGAACCACGCCGTGGATTACACGCGGCTAGTGTTCGGTGATCAGTTGGCACGTGGTGGCACCGTGGGCACCTACGAGAACATGCAGGGCACCAGCGTGAATTATGCTGACGTGGGCACTGGCCTGCTCTTCTTTACGCCCAAGATGTGGCTGGGTGCTGCCATACATCACCTGAACAGACCCAACCAGTCACTGTTGTTGAACGAGGCGCGCATCCCACGGAAGTTCAGCATGCACGGCGGGTATCGGATGAGCGTTCGTACACCGGTGATCCGCGAACATGCCCAGAGCTTCGTGTTCGCATTCAATTACAGTGCACAGGACAAGTATGATCAACTCGACCTGGGTGGATACTTCGAACGGGCACCGTTCTATGCCGGGCTCTGGTATCGGGGAATACCCATGTTCAAGCGTTACGATGCGGGTTATGCGAACAATGATGCCGTGGCCGTTCTCGTAGGCCTGCTGGTGAACGATCTGCGTGTAGGTTACAGCTATGATATCACCATCAGTCGCCTGGCCACGCACAGTGGCGGTGCGCATGAGATCACCCTGGGCTACGAGATCGCGCAGCAGCACAAGAAACGATCAGCGGCCAAGCGTCGAGTGGTGCCCTGCGCGAAGTTCTGACCCTTTCCTCGGGTCTTGCTCAGGTCAATCCGCCTTCTCGCTGAGTTCCAACCAGCGGTCCGTCATGCGGTCCAGCTCGGCCACGGTCCGTTCCAGTTCAATGGAGCGCTCCATCATGGCGTGGTGGTCGGTACCGCCCTGGGCCATGATATGGAGCAACTCCTCCTTGCGCTTCTCCAGTTGCGGCATCTCCTTATCAATACGCTGTAGTTCCAAGCGTTCGGCATAGGTAAGCTTCTTTCGCGCCACCTGTGGGGCTTGTGGAGCTTCCACCGTGGACCGTTGTGCCGTCTCCTCGCGCTTGGCGTTCTGTTGTTGAACGGCCTTCTGCTTCTGCGATTCGCGTAGCTCAGTGTAGCTGCCCACCCATTCCTTGATGTGGCCTTCGCCCTCGAACACCAGTAGTTTGGTGCACAGTTTGTCCATGAAGAAGCGGTCGTGGCTCACGATCAACAGACAGATGTCGAGGTCGATCAGGAATTCCTCCAGTGCATACAGCGTGGGGATGTCGAGGTCGTTCGTTGGCTCATCGAGGATGAGGACGTTCGGGTTCTTCATCAGCACCGTGCAGAGGTAAAGGCGGCGCTTTTCACCACCGCTCAGGGTGCTCACATACTGGTATTGCTTTTCCTTGTCGAAGAGGAAGCGTTCCAAAAGTCCCGAGGCGGTCAAGGTGCGGCCTTTGTTCAAGGGGATCACCTCTGCAATGTCGCGCACCACTTCGATGATGCGCTTGTCCTCGCTCAGTTGTAGGCCTTTCTGGTCGAAGGTGCCCAGGATCACCGTGTCACCTATGCTCACGGTCCCTTGGTCCGGCCTCAGACGCCCCACGAGCAGTTCAATGAAAGTGCTCTTGCCTATCCCGTTCGGCCCCACGATGCCGATGCGATCGCCACGCTTGAGCGAGTAGCTGAAGTGTGCCACGATCGGCCTGTAGCTCTCCGGCCTTTCCTTGCTGCCGAAGCTCTTGGTGAGGTTCCGGGCCTCGATCACCTTTCCACCGAGCCGTTCGGTCTTAACGTCGATCTTCACTTCGTCGCGGTCGAACTTGCGCGTGGCCTGCGCCTTGATATCCTCGAACTTGTCCAATCGGCTCTTGCTCTTGGTGCCGCGCGCTCGGGGCATTTTGCGCACCCATTCCAGTTCGCTGCGCATCAATCCCCGGAGGTGTTGCTGCGTGGCATCGCGCACTTCGTCGAGCAGGGCTTTCTTCTCCACGTAGTAGCTGTAGTTCCCCTTGAAACGGGTGAACTCCCCGAACTCCATCTCGATGATCTCGTCGCACACATTATCCAGGAAGTAGCGGTCGTGCGTAACGAGCAGCAGCGTGATATTGGGTGTGTTCAGCTCCTCTTCCAACTGCTCGATCATGTTCAGGTCGAGGTGGTTGGTGGGCTCGTCGAGGATGAGCACATCCGGTTTGTTGATGAGCACCTTGGCCATGGCGAGGCGCTTCTGCTGGCCACCGCTGAGGGTGTTCACAGGTTGTTCCATGTCCCGCAGCCCGAAGCGGAACAGCAGGCTCTTCACGCGTGCCTCATGGTCCCAGGCGTTCAGCTCGGTCATGCGGTCCACGGCCTGTTGCATGGTCCGTTCGTCCGCATGCCTGGCCACGGCATGCTCGTATGCCCGTATCGCATTGGTCACGGGCTCATCCTGGTCCAGCATCTCGTCCACCATGGTGTGCGTGCCGGTCATTACCACGTTCTGGTCCAGATAGCCGATGCGCAGCCCTTTGTTGAAGGTCACCGTGCCTTCATCGGGTGTCTCAATGCCCGCGATGCACTTCAGCAGGGTGCTCTTGCCAGTGCCGTTGCGCGCTACGATCGCGGTCTTCTGTCCCTTCTCCAGGCCGAAGGAGATGTCCTTGAAGAGCTGGCGGGGGCCATAGCGTTTGCCAAGGCGTTCAACGGAGAGGACGTTCATTGGGACAGGCGCCAACGTTGCGGCGGGCCGCGAAAGTACTGCCTGCAGGCTCAGTGTTCCTGCTCCTCCAACAGCTTGCGGATGTCGCCCAGCAAGCGGTCCACATCGGAAGGCTGCGTGCCATCATAGAAACCGCGGATGCGTCGTTGTGGGTCCACCAGCACGAAGTTCTCAGTGTGTACGAAATCGTCAGGCCCACCATCGCCTTCATCCAAAGCGGCGAAGTAGGAACGGCGCGCGAGGTGGTAGATCTGTTTGCGGTCGCCGGTGAGCATGCGCCAAAGTCTTGGGTCCGCGCGATGGAGCTCGGCATAGGCGGCCAACACGGGCACGCTGTCGATCTCGGGGGTCACAGAATGGGAAAGGAGCATCAGTCGGTCCTCATCCTTGTAGGCCTCCTGAACGCGGGCCATTTGCACGGTCATCTTGGGGCAAATGGTGGCACAGGTGGTGAAGAAGAAGTCGGCCACGATGATGCGGTCTCCAACATCCGCCAGTCTTACGGTGTCGCCGTTCTGGTCGAGAAGTTCAAAGTCCAGGATGTGATGCTCTCCACTTGTGCTGCGCACGCTCGGGTCCACCAGCCGTGGGTCCAATTGGGCGGGATGGTAGATGGGTAGTTCGGCGTTGGGACGGATGATGAAATAGCCTGCCGTGACCGCCACTGCGAACACGCCCAATAGAAGCATAATGCGCACCACGAAGGAAGGGCCGCTACCGTTGGCCATGTCAGAATTTGTTCAGGTAGATCACGTAGTCCACCGAATAGATGATCCGGTACACGGGCCAGGCCACGTCGCGTTGTCGGTCGTACACCAACGCCAGGTTCAACTCTTGCCCCTTTCCGGGCGACCATTCGGTGCCAAGCTTATAGCGGGTGCCGAAATAGGAGAGCCCCTTGTTGCCGGCCCAGGTGAAGAACTCCACGCTGAACGTAGGGTCGAGCTTCCACTTTCGAATATTGTAGCCAAGCTGGAAGCGGTTGCGGAACACTTCCCGCACCTGTCCCCATTCGAGGAAATTGTGCTGGTAGTTGAAGCGGTACCCGAGCGAGTATCGTTGAATATCGTGCGACAGGTCGGCCATGAGACCGAGCCTGTTGCGTACGGTGCCATCGGGCCGGTGCGCATTGCGGAACTCGGTACCTACGTTCAACCAGTCGTTCACTTTGTAACGTGCACCAAGGTCCACGTAGATCTGTCGACCGGCAAAGAACACATCAGCGGAGCGGTAGCCCAGGTCGCCACTGAGACGCAATCTTCGGATCACTTCATCGCCCACGATCGGATGAAGGAAGACAGGCACTTTACCGCGCACACCGATGCTGGTCCAGAGCTCCTGTCGTGTTTCCGGACGCAAGGGTTCTTGAGCATAGGCCGACCGCCCGCTCCAAACCGCCCATAGGACCAATGACCAGAACGCGATCCGCAGCATCAGTAGTTGCGGATGGTAATGCGATCCACATTCACCACTTCCTTGCGCTCATCGACCTCTGCCGTTCTGTAAATGGCCTCCGTGCAGTTGGTGTAGTCATCGCACTCGCTGATGACATAGATCTTGTACGAACCCTTGCGAAGCCATGCAAAACGGAACTCACCGTTCGGACCTGTGCGGGTGTCATCATCGGCGTACTCATTGTCGCCGTAAACGATGTAGACCCTTTGTTCTGCGATCGGGTACGGATCGCCTTGTGGGTTGCCGGAAGTGGCACCGTAACGTTGCTCGTACACGGTGCCCCTTATCTCTGCCTTGCCGCCTTCGCCAGGTTCCTTGTTACACGCGGTCAGCGCCAGGCCAAGAAGCACAACGCTCATCCAGTTCATTCGCATCATTACCCAAAGGTTAAGGGACGGCTAAGTTAGCCGCACGGCCCATTATCCTTCGCCATAGATGCGTTCGATGCGGTCGGCGTATTTCGCCAGAATGGGTTTGCGACGGAGCTTCAGTGTGGGCGTTAGTTCCCCACCATCAATGGTAAGCTCTGCAGGAAGCAACACGATCTTCTTGACCTGCTCCCATTGCCCGAGGCCCTGGTTGGCGGCCTCCACTTCCTGGAAGATGCGGTCTTGAATGCGCTGGTCGGCAATGACCTGTTCGCGGCTGGTGAACGGGATGCCCTTTCGCTCACAATAGTCCTTCAGGAAGTTGAACTCGGGAACGATCAGCGCAGCCGGGAATTTCCGGTTCTCTCCGATCACCATCACCTGTTCGATGAAACGCGAAGCCTTCAACTTGTTCTCCATCACCTGGGGGGCCACGTACTTGCCACCACTGGTCTTGAAGATCTCCTTCTTGCGGTCGGTAATTCGCAGGAAGCCTTCGGCGGTTATCTCTCCAATGTCGCCGGTGTGCAGCCATCCATCCTCATCGATGGTCTGCCGGGTCATTTCCTCATCCTTGTAGTAGCCCACCATGATGTTTGGTCCCTTCGCAAGGATCTCACCATCCTCGGCAATTCGCACTTGCACGCCGGGGATCGGGCGTCCCACAGTGCCGAAACGGAGCCCATCATTGCGCAGGTCGTTCACGCAGATCACAGGTGACGATTCTGTGAGACCGTAGCCTTCCATCACCGGTATACCGGCCGCGTTGAACACCCGTGCCAGCCTTGGCTGAAGCGCCGCACTGCCACTGGCCACCACCCGCGTTTTGCCGCCCAGTGCCGCCTGCCACTTGCTGAATATCAGCTTGCGGGCCAACGCCAGCTGGATGTTGTACCACGCACTGCGTCCATGTACCTCGTAGCGATGCCCCAGGTCCAGGGCCCAGAAGAACAGCTTGCGTTTCACCCCGGTCAGTGCATCGCCTTTGGCCACGATCTTGTCGTAGATCTTCTCCAGCAGCCTGGGTACAGCGGTGAACACATCGGGTGCCACTTCGCGGATCCGGTCACCCAGGTCCTCCAGTGATTCCTGGAAATGGATACTGACCCCATTGTACAGGTACATGTACATGAGCATGCGCTCGTAGATGTGCGAAAGGGGGAGGAAGCTGATGCAACGCGCGTTGCTGTCGACCGGGAAACGTGTTGTGCTGGCCATCACGTTGCTCAGGATGTTCCCGTGGGTAAGCATGACGCCCTTGGGCCGGCCAGTGGTGCCACTGGTATAGATGATGGTGGCCAGGTCGTCGTTGTTCACCTGGTCCTTGTACCGTTGCAATGTGGGCCGGTCGGTGTCGCGGGCCAATGCAACCACCTCGGACCAATGGTGCGCGTCCGGCACCTGCTCGAAGGTGAACAAATGGGTCAGTTGGGGTGCGTTGCTCCTTGCGGCCATTGCCTTGCCGTGGATCTCCGCATTCGCACTGAAGATCACCTTGCTGCCCGAGTGCTCCAGTACGTAGCCATAATCCTCGGCGCTGCTGGTCGGGTAGATGGGCACGCCAATAGCCCCGATACGCAGGATGGCCTGGTCCACCAAGCACCATTCACTGCGGTTGCCGCTGGCTATGGCCACCTTGTCGCCGGGCGCTACGCCCAGTGCCATCAGTCCGAGGGCGATGCGGTCCGCAATATCGATCAGTTCGTGAGTGCTGTAGCCTTTCCAAGAGCCGCCTTCCTTGGTGGCAATGGCGGTCTCCTTGGGGTACTTGGCCAGCTGGAATTCAGGGATGTCGTGCAGGCGTGTGGGCTCCATGGCCCCAAGATAGCAGTGCTGCCAATCCGTTGGGTAAGGCCTCGCCAGTTAACGGTCACTCGTCCGTCAAAGGATCTCTACGTCGTAGGAGACCGTTATCACCCGCATGTCCAGTCCGCGTTTGATGGTGAACCTCTCGCTGATCCGTGTCTTCCGCTCCTGTCCGGCATAGAATATCCGTTCCACCCGTCGGTTATCCTTCTTGCCGTTCACGACCAGGTCGATCTCGAACATCATGTTCACCGCTCCATCCTTGATGCTGCTGCGTCGTACGTTGTGTGTGTTCACCTTGATCCATGTGTCCGCCGTAAGGTTCTGTCCGGCGTAGAGGATGATCCGGTCCGATCCCTCGCCCTTGGGCATCTCGGCCGTAACATCTGCGCCTTGTAGCACCTGTTCGTTCTCCGAAATGGTGACGTTGGTGATCTTCACCAAGGTCTGAGCATGGGTGAAAATGGTGATCATGGCCAAGAGGCCGGTGAAGAGAACACGAATCATGGTCCTTGGCATTTCTTTTGCCATTTTGGCGTTACAATTTACATGCCTGAGCGTCCTCTACCATGAAAAACCCCACAACGATGACCTTCGATCTGCGTTCCCTGCTTTTCGGTGCTGCTTTGGTAGGCACCCTGTTCCTTGGTTACAGCTTCCGCCCTCAACCCGGCTCGGAGCAGTATACCTACCGCCAATTCTCGACCATTGAGAGCATCGTGCCAGGTGGTCTTGGCCGCTCGCGCATCATTATGAGCGACGCCAATTCACAGGCCATCGAGAAGGACCTGTTGAACTTCTACAGCATGGTGGGCATCAACTTCAAGAACATCGCCAATAACGATCGCCTGATCGTGGAGACCATCAACCAGTATATCACCGAGGGGTGGGAGCTGCATACGGTGACCACCGGTGTGCAAAGTCCTGACAAAGGCGATGGCGGTTCAGGGAATGGCATCTTCATTACGCGATATCTTTTCCGTAAGCCGCTCTGAACGGTGCAACTATGACCTTTATCGAGAGCGGTCCATAGGGCCGCTCTTGTCGTTCAGAGGTGCCCGGTCATTCGTGCTGTGCTTCTTTGGCGGCTCTTGTCCCGGCCTGATGCGCATCAGGTGTTGTATGAGGGTCGGGAGTGTTACTTTGGCGGTCGAAACTTCGACACAATGAACCCATTCCTGAGGAACACCTTGGTGCTGATGACGGGCGCCGCACTGCTGAGCAGTTGCTACCCCGATCAGCCGGATAATATCGACGAGTACGATATTGTTTACACCAATTACTCGCCGACCTACGACTTCAAGGTGTTCAACACCTATGCGGTGCCTGATAGCGTGGTCATCATCACTGGTGATCTGGCCGAAGGCGAACAGCCCAGCAAGGTCTCGGCGCAATACGGCGATCAGATCGTTGGTCGCATTCGTCAGAACATGGACCGTCTTGGATGGACCGAGGTGGCGGCCACTGAGAACCCCGATGTGCTGGTACTTCCGGCAGCGGTGAAGACCCTCAACGTGGATGCCTACTACTATGGTGGAGGATATTGGGGTTGGTATTACCCCTACTACGGTTACGGCTGGTACTATCCTGGTTATTACCCCACGTACACCAGTTACACCACCGGTTCGCTCATTTTAACGATGATCGCGCCCGATGAATTGAGCCCAACGGAGAACCAGCCCGTTCTTTGGGTGGGTGTCCTGAACGGTCTCTTGGAGGGTAGTGATGCAAGCATCATCAACCGCATGACCACGAACATCGATCAGGCCTTCAAACAATCCGAATACCTCCAACAATAAGGCGCCATGCTTCGCTACATTCTTCCCCTTTCCCTTTTGCTAGGCGCTCCGCTCATCAGCAAGGCACAGCAGAACATCTACATGTTGGAGTATTCCATGGGCTTTCCTGTGGGCGACCTCAACGATTATATCGATGAACCCTCGTTCAGGGGCTTCAACTTCGGTTACCGCTATATGCTGGATGAGAACCGTGCCATTGGCATGGATATGGGTTGGCAGACCTTCTATGAACTGAAGGACCTGGCCACCTACACCGAGGGCACCTCTTCCATTACGGGCGTGCAGTATCGCTACACGAATGCCTTCACGGCCAGTGTGCAGATCGATCAGGTCTTTTCCGAAGGCAAGGACCTGCGGCCCTTCATCGGCTTGGGAGCTGGCACCTCGTATATGCGTCGTACGCTCGATATGGGCCTGTACCGCTTGGAGCGGGATCCCTGGCAATTCATGCTTCAGCCCGAGGCCGGGGTGTCGTTGTACATGGCCAACGGCAATGCTGTGATCCTGTCGGCCAATTACTACTTGGGTTTCAAGACCAAGGAACTGGCCGCTCAAAGCTTCCTGGGTATCGGCATTGCGTTCGCCTTCGCTGACTGATCC
>CAZQFG010000050.1:0-16949 GCA_964592515.1 uncultured Chryseobacterium sp. | reverse complement strand
CAGCACACGGGTCATTGGTTCAGATGAACATAAGGGTGGCGGTCCGCACAATGCCATCCCTTGCGCGTGACCGATCTTTGTGGCATGTCCACCAAACGCACCTATCCGGTAACGGGCATGACCTGTGCCAGCTGCGTGCTCAGCGTGGAAAAGGCCTTGAAGGCCGAGCCAGGGGTTGAAGTGGTGAGCGTGAACCTGGCCACCAACACGGCCCAGGTGAGCTGGCACGGCGATGCGGTGACCGATGCGCAATTGCAAGCCGCAGTGCAGCGCGCGGGCTATGGCCTTATTGTGGCCGATGAAGGTGAAGCGCTGGCCGAAGCTGAACGTGCTCAGGCCGCACACCTTGCCGCACTGAAGCGCAGGCTGTGGGCGTCCATCGCGCTCAGCATACCCTTGGTGATCGTGGGCATGGCGTACATGCACGCCCCATGGAGCTCATGGGTGCAATGGCTATTGGCCACACCGGTGGTGCTGGTGTTCGGCAGTCCCTTCTTCGTGAACGCGTGGCGGCAGGCCAGGCACCGCAGCGCCAACATGGATACGCTGGTGGCATTGAGCACCGGCGTATCCTATGCCTTCAGTGTGTTCAATACGCTGTACCCGGCGTTCTGGACGGCGAGGGGTATGGAATCTCACGTGTATTTCGAGGCTGCGGCCGTGGTCGTCACCTTCATCCTGCTGGGCAAATACCTTGAGGAAAAGGCGAAGGCAGGCACGGGTGGCGCCATTCGCAAGCTGATGGGGTTGAGGCCGAATACCGTGATGCGGATCGCGGTCGATGGAACACCGCATGAGGTTCCCATTGCCGAGGTGAACGTGGACGATGTGTTGCTGGTGCGGCCCGGTGAACGGATAGCGGTGGATGGTAGTGTGGTGGATGGCGAGAGCTATGTGGATGAGAGCGCCATTACGGGCGAGCCGGTGCCCGTGGCCAAGGTGATCGGTGCGCGGTTGCTGGCGGGCACCATCAATCAGAAGGGCAGCTTGCGCATGCGGGCCGAAAAGGTGGGCGCCGCCACGATGCTCGCGCAAATCGTGCGCACCGTACAGGAGGCGCAAGGAAGCAAGGCTCCGGTGCAGCGCATGGTGGACCGCATTGCAGCCATGTTCGTTCCGGTGGTGATGGGCATTGCGCTGCTCAGCGCCGTGCTGTGGTGGACGCTTGGTGGAGAGCATGCCTTTACGCAGGGCTTATTGGCCATGGTGACCGTGCTGGTGATCGCATGCCCCTGTGCATTGGGCCTGGCCACCCCAACAGCCATCATGGCGGGCATGGGCAAGGGTGCCGAGCACGGGATACTCATCAAGGATGCCGAGAGCCTGGAGCGTGCACGGCGAATTACGGCGGTGGTGCTGGACAAAACGGGGACCATCACCGAGGGAAGGCCCAATGTGGTGGAAGAAGTGGGACTGCATGACCGCGAAGCCGCTGCGGCACTACTGGCCATGGAGGTACGCTCGGAGCATCCAATGGCGGATCCGATCGCGCAATACATCCTTCAAACGTTCCCGGAGCAAGGTGCTGCTGAAGGCATTGTCGTGGAAAGCTTCGAGAGCCGGACGGGCATGGGTGTGAAAGCCACAGTGAACGGTACGCGATGGCTGGTGGGGAACCGCAGGATGCTCGAGGAGAACGGTGTGGCCATCACCGCTGAATGGCGCGAACATGAAAAGCGCTGGCAGGATGCGGCGCACACAGTGATCTGGCTCGCCGATGCGCAACGCGTGCGTGCGGCCGTGGCCATTGCCGATCGCATCAAGCCAACAGCGGCCGCGGCCATTGCACGCCTGCAGCAGGCAGGCATACAGGTCTACATGCAAACGGGCGATGCTCGACGCACCGCGCAGGCCGTTGCCCGCGCTGTAGGCATCACCGACTTCCGCAGCGAAGTGCTGCCCAAGGACAAGGCGGCCTTCGTGAGCGGCCTGCAGCAGATGGGACATGTGGTTGCCATGGTGGGCGATGGCATCAACGACAGCGAAGCGCTTGCTAAGGCCGATGTTGGCATCGCCATGGGGCAGGGCAGTGACATTGCCATGGACGTGGCACAGATCACCCTCATCGGCACCGACCTGCACGCCCTGCCACGCGCCATCAGCCTCTCGCGTCGCACCGTGGCACTGGTGCACCAGAACCTGTTCTGGGCCTTCTTCTACAACGTGCTGGGCATCCCCATAGCCGCCGGTGCGCTCTACCCCCTCAACGGCTTCCTGTTGGACCCCATGCTGGCCGGCGCTGCCATGGCGCTGAGCAGTGTTAGCGTGGTGAGCAACAGCTTGCGGTTGCGGTGGGTGCGCCTCTAGAACGGCAGCTCCTCGAACGCTTCGTCCAACAGTTCCTTCACGGCCTTCTTCGCTTGGCGCAGCGCTTGTCGGCGGGCTTGAACGCGTTGCCAGATCGCGGCTTGCACTTCGTATAGCACCATGAAATAGGCGATGGGCAGCGTGAGCGGTGCGGTAAGGAAGGTGAACATGCGCTTGGCCCAGTGCATGTCCGAAAGCGCCGACGTGAAGGGCAGCGCTAGCCACAGCAGAGGTAGTAGCAACGGAGCCAAGAACAAACCACCCACCACCACGCTCACTTCCTGTGCGGTGGGGCCATCGAAGGGGCCGGGATCGCTACGGCCCATCCAGCGACGCAGCGGGTCCAGCAACGTCTCTTTTCCGGAGCGCTGCAACGCATGGCCACGGAGCAGCGGAACAGAATGCCGGGCATGGCTGCGATAGAGGGGCCTGTCCATGGCAACAAAACTACCGGAGCGGGCAGTGGAGCGTTGTGCCAAACGAGCTGCGAAGCATGGAAGCACAGCGGCGATGATCGGCTTCCTGCAATGTAGTTGACAGGTGCCGGAGTGAACGGTCCGCGTGTCCGGGCGTTACATGGGCATCTACCTTTGCACACCATGTCTGCCAAGCCGCGCAACCTGCATCCGCTGCCGTTCTCCCAATGGGGATCGGGGCTCCAGCGTCCGCTGTTGATCGCAGGGCCGTGCAGCGCCGAGTCCGAGTCCCAAGTGATGGCCGCCGCCCACGGGTTGGCCGCGCAGGGCAAGGCCCGTGTGTTCCGTGCAGGTCTGTGGAAACCCCGCACCCGTCCGGGCCATTTCGAAGGGGCTGGCACGGCCGCACTTCCTTGGCTGCAGCGCGTGAAGGCCGAAACAGGCCTGCTCACTATGACAGAAGTGGCCACCGCCGAGCATGTGCAGGCCGCTTTGGATGCTGGCATTGACATGCTGTGGATCGGTGCGCGCACCACGCCCAACCCCTTCAGCGTGCAGGAGATCGCCGATGCACTTCGCGGGGTGGACATACCCGTGCTGGTGAAGAACCCCATCAACCCCGACCTGCAATTGTGGATCGGGGCCTTGGAGCGCTTGCAGGATGCCGGCCTAAAGCGCCTGGCCGCCATCCACCGCGGCTTCAGTTGGTTCGAGCGGACGCCCTACCGGAACAGTCCCATGTGGGAGTTCCCCATCCGGCTGAAGGCGGCCTTTCCGGAGTTGGAGATCGTTTGCGACCCCAGCCACATTGCGGGCGATCGTAACAAACTGGGCGCAGTGGCCCAGCAGGCCTTGGACCTGGGGCTCAGCGGACTGATGCTGGAAGTGCATCCCGACCCGGCCAATGCCTGCAGCGATGCCGAACAACAGGTGACCCCTGAGGCCTATGGGGAGCTGATCGACAGCCTCATCTTTCGTCAGGCGCATCCTACGGCGCCCATGCGCGACCAGTTGGAGGAACTGCGTGATCTGATCGACCAACTGGACGAGGAGATCGCCCAGAAGCTGGGCACACGCATGGACATTGCCGAACGCATCGGCGACCACAAGCGTATGCACCAGGTGGCCATTCTGCAACCCGAACGTTGGGAGCGGATCATGCACCGGCAGCTTCGATTGGCTGGACATCTGGGGCTCAGCGAGGCCTTCGTGAAGGAGTTCATGGACGCCATACATCGGGAGAGCATCCGTCGCCAGACCGCCGCCCAAGGAGATGCCGATGAAACCGAAGGATCTCAAGCGTCGCGGGTGAACGGTGCCGGGGGATGACCGGCACCTCCTACCTTGCGGGGCTACTGCAAACGGAACCACAACCACCTTTTCACGCAAACCCGTATGAGGAAGAACCTTACCCTCGGAGCGTTGGCCCTACTGTTCGCCCCCGGCCTGGCCGTGGCTCAGTTGAGCTTTACCAACGCCACACCCCTGATGAGCGCCAGCACAAGCGGCGGCTGCATGGGCGTGGTGGATATGAACGGCGATGGTCTTGACGACATCGCGAAGCTGAACAACTCGCGCACCGTGGTGGTGAACTACCAGAACGCGGACGGTAGCTTCACCACAGTGAACTACGGCAACATCAGTAACAGCGGCCAGTGGGGCTGGGCCATCGGCGACATCGACAACAACGGCCACAAGGACGTGGTGAGCGGTGGCAGCTACGACGGCACGCACCACATGAACATCCCGAGCATCGGCAGCAGCTCGGTGTCGAACCTGAACAACGGCAGCCTCTTCACCCAGTGCGTGAACATTGCGGACATCAACAACGATGGCCACAACGATTACTGGGCCTGCCACGATGATGGTGCGCCCCGCCAATGGTTGAACGACGGCAATGGCCTGCTGACCTACGCCGACATCATCAACTACGCCACCAACCCGACCAGCGACATGAGCGGGAACTATGGCAGCGTATGGACCGATTTCGACAACGATGGTGACCTTGACCTGTACATCGCACACTGCCGCCAGGGCGTGAACGACCCCAACGACCCCCGTCGTTGGAACCGCCTGTTCGTGAACAACGGCAACAACCAGTACACCGACCAGGCCGCGGCCTACGGCGTGCAGATCCGCAACCAGAGCTGGACCGCCGATTTCGGTGACATCGACAACGACGGCGACTACGATATGGTGGTGACCAACCACGATGCCACCATTCAGCTCTTCGAGAACGATGGTACGGGCAACTACAGCGAGATCACGGCCGGCAGCGGGCTCGAGTACTCGGGCTTCATGCTCCAGAGCAAATTCGTGGACTTCGATAACGATGGTTTCGTGGACATCCTGATCGCAGGCGGCGTGGAGTACTACTTCAAGAACGACGGCGACGGCACCTTCACCCGCAT
Organism: uncultured Chryseobacterium sp.; assembly: GCA_964592515.1. Classification (GTDB taxonomy): domain Bacteria; phylum Bacteroidota; class Bacteroidia; order Flavobacteriales_F; family PHOS-HE28; genus PHOS-HE28. Next base: position 11,815 of record CAZQFG010000050.1, on the reverse strand, counting down.
CACGGGCATGTTCCCGGCCAACAAGGCCATGCACAGCTTCGCCACCGGCGATCTGAACAATGATGGCTTCCAGGACGTGTTCGCCAACTATGGCAGCGGTTACATCGATGCCGATGCCAACAACCCCGACCGCCTGTGGATGAACGACGGGAACGACAACCACTGGTTCTCCGTGCGTTTGCAGGGAACCATCAGTAACCGCGATGCCATCGGTGCACGGGTGACCATCACCGGTCCCTGGGGCACGCAGATCCGTGAAGTGCGTGCCGGAGAGAGCTATGGCATGGTGACCAGCTTTGCCTGCAGCTTCGGCCTGGGTACCAGCACCACCATTCCCACGATGACCATCCGTTGGCCCTCCGGTCTGGTGGAGACCTTCAATGACCTGGCCGTGGACCAGACCATCACCGTGATCGAGAACACCTGCATCAGCCCGGTGGCCACCATTACCGCCGAGGGTCCGTTCATTGTGTGTGGCAACGGTGACTCCGTGACGCTGACGGCCAATGCCGGTTTCAACTACAGCTGGAGCAATGATGCCACCACGCAGAGCATCCAGGTATCGCAGGCCGGTAACTACAGCGTGACCATTGATGACGGTGAGGGTTGCAGCGCTGTGACCAGCGTATTCGTGGCCCAGGCCCCGGACGAAACACCCACGGTGACCGTGGACGGCGAGACCACCTTCTGCGAGGGCGGAACGGTCCAGTTGACCTCGAGCCCTGCCGCAGCATACAACTGGAGCAATGGCGCCACCACACAGGCCATCACCGTTGCACAGAGCGGCACCTACACGGTTACCGTGGATGGTGCTTGCGGCGATTGGACCAGCGGCGTGGTGACCCTGAACGTGCTTGATGCACCGGAAGCACCTGTTGCTGATGACGTGACCATCCCTGTTGCAGGCACTGCCGACCTCACGGCCACGGGCAGCAACGTCCTGTGGTACACCACAGCTTCCGGTGGCGCCCCTGCTGCCAACGGCAACAGCTGGACCACGCCGTTCGTGAGCAACACCACCTCGTTCTGGGTGGCATCTTCGAACGTTTATGGTGGCGGCACCTTCTATGGTGGCCGTACCTCCAACTCCACGAGCGGTCAGTATCACACCAATGCGGACAATTACCAGCTCTTTACGGCATCGGAACCTTTCACCCTGCGTTCGGTGAAGGTGTATGCCAATGGTGCTGGTAACCGCACCATTGCGGTGATCGATCAGGGGTCGGGTGCCACCTTGGCCACTGGTGTGTTCAGCGTGCCCAACGGGGAAAGCCGTGTTCAGCTCGATTTCGAGATCCCTGCTGGTGGTCCTTACGGCCTTCGTGTAGTGGGTGGCAACCCCCAGCTGTGGCGTGATGGTCTGGGCAGCAATCCCACTTATCCGTATGCTCTGGGTACCGTGGGTGCCATTACCAGCAGCAGCGTGGCCGGCAACAACGCCACCGCCTACTACTACTTCTTCTACGATTGGGAAGTGGAGGTGCCGAGCACGGTGTGCGAAAGCGCCCGTGAGGAAGTTGTGGTGAACGTGGGAACCGTGGGTGTGAACGAAGCGGCTGCTGGGAACAGCATCGCAGTGTGGCCCAACCCGGCCACCGACAACCTCATCGTGGTACTGAACGGTGTTGACGGTGAAGTGAACGTGGATATGCTCGATCTCACTGGCCGCGTGGTCCTGGAGCGTGGAGCACAGGCCGCTGCCAAGCGCCTGGACCTCAACGTGAGCGCCCTTGCCGTTGGTGAGTACGTGGTGCGTGTTCGCCACAGTGCCGGAGTGAGCGTGCACCGCGTGGTGGTGCGCTGATAAAAGCAGAGAATACAACAAGCCCCGGTCGTCCGATGGATGGCCGGGGCTTGTTGTATCCTTTCGGGAGTGGAGTGCGTTCAACGGCCCGCCTCAATCAGCGGCACATACGCATGAACGCACGCACGTTTCCCATCTTGGCCTTTGTGGCCGTGACCTTTGCCTTGGCCGGATGTGCCAAGGAGACCCAGGAACTGGCCCAGGAGGTCGGCCTGCTGCCAAGCACTTGCGGAAGCGATGGCGCCCGCCTGCAAGCCACGGTGGATGGGAGCAGCTATTGCGCCAATGCCCAGGTGATCGCCACGGGTGGCGATGGCAGCGCCTTCGTTACCGGTTTCGACTACACGGGTAGCTCCATCATCCTTCAGTTCGATACCCTGGGTGTGGGTACGCACGCCATTACTGAAGCGGCCAACGCCGTGGTGTACATGCAGGCAGGCGCCTCGTTCGTTGTAGGGCCCGATCAGACCGGAACGCTCACCATCACCGAGCACAACTCCGACACGCGCCGTCTGAAGGCCACCTTTCAGACCACGTTGCTGAACGCGCTGAACGGTCAAACGAAGACCGTGCAGGGTAACGTGGATGTGATCTATACGGAAGGGCAGTAAGGAACGTGGCCCCCGCCTGGCCGACCGGCACGTTCCTTGAAAAGGTCCGGCAACGATCATTGTGTCCCATGCTCTACCACTCGTTTTCCCTGGCCTTGGTGCTCGTCCTTTTCGCTTCCTGCAGCAAGGACAAGGACGACCCTGTAACACCAGCACCGACGAATACCTGCGGGGTGGCCGGTGCCCGTCTCCAGGCCAACCTCGACGGGGAAGCATTCTGCGCTAATGCCAGTCTGTTCGCCTCTCTGGCCGTTGATGTGCTCACCGTGAACGGGATCAGCCAGCAAGGCGCCACGCTCACCCTGGAGCTCGATTCCCTTTCCGTGGGGACCCATAATATGACCGAAGGGACCAATAGCCTGCTGTTCACCACCACGCTGGGACTGGCCTACCGCACCTCGGATGGCGATCCCGGATCGGTAACGATCACGAGCCACGACACATCGGCCAAGCGCATACAAGGAACCTGCTCCGCCGATCTCTACAGCCCATTGGGCGGGGTTCCCAAGGCGATCAGCGGCAATTTCGACCTGTACTATATCGAATAGGATGGATTAACTTGGCGGTATGTCCGCCGGGTCGAATGCGATACGCATTGCGGTTATCGGAGCGGGAGGAACGGGTTGTGCACTGTTCCCGCTTCTGTGCCGGATGCCCGTGGAGGGCATTACCCTGATCGATGGCGATACCGTGGAAGCGGCCAATCTAACGCGACAGACGTTGTACGGTCCATCAGACATTGGGCGCCTGAAAGTGCGTGCGGCCCTGCAACGTTCGGTTGGTTTGGCCGATGGCATCCACTTGTTGGCTCATTGCCGTTTCCTCGATGCCAGCAATTCCGTTGACCTGTTGCAGGGCCATACCGTTGTGGCCGATTGCACGGACGACCTACATGCCCGACGAGTGATCGAACGCACGTGTTCTGCGCTCAACATCCCCTTGGTGAGCGCAGCCGTGCATGGCGAACAGATACAGGTGCTTACGCTGGGAGTTCCACCTGAAGAAGGTATGCCGCCCACCAGCTGGCAGCAGTTCTTCCCTGGCCGCACATCCCAGGAACAGGATGGCTGCGACATGCGCTCCGTACCGGCTGAAGTGACCACCGTGGCGGCCGCCCTGATGGGCAAACGCATCCGCGCCTTGCTCAACAACGATACCTCCCACGCCCGCCATATGGACCTCTTGGACCTGCGCCACGGACACTGGTTGCGCATTGCGGCTCCCGAGGCACCAGAAGATGAGTTATTGGCATCCGGAAGCGATCAAGGGCACGGGTTGGCATGAGCGAGGTCTGGCTGCCCCTCGGGTTGGCGGTCATTGCCTTCCTCTATGCCTCAGTGGGGCACGGGGGGGCCAGCGGCTACATCACCTTGTTGACCTTGGCCGGAGTTTCCACCGCGGCCGTTCGGCCATCGTCGTTAATGCTCAACCTCTGCGTGTCGGCCATAGCATTCATCCAGTTCGCGCGCGCCGGCCATTTCCGGTGGAAGGTGTTCTGGCCCTTTGCACTGTTATCCATACCCATGGCAGGTGTGGGTGCTGGCATTACGTTGCATCCCGATCTGTTCCGCAAGCTGTTGGCATTGTGCCTTTTGTTCGCTGTGGCCCGCATGACCTTCCCAACGGATCGCGTGGCCATTGAACCACGCCCCATGGCCTGGCCAGTGGCCATGATCATTGGCCTGGTGGTCGGGTTGGTCTCAGGGCTCATCGGTATCGGAGGAGGCATTATCCTTAGCCCCATTCTGTTATTGGCGGGCTGGGCCGATGCGAAGACCACGGCTGCTACTTCCGCGCTCTTCATTTTCGTGAACAGTGCGGCCGGTCTGCTTACCATGGCCGATCATGGACAGGTGCAGGCCTTGGGTTCCATATGGTGGCCCATGGCCGCCATTGCGGGTGGGCTGGCGGGTAGTTGGGTGGGCGCGCGCAGGTTGGTGGATGAGCGTGTACGACAGGCATTGGGTGTCGTGTTGTTCCTTGCGGCCATCAAACTCTGGTGGACATGATCACGGTGGCGGAAGCAATGGCCTTGTTGGAGCGTGCGGTGGAGACCACACCAGCTCACGATGTGCTACTTCCCGAAAGCGCCGGCCATTATCTGGCCAGTGCTGTGCATGCCCATTACGACCATCCGTTGTTCGACATGACGGCCGTTGATGGCTACGCGTTCGCATTTGCGCCAGGCACCGCACATTGGACCGTGGTCGCTGAACTACAGGCAGGCGATGTGTACCCGAGTGAACTCGGTCCTGGTGAATGTGCACGCATTTTTACCGGTGCCATGTTGCCTGCCGGTGCGGATACCGTGGTCATGCAGGAGTTCGTACAGCGCATGGGTGATCGGATCACGCACACCGATGATCGCTTGCGGCCTGGAGGCAATGTGCGCCGGAAGGGAGAACAACTGAAGGTCGGTGATCATCTGCTCCAAGCAGGTTCATGGCTCGGCCCGGCGGAGATCGGTCTGCTGGCCTCGGCCGGTGTTCTGCAAGTGCGCGTGCAAGCCAGGCCGACCGTGAGCGTGTTGCGCACGGGCGGTGAGTTCGCTGAAGGAGCAGGTCCGGCGCCCGGCCGCATCTTCAGCAGCAACGATGCCATGTTGATCGCCGCGTTGAACGCCGAAGGCATCAACATGAAGGACCGGACCTTCACCCCGAATGACATCCGCGAGGAGCTGCTGCGCGACCTTTCCATCGCCATGGAAAGGAGCGATCTGTTGATCAGCACCGGCGGCGTATCCGTAGGTGACCACGATCTGGTGCGCACCTGTCTGGAGGAACTGGGGGCCGAGGTGGTCTTCCATGGCGTGAAACAGAAACCCGGCAAGCCGATGCTGTTCGCGCGCAAAGGGCGCACAAGGGTCTTCGCGCTGCCCGGGAATCCGCGGGCCGTGCTGGTGGGCTGGCACCTTTATGTGCGGCCTTTCATCAAGGCCATGCAGGGTACACAACAGCCTTGGATGCACCACGAGATGCTGCCGTTGGATCAGGATGTGACCTGGAATGGCGTGAGGGCCGACTTTCGCGCTGCTGTGGTGCGGAATGGGAGCGTGCAGCTCCTACGAGACGAGGGCTCGCACATGTTGGCGGGCATGGTCGCTGCCGAGGTGCTCGTAGAGCTGCCATTGGGATCGAACGCATTGCGCAAGGGCGAAGCCGTGCGCGTCCATTACCTTCCCCGTCAATGAATGCTTGGAGCGGAGGTGCCGAAGGATGGACCGGCGTTGTATTGGCGGGTGGTCGCAGTTCGCGCATGGGTCGCGACAAGGCCTTGATCGAGATCGATGGTCGCACCCTGTTGGACCGTGCCTTGGACAAGCTGGAGCCGCATGTGCAGGAGCTCCTGGTGATCGGCGATCCGCAGAAGTATGGCCATGTGGGTCCTTTCGTTTTTGCTGACGACATCCCTGGTGTGGGACCGTTGGGCGGAATTCTCACCGCCATGCGCTACGCCAGCAACGACCGGCTGCTGGTGCTTGCCTGCGACATGCCGAACGTGACCCCGCAATTGTTCCAACGATTGAAGGAAGGCCTTGCACGCGAAGGCACCGCGTTCGTTCCCGCTTGCGATGGACAGCCGGAACCGCTGGCCGCTGCATACCACCGTCGCTGCCGTTCCACCTTCGAGGCACGCGTGGCGCAAGGCGCATGGAAAGTGAGCGATGCCTTGGAGCAGGTACGCGCCACCTTCGTGCAGATATGCCCGGGTGAGGATGGCTGGCCGGTGGACCTTTTCCGGAACATCAATGCGCCGGGCGATCTTTGATGCGCCATTGCCCCGGCTTTGGCACCAACACACCATGCAAGTACTGCTCTTCGGGTTGATCGCCGAGAAGGCCGGCGTGGATCGCCTCACGGTCGATGCTTCGACCATGCATGAGCTTCGCAATGCGCTCGCGAACCGCATACCAGACCTCGATGGGCTGAGCCATGCCATCGCCGTTGATCGTTGTATCGTGCACGACAACAGACCACTGACCGGCAGCGAGGAGATCGCCGTGCTGCCCCCATTTGCCGGAGGATGAGCTCGGAGAAGACCCATAAGGTGAAGGACATCTTCGTGGAAGGACCGATCGACCCGGCCTTCATCGCCGCGAGCATCGCCAAGCACGCTTCGCGCACGGACATCGGTGCGCACGAGATCTTCCTTGGACAGGTGCGCAGTGATATCATCGATGGATCGAACGTAGTGGCCATTGAATACACCGCCTATCGCGACATGGCCTTGGAGCGCATGACCGCCATCCGCGAAGAAGCCTTCACGAAGTGGCCCAGCATGACCTGCCTGCACGTGCACCACAGCCTTGGCACCATCAAAGCAGGCGAGCTGTGCTTCATGGTCTTCGCCAGCGCACCGCATCGCCAAGCCGCACGCGAAGCCGTGGCCTGGGTGGTGGACCGCATCAAGGCCGAGCTGCCCATTTTTGGACGCGAGATCCTATCGGATAGCACCCATCTCTGGAAGGAGAACCGGTAAGGGCCGGAAATTTCCGGCCCCGACGATATCAACCATGATCGACATCACCCACAAACCCACCACCCTGCGCGAGGCCACGGCCACGGCGCTGGTGACCGTAAGCGATGCGGCCACCATCACGGCGCTGAAGGAGAAGCGCGTGCCCAAGGGCGATGTGCTGGAGAGCGCCCGCGTGGCGGCCCTGTTCGGCGTGAAGAAGACGCATGAGCTGATCCCGGATTGCCATCCGCTGCCCATCGAGCATGCCGAATGCATGTTCGCGGTAGGGGAGATGGAGGTGATCGTGACCATGCGGGTGCGTACCATCTACCGCACCGGCGTGGAGGTGGAGGCCATGCACGGTGCCAGTGTGGCCGCGCTCACCATCTACGACATGCTCAAGCCCATCGACAAGGGCGTGATGATCGCGGGGATCAAGCTGTTGGAGAAGAAGGGCGGCAAGAGCGATTGGAAGGACCGTTTCGATATGCCCGTGAAGGCCGCCGTGCTGGTGATCAGTGATGGAGTGGCCAGCGGGAAGAAGGAGGACAAGGCCGGTATCGCCATCGCGGACCGTCTGCGTGGCCTGGGTGTCGAGCTGGCCGGCAATGCCGTGGTGCCCGATGAGCCGGAGCAGATCGCGATGCGGGTGAAAGACTGGGCGAACGAAGGCATCGACCTCATCCTTACCACCGGCGGCACGGGCCTTTCACCGCGCGACCGCACCCCCGAGGCCATCGCCCCCATCCTGGACCGCGAAGTGCCCGGCATCATGGAAGCGGCCCGCAGCTACGGCCAGGAGCGCATGCCTTGGGCCATGATGAGCAGGGGCATGGCAGGCATGATCGGTCGAACCCTCGTGATCACCCTGCCCGGCTCCACACGCGGTGCGCAGGAGACGATGGATGCGCTGTTCCCCTTTGTGTTGCATGTAGTGAAGGTGCAGGAGATGGCGTTCCGTCACGGGATGTGAGACAACTTGCGTCTTCCCCGGTCAATTACATGAACGGTACGGCGATGCGCCCTGGGTGATCCTAGCTTGCGCTCACTATCCTCAGTGCAATGCAGACCATCCTCGGCGCCAACGGCGTCATCGGCAACGAGCTCTCCAAGCTCCTACCCCCCTACACGGACAAGGTCCGGCAGGTGAGCCGCCACCCGAAGCAGGTGAACGCCTCCGATGAGCTGTTCCCCGCCGACCTGCTGGATGCCAACGCCGTGAGCGAGGCCGTGAAGGGCAGCGAAGTGGCATACCTGGTGGCCGGCCTGAAGTACGATGCCAACGTGTGGGCTGAGCAATGGCCCAAGGTGATGCGGAACACCATCGACGCCTGCAAGCGCCACGGCACCAAGCTGGTCTTCTTCGACAACGTGTACGCCTATGGCAAGGTGGATGGCATGATGACCGAGGACACCCCCTACAACCCGTGCAGCAAGAAAGGGGAGGTACGTGCCGCGATCGCCACCACGCTCATGGACGAGGCAAAGCGCGGGGAGCTGCAGGCCATGATCATCCGTGCGGCGGATTTCTACGGACCGCATGCGACCCTGAGCCTGACGCACGCTACCGTGTTCGAGCGGCAGCGTGCAGGCAAGACCCCGCAATGGGTAGGCAACGCCAAGGCCGTGCACACCTTCACCTACACACCGGATGCAGGTGGCAGTGTGGCGCTCCTAGGCAACACGCCTGCAGCCTACGGCCAAGTGTGGCATGCGCTCACCAGCAAGGAGGCCATGACCGGAGAGCAGTTCGTGCGAATGGCCTGCGAGCTGGCTGACAAGCCCTACAAGCTCCAAGTGGCGCCGGGCTGGATGCTCTCGCTGATGGGCCTCTTCGTCCCCGTGCTGCGGGAGAACAAGGAGATGATGTACCAGTTCGAACACGACTACCGATTCGACAGCAGCAAGCTGGAGCAGGCGTTGAACGTGCGGCCCACGGAGTACCGGACGGGCATCAAGGCCACGCTGTAAGCGCCTTCGCCGGTACTTTCGCCGCTCGCCTTCGCCAATAGGCTTCGGCGTGCAGAGCATGATCAACGGTAAAGAGGCCATGGTGGAGGAGTTCGTACTTCACCGTATCGGCGGGGCAGGTGGCGAGAGCATCCTCAATGATTTCAGTGCGGTGCTGCAGGGCTTCGAGGAGCAGGAGTTCCTGCGGAAGCTTTTCCTGAAGCCGTTCCATACGGCCGCACAGACCTACGAGTTCACCCATGCCGTGGGCCTGGAGTACAACGTGCTCCATGGTCTTTGTGCAGGCATCCGCGAGGTCAAGGACCTCGTGGGCGTGTCGCGTGCCATCGCCAAGCACTTGGAGGATGTGTCGGTGCACCAGAGCATCAAGGGTGGCGACCTGTACGTGGCGAAGTTCAGCGGCGTGGAACTTGGACCTGCGGTGTACGATGCGGTGGGCATCTACAAGTTCGACGACAAGGAGGTCTTCATCGAGAGCCAGGCAGCGGGCGGCAGTGTGGGCATGCAGTTGAAGCGCGGCCTCGGCAACCTGAAGCCCAACAAGGCCGTGCTGGTGCTCTTCACCGAGGGGGCCTTCACCCTGTTCATCATCGACGATAACAGCCACAGCGATTTCTGGCAGAAGGAGTTCATCGATCACCGGCCGAAGCAGGACCACGTGAACAGCACCCGTAATGTGCTGGAACTGACGAAGACCTTCATCACCGAGCAACTCCCCAACGACTACGCGATCCCCAAGGCCGACCAGATCGATCTGCTGAACCGGTCGGTACAGTACTTCAAGGAGAACACCGCGTTCGACAAGGAGGCCTTCGCGCAGGAGGTGTTCCAGCATGAAGAGGTGATCCGTTCCTTCGAGCGCTTCGGCGACCGCTTCCAGGAGGACCACCACGTGGAGCTACAGGACAACTTCGAGATCTCGGCCCACGCGGTCAAGCGCCAGGCGCGCATATTCAAGAGCGTGCTGAAGCTGGACAAGAACTTCCACATCTACATCCACGGCGATCGCACCAAGATCGAGCAGGGCGTGGACGAGAACGGCCGGAAGTTCTACAAGATCTACTACGAGCAGGAATTGTAGGCTTGTTCACCGCAAAGACGCAAAGCCCGCAAAGAACATGGGACTGAGTGAGAATGAGATCGCCCGGATAGCTGTGGATGCCATGGTGCTGGTGCATCGTGAACTGGGTCCAGGCTTGCTCGAAAGCAGCTACCAACGTTGTCTTGCGTTCGAATTGGATGAAAGGGGATTGGCAGTAGAGACCGAGGTCGTTCTTCCGCTAACGTTCAAGGGAGTGAAGCTTGACGCCGGATATAGGATCGATCTTTGGATCGAGCGCAAGGTCATACTCGAGGTCAAGTCGGTCGAGGCGTTGCATCCGATACATACAGCCCAATTGCTCACCTATCTCAAGTTGGCCGACAACCGTTTGGGACTTCTGGTCAACTTCAATGAGAAGTTGGTGCGCGATGGTATCCGACGGGTCGTGAACGGCCTTCCCGACAAACACTGAGTTCTTTCTCTTTGCGCTCTTCGCGTCTTTGCGGTGAATCACCCTCCTATTGCCACCATCGGCCGTTCGCTCAGGTCGTGCAGCACCTCTTCCTGCTTCTCGGGCTTGAATTGCGGCAGTCCACCCAGCATCGCATGCTTCGCCAGCACGTTGGCCTCGATCAATGGCGCGATGTCCTCGCCACGGCGCAGGGCGGAGAGCAGGTCGGTTTCCTCGCGGGCAAAGAGGCAGTTGCGCATCTTCCCTTCCGCAGTGATGCGCAGGCGATCGCAGGTGCCGCAGAAGGGCTCGGTCACGGTACTGATCACCGCAAAGGTGCCCCGCCAGCCGGGAACGCGATACGCTTTCGCCGTGCTGTTCGCGTCGTCGGTGAGCTTTTCAAAGGAATGTTTGCTGCCGATGTGGCCCAGCATCTCGGCGTAGGTGTACACGCGTTCGCGGCCCCAGTGGTTGCCCGCGAAGGGCATGAACTCGATGAAGCGCACGTGGATGTCGTTGTGCTCGGTGAGCTCCACGAAGCGCAGGATCTCGTCGTCGTTCACCCCGCGCATCACCACCATGTTCAGCTTGATGCGCATGCCCTTGTCGTGGGCCTTGCGCACGTTGTTCCATACGGTCCAATAGCCATCGCGACGCGCAATGGTGCGGAACCGTTCGGCGTCGAAGGTGTCCAGGCTCACGTTCAAGCTCCGCAGCCCGGCATCCACAAGTCCATCCAGGTGCTTGTGCAGGTTCATGGCATTGGTGGTAAGCCCCAGCGACACGCGGAGCTCCACCATGTCCCGTACGATGTCCACCACGTCAGGCCGTAGCAGGGGTTCGCCGCCCGTGAGCCGGATCTTGTTCACGCCATAGCGCTCCACGAAGAGCCGGGCAATGGTGCCGATCTCCTCGCGCGTCATCAGCTCCTCGCGCTTCAGGAAGTGCTGGTCCACCGGCATGCAGTAGGTGCAGCGCAGGTCGCACTTGTCCACGATGCTGATCCGTAGGCTGCGGTGGATGCGTGAGTGACGGTCGGTGAGCGGCTGTGACACGCCCGCAAGTTACCTTGAGCGCACCACGTTGCCATGAAAACCACCACTACCGACCCGCGCCTTATCCGTTGCACCTGGTGCCTGAAGGACGACATCTACAAGCACTATCACGATACGGTGTGGGGTGTGCCGGAGCACGACGACCGCAGGCTCTTCGCGAAGCTGATACTCGATGGGGCACAAGCCGGGCTCAGCTGGTACACCATCCTGATCCGTACCGAGAGCTACACCAAAGCCTACCACGACTGGGATGCGAAGAGGGTCGCGAAGTACGGCGAGAAGGACATCGAGCGGCTGATGAACGACCCAGGGATCATCCGCAACCGCGCGAAGATCATGGCATCCATTGGCAATGCGCAGGCCTACCTACGGATCATGGAGGATGGCCCGGGATCCTTCGATCGCTTTCTGTGGCAACATGTG
>CAZQFG010000049.1:0-16961 GCA_964592515.1 uncultured Chryseobacterium sp. | reverse complement strand
AAGTTCATGAGCGAGGTGGCGAACTAAGCCCTTCGAGCTTCCCGAACGACCTCCGAAGAAGTTCCGATCCGAGCAAGGCGTCGTGATGCATAACGGGCCAACGCATCGATCCGGAACGTCACCTTCTGCATTGGAGGCGGCACTTTGGATCGTATTCGTTGTTGTGTCCATTCCTTCCGTCGTATTCCTTTTGGGATACTGGTTGACCACAGACCTTAGCGCACGTGCGTTCCAAGCTGCAATGCTCGGTATGTTGGCCCTTCAATCGATCGGATTCATCCGTTTAATGCGAAGCAGCAAACGGTTCAGCATGCTAAGCACTGTTCTTGTTGGCCTTTTGGTAGCCGGAGCCTTGTTCATGACCCTGTTCGTGCTATGGTTCAGCACGGACGAAAAGCCACTTGTACAGACCACCGGTCCGGCACTGGTGATCGCGCATAATGAGCATGCTCCGCACACGGTCACCGACCTGAAACTCACCACCTGAAGCCCGCACCGTCCATGAGCCCCAACGACCTCACCCTCGTCGCCAAACACGTCATGAAGCTGCTCGTGGAGCGACGCTATGATGAACTGGAACAGGTCACCGGTGGCGTGCGTCTTTCGGCGGATGCCATGATGGATGCCGTGGAGGACATCGGAGCTGCATTGGTGATGCCACCGCCCGCCGTATGGAACAACCTTCAGGTCACCGCCGTTCGGAACTGGCCCGGTGCCTATTCCGTGCATATCGATCTGTACACGGCCGGAGGGCGATCCACCCACCAAGTGGAACTCACCGTTCACGAGAAGAACGGCAGGCCGGTGATCGAGCTGGACGATATCGTGCAGCGATGAGCGGGACTTGTGGGTTACTGCTTACTCAGTACCGACCTCATCCTCCGGCACAAGCCAGTAAAGCAGGCGTCCCTTGCGCTCCCCGGCGTAGGTGAGGAAAAACCCGATGTTCTGCACGTAGTCCGTTTCATCCACACCGATGAAGGCCGTGAAGTAGAGGCTCTGTGCCCGCACTAGATCAAAGTCCAATGCGTATAGGCCGGCTCGGGCAAGGAAGTCCGTATCCAAACTGTCGGCGAAGGAGAACCTGGTCAATACCGTGTCCAAAACCGGTCCCTGCGCGTTGGTCAATTTGAGCCGGTAGCTGCGGTCGAAGCTCGACCCGCCATTTCCGATACCTGTGATGGTGAGCCGATGCGGCTCGTTGTATAGGCTCAAGGCGGTCTCGCTGATGACCGTGTCCGCTTCGCGCGCGGCAACCTCTGCTTCGATCTCCACAGAAGGCCGCGAACCTGATGTATCCGTCGACATGCCTGCCTGACCTTCCTGTGCTTTTGGTTCACCGCAACCGTGGAGCACGGCTCCTACAAAGCAGAGCAGGAGAAGATGCAAGTTGACACGCATGACCGGCAGCGAGCGTCCGCTCATTGCAATTCGTTCAGTGCACCGGCGACCATCATGGATGTGCCGATGGCGAGTGCATCCTCATCCACATCGAAGTCCGGTGTATGCAACCCGCTCTGTGTGCCCGCCTTTACTGGATTGCCGGTGCCCAAGCGATAGAAGCAACCCGGCATCACGTGCGTGTAGTACGCGAAGTCCTCAGCTCCCATCCGGATGTCCATGTCAACCACATTGCCTTCTCCAACAAGGTCCACGGCCACAGCGCGCATACGGCCCGTAAGCGCCACATCGTTCTTCACCACGGGCGAACCCTTCACAATGCGCAGTTCCGCGGAGCCACCCATCTCCTGTGCAATGCGGGTGCAGATGGCTGGAAGCAATTCGTGCAAGCGGGTGCGCAGGTCCTCGTTGAACGTGCGCAGCGTTCCATCAATGGAGGCCACATCCGGGACAATGTTGGTGGCACCGTTCGCCATGAACCTGCCGAAGCTGATCACCATGGGCTCCCCCTGTGGCACAGCTCCTTCGGCTTCATCATAGAGCATGGGCAGCAGACGCGCTGCGATCAAGATCGGATCAACAAGGCGATCGCGTACCGAGGCATGTCCACCCTTGCCTTTCACGGTGATGTACAGCTCATCGGCCGCAGCCATGAAAGGACCACTGCGAAAACCGAGCTTACCAATGGGAAGTTCAGGCGTTACATGTTGGCCGATGATGCTTGATGGCCTTGGGTCCGCAAGCACGCCTTCCTTCACCATCAGCGACGCACCGCCCGGCTCCTTCTCCTCGCCCGGCTGGAATACGAGCATCACATTGCCGCTCCACTCGTGGCGCATGCTGTGCAGTGCAATGCCAGCACCCAGCACCATGGCCGTGTGCGCATCGTGGCCGCAGGCGTGCATCACACCATCGTTCAATGAACAGTAGTCCGGCTTGCCTGTTTCCTGGATCGGCAGCGCATCCATGTCGGCGCGAAGAGCGATGCACCGTTCGCTAGGTCGTTGGGTACCGCGCACCACGGCGATAAGGCCCGTACCCTCGGCCTCGGGCGTAAGCTTGGCCACACCTTCGCGCACTTCGATGCCTTCGCGCTTCAGCACATCGGCAACGAACGCCACGGTATCGTGCTCTCGGAACGAAAGCTCAGGATGGCGGTGCAAGTGTCGTCTCCACAGTACCATATCGGCCTGTATGCGCTCCACCTCGGCGAGTATCCGCTGGTTCACTTGCCCAGGATCAGTTTCACGGAGATCAGCAGCATCAGCACGCCAAAAACGCGCTTCACCGTTTCCGTGGGCAATGAAAGCGACCATTTGCTACCGAAGTAACCACCGACCACGAAGGCCACCGCGATCACGGCCACCATCTTCGGATCGATCATGCCCGCCTTATAGTAGTTACGCACTGCAAGGGCCACTACCGGAAGCACCAGCACAGCGAGGCTCGTTCCCTGTGCCTGATGTTGCGAATAGCCCAACAACATCACCAGAGCAGGCACCATCACCACACCGCCACCAATACCCACGAAACCACTGAGCACACCGGCCAGAAGACCGATGAGCGCAAGCAGGAACACGGTGGTGACCGACATGGATGATCAGATATCAAGGCCCAGTGAGAAATGGAACACGGCCTTCTGGATCACACCATCGTCCACACCCCAGCCCCAATCGGCACGCATGAAGTAGCCCAGGATGCGCGTGTGAATGCCGAAGCCGTAACTACCGAGGACAGGTTCGCGCTGGTTGATGAGCGTAATGGTCAGCGGATTGCGGCGGATCACACGTTGGTTGAACGTGTTGTCCGGGCTGTACGGATCGCCGCCGGTCCATGCACTGCCGATATCGCCGAAGCCCACGATCTGGAAGTTCTGGATGAAGTCGCTGCGGATGGGCCTGTTGAGCAGGTAGCGGAACAGCGGTACGCGTATCTCGGTATTGATCACACCGAAGCTGGTGCCGTTGCGTGCGTTGTAGTAGAAGCCGCGCATGGGCACGGACAGCGACTGGTAGTAGTAGTTCTGCGAGTAGTCGATGGGTATGCTGTTGTCCGTTTGAGAGAACAGCCAATTGTCCACCCCGCCCAGGAAGTGCACGATGCGTCGGCTGCCGAAGGAACCAGCACCGGCAAAGCGCGCCACCCAAATGATGTCGCGATGCACTTTCAGCGAGTGGCGTAGATCAAGGCCCACCACCTGCATGTCGCCCTGCTTCGTGGGCTGCTGGTAGTATTCCGCGAAGACCTTCAGCTTCCAACCGGTCCATAGGTTGAGGCCGCGCGGAATGGAGCTGTCGTAAATGTATTCGAGCTTGCCACCGGCCATCTCATCATAACTGTTCGCAGCGCGCAGGCTGAGCATGTCGATGGACTGCACCACGTAGCGGTCGTTGCGGTACATCACCGAGGCCCGCAGGCTGGCCAGCTCGCTGAACGGCCAGCTGACCTGGTAGCGGATATTGTGCGTATGCACTTTGTACACCGAGGTCTGCGTGAGCCCTTGATAGGCTTGGCGCTGGAAGGAGATACGCTTGTCCAGGCGGCGCTTCACGTTCTCGAAGGCTACGAGGTAATCGTTGTTGTTCAGGTCAAGCGCGAGGCGGAAACCACCCACCACGCGGTAATCCTCGAACAGGTCCGAAATGCTCATGCGGGTAAGCGCGCTGAGGCCGGGGTTCAGTTCCGGCGCGCCGGTGAACGGTTGATAGAACTGGTTGGAGAAGCTGTTGTCCACCTGGGTCACCACGGCATCCATGGTGAAGTTGACGTTGTAGTTGCGCTGCTCGGGCCACACGAAGGGCTTGGCAGGCACAGTGTCGTTCGGGGCGGTCGTAGCAGCAGCTGTTGGTGCTGAACGCGAGGTGGGCTTCGATGTCGGTTTGGCCCCGTCCACCTCATCACTGAACACATAGTTGCGTGTATCCACGGCGTCCTTGCCTGTAGGTCTGGGAACCTGCGGATCCACCTTCACCACCGGATTCATGTCATCGGTAACCGATGTGGGATTGGCGGCGTCACGGGGCTCAGGCGAACCTTGACCAGTACTGCCCGTGGTGGTCGTACGCGCGATCGGACCTTGGTAGAAGCGGTATCGGCCGTTGGAGTATTGCAACTGCGCCAGTCTTCCACGGTCGGGATGCACGTCCTGCTCGAGGATGGAACGGCGCAGGTCGGTCAATTGCTCTTCAACGGTGAAATAGCGATAGTGAACGGTGGTGTCGATGTGGCTCACCGTACTGTCGTAATGCACCAGGAAGCGGTTGATGATACCATCCGCATCGCGCAGGAACACATAGTTCGAGCTGTCGTAACGCGCGGGCTGCGACTCGTTGATGCCAGGTGTGTTCGTGAGCCGTGTCAGCAAGCGCGTTCGCGTTTCCACATCGAGCAGGAAGATGTCCTTGCTGCCGTTCAACAAAGCGACATCGGCATTGCTTCTCAGCGTGTCATCCGGGCGGTCGCTTGCGAAGATCACGCGGCGATCATCGTCCACGAAGCGCGGGTCCAGGTCATCAAACTGATCATCCGTGAGCTGCTCCTGGCGATTGCCGATCACGAAGTACTGATAGAGGTCCGTGCGCCCATCGCGGACGGCGCTCATCACCATGCTGCGTCCATCCTTGGAGTAGGACATGCTCAGGATCTTCTCCAGCATGTACACCTCCTTTTCGGTGGTCTTACGATCATCAAGCGTGTACGTGCATAACAACAACTTCCCCTTGCGCTCAATGGCATAGGAAAGGGCCTTGCTCGTGGGGTGCCATGCCAACACCGGGAAGGTCTTGTCCACAATGCGTTCCATCTTCTTCTCCCCCTTCACGATCCGCCGCAGCTTGCGTGTGGCCGGCTCGTACAACCACAACTTGTACTGCCCCAGTTCGTTGCTCACCCAGGCCATGTAGCGCCCATCGGGGCTCTGCTTGAACTGACTGTAGGTGCGGTGCTTGCGGGTCTTGATGGCGAGGGGCTCCTGCGAAAGCTCCTTGCGAAAGCGGTCCTCCTCCTTGAACCGGGTCTTGTAATAGGCCAGGCATTCTTCAGCCAGTGTCTTGAAGGAAACCCCCAGTACGAAAAGGAACCCGCTCTCGGCATTGCGGCTCACGCGGGTCATGTACAGGATGTTGGGGATCACCCCCGGACCGTACACCTCGGCCACATACTTCCAGATGGCATGGCCCACCAAGCGTGCATCATCGCCTTGCAACCGATTGAACTTGTCGAAACGACCGGCCAAAACGCCATCACGCAGACGGCTGTTCATCTCGGCATCCCACGGGTTGCTGTGGTACGAGATGATGCCATCGGTGTACCATGGCGGCAGGGTCATGAAGGTGGCACTGCGCAGCATTTCGCGCCAGTTGCCGCCGAACATCATCTGGTCGATGATGACATGCGCGATTCCCGAGCGGATCTGTCGGTCAAGCAGTTCATGGTCTCCTTCGAAATACACGAAGATCTTCGTGCCTACGATGCGCGTGAGGCCACCGATGTTCAGTTGTCCATCCACCCCGGCCAGGCCGATGTTGCTTTGCCTGAAATCGGTGAGGGAGTTGTAAACGATGAACTGCAAGCGCTCGTCCACTGCGAAATCGAAGGCCACCTCCAGTTCCCTGAGGTGACGTTCCGCGGCCATTGCGGTGTACCGGGCAAGGTCGCGGCCTTCCTTGTAGAAGTACACCTCCATATCGCGGAAGCGGTACTGCTGCCAGAGGAAGTCCTGGTACTGCACCCGGTTCTTACCGTACTCCTGCTGCGAGCCCGAGTAGAACTGGGCTCGCAACCCGGCAGTGGGCAGGAGCACGGCCAGTGCCATGGCCAGCCAACGGGAACGGAGCGGGGTTACGGGCAGCACGCTTGGAAGATAGCTAATTTCGAGCCCCTTTGCCGGGGCAATTCCCTGCGAATTTCGGGCTTTTACCGCCATGCTCAGCGTCGCCAAGTTCACCTTCAATCCCTTTCAGGAGAACACCTATGTTGTGCATAATGGTTCGCAGGCCCTGTTGATCGACCCCGGGTGTTACAATACTGCGGAGGAGCGCGAACTGGAGGCCTGGCTGGCAGAGAACGCACTTGCCCCCGTCCGTCTTGTGCTGACCCATGCGCACATCGACCATGTGTTCGGCTGCGCCTGGGCCCACCGGCGCTTCGGCCTGCTGCCTGAACTGCACCCGGCCGACCACATGCTGCTGAACGGCGCACCGCAAGTGGCCCGCATGTATGGCCTGCCTTTCGAGGAGGGTGCCGGGCCGGGTGGCGAACTGGTCCCGGGAAGCACGATCACCTTAGGCGATGACCGGCTGGAGATCCTGTTCGTTCCAGGACATGCGCCGGGACATGTGGCCCTGTACTCCGCCGAACAACGTTTCGTGATCGCTGGCGATGTGCTGTTCCGCGACAGCATTGGGCGCACCGACCTTCCTGGTGGCGATATGGATACCTTGCTGCGCAGCATCCGCGAACAATTGTTCCCCTTGGGCGACGACGTAACGGTGTACTGCGGCCATGGGCCTGAGACCACCATTGGTCGCGAGCGAAAGATGAATCCGTTCCTGCGGTAGGCCTGAAGGCTGTCGTGGGAGGGATGGTTTGATCAGTTGGCAGTGGGCAGTGGGTGCTATGGGTGATAGCTATCCGGCTTGTACTGCTTGGTGCGGCCTTTTTCGAACTCGTTATGCTTGATGGGTGGCGGACAATCGAACCCGTTGCGCGCACGCAGGAAGAGGAACCGAACGCTGAGGATGATCGGACGATACTGGCTGCTGAACCACTGCAACTGTCCAAACCCCTTGTCAGCGGGGGCGAAACTGAATACGGGCGTCTCCAGGGCGGGGATGAGGATCAACTTGCCCGTCAGCTTGAAGCCATAGCCGACCTTGAAATGAAGTTGCCCGATGAGGTCCGGTGGGAAGCCATGCTGGTTGAGCACGGGATCGCCGGTATGCTCGTAGTCGCTGCCCAAACGATAGTCCAGGTTGGCACCAAGGCTTAGCTGCACGAACTGGTAGTTGCCGGTCTGGATGAATTTGTTCGCATTCACCTGAAAGGTCAGCAACCGCTCAGCGAAGGTCCCCTCGCCAGCCAGGGATGAGGCTGAGTCACCGCGCAGCAAGGTGGATCCATAGGACTCCCGGCCACGCAGGTTCTTGTACGCCAGACCCGCGTCGAAATAGTCCGCCACCACCGGGTCGCGAGTGAACCAGGTCAGTCCACCTTCAAGGTAGAACCCGATGCGGCCGTTGGGGTCATAAGTGGCCTTGTACAGCGTGTCGTTACTGCGGAGCACTTCCTCTTCCTCGTTGTTGATGCGTGTGTGGGTCCACGTAATGCCCGGCCCGATGAACCAACCGATACGCTTGGCCTGGCCCTCAAGGGGAATGATGTCGGGCCGCTTGCGCTGGGCGAATGACGGACACGCAGCAGTAAGGCCGAGAAGCAGGAGGAGAACAACCCTGTGCATGAACACGAAAGTGGGAGCCCGCATGGGGACAGAACGCTCGTATGCCCGGGAAAGTGTCAACGCGTGCCTGTGGGTTGATGCACCCGCATAGGACGATCAACTGCCGAGCATCATGTGCCATGTAGGTCCGGACCGCGCAACTTTACGTGGTGGTGCATCTGCAGGAAGACCCTGTTCCCGATATCCCCGTGCCCATGAAGCGCATGAGCAGACGCATGCGCCCTGCTGCACTGTTCCTGGCACTTCTCCTTTTTACAACGGCGCGCGCGCAGGACACCACGTCCATCTACCATAACATCGAACGGTTCGCCGCCAAGCACAAGTTCACCCGCTGGGTCCATGGGACCGTGTTCGTTGCTCCAGAGCGTGGTGAGGAGCCGCCAGCACCGGGCACTCCACATCGCCGAGCCAATCCGCTCTGGCCCTATGTGGGACGCATTGTGCGAACGGTGGACGTACAGGTGCTTGATCCGTTCGGATCCAGCGTGAACGACAGCACGCAGATGCCCGCCGTATGGATCCAACGCGCGGGCAACACGTTGCATCGCACCACCAGGGAATACCTGGTACGCGAATTCGTTCTTGTGCGGCGTAACGAACCCTTCGACCCTTTGGAAGCGGCGGAATCCGAACGATTGCTGCGGGCATCGCCCATGGTGAATGATGCGCGCATCCGCGTGGTGCCCGTGAACGGCGGTGTTGACTCCGTGGATGTGCAGGTGCTTGTATTGGACAAATGGAGCTTGGAGGCATGGGTTGACATTACGGGCAATGCAGGGAGGACCACCTTCATTGATCGCAACCTCTTTGGATTGGGACAAGAGCTCAGGCTACGCCCGACCACCTCGCCGGACCAATTGGTGCAACGTTTCGATGCCCGTCATGCCATTTACAACATCAGGGGCACCTACATCAGTTCCGCCATCGAGTACAACACGGACGAGCTCAACAAGCAACTGGGCATCCGGTTCGACAGGCCGTTCTACTCGCCTCTCGCCCGCTGGGCGGGAGCTGCGGGTGTCGCAAAAGCTTGGAACAAGGTACCCGTGATCGATGCGGACGGCACCACCATCCACAACGAACAAGTGGTACCGCTTGACCTGGACACATGGCTGGGACACAGTTTTCCGCTTGCTCACGCCAAGAGCGATCCTGCACGAAGCAGTGCGATCATAACCGGTTTCCGATATGCGGCAACACGATATGCCGAACGACCAGCGGCGGACAGCACCGTCATTCCCGCCTACCCTAATAGCGACAGGTATCTGTTCAGCGTAGGCCTGAGCGTGCGCCAGTACTACCGGGACCGGTACTTGTATCGCTTTGGTGCCACGGAAGACGTTGCGGAAGGCCTGCTCATGAAGCTCACTGGTGGCTTACGCGTCCGCGAGAACGAGGAGCCCCTGGGGTATACCGGCATCGAACTCTCACGCGGCAGGCACTACCTCCATTTCGGCTACTTGACCGCACAACTGGACTACGGAACCTTCTGGGAACAAGGCGAACCGGTGGATGCCACGGTGCGCATCAACCTCCGCTACTTCACGGACCTCTTCCGCATTCATCGGTGGTACCTGCGCCAGTTCATCACCTTGGCCGCAACACACATCGATCGTAAGGACCCCACGGAACGGCTCGACCTGAACGGCGATCTGCTATTCGGGTTCCGCAGTGCAGCGATCGCTGGAACACACCGGGAACTGCTCAAGTTGGAGACCGTGGCCTACGCGCCGTGGAAGGTGCTCGGCTTCCGGTTCGCTCCCGTGCTCCTGGCCGGGCTCGGCACCATCGGTGGCACGGTGGACCCGTTGCTCTCCGGTCGTATCCACACCTCCTTCGGATTAGGCATGCTCATCAGGAACGAGAACCTGCTTGT
Source organism: uncultured Chryseobacterium sp. (assembly GCA_964592515.1). Lineage (GTDB taxonomy): Bacteria > Bacteroidota > Bacteroidia > Flavobacteriales_F > PHOS-HE28 > PHOS-HE28. The sequence goes on along the minus strand of CAZQFG010000049.1, from coordinate 7,227 downwards.
GAAGACCTTCCAGCTTTCCTTCAGCTTCTACCCCTATGTGCCCGAAGAGAACGGCTGGGTCTTCGATGCCGGCCGCTTCACCGACTTCACCACAAGGCCGGGCGATTTCACCTTTACGCAGCCAGCAGTGGTGGGGTATTGAGCGGGGCGATCAGGCCTTCATTCGCCGGGGAACTTGTCGGCTGTCGAAGAAGTCCATGAGAATGACCATCCATCCAACGAGCAAGGGCCAGAATAGCGCGAAGCTATGATACCTTCATACCGCCCGATGTCAAGGACCATCCTTCCACTTATCCTTCTTTGTCTATGCACGATCGTGCACGGGCAAAGCCAATGGGAACTGTTCGGCGGGCCGCAGATCGCGCGCGTTGGTCTCAACCCATCCGTTCCCGAGGGCTACCAGGACCCGCACGAAAGCAGTTTCATGAACCTGGATGCGGCATCTGGATGGGGCATGCATCTAGGAGCCTCCTTCCGCTCCAATCCCGACCGGACCGCGTTCAAGGGCTCTCTGCTCATCAACCTGCAACACTACTCCGCAGCATATACAAACAGCTACGGCTATCACGGGCTCGGCGGCAGCTACAGCGCAGCGTGGACAGGCACGTTCGATGACAGGCTCACCCTCCTCGAGCTTCCGCTGCAGTACTCCATCGAGGTCCATGAGCACTTCATGTTCGACGTGGGATTAAGTCCGTGGCTGCTGATCGCGGCTGAACGCCGCGACCATGGAACATTGACGTCCAGGACCTGGACCATGAATGGGGTTGTGTCCCAATCCACATCGACATACGACGAAACCCGCACGAGAATAAGCTCATACCACGAATACGGCATTTCGGGTGATGCGCGGTTCACGGCCGTTATTCGCGATCATTGGACGCTCGCATTGGCCACCTCAGTTGGATTTTCTCCGATCTATCAGGACCAGAGCCCATTGTATGGTCACCACCTGTTGCTGCGCGCATCCATCGGCTATCGGCTCAACGCTTGAACGTGCCTTCAAGCGTTCTTTGTGAGCAACTCCAGCGCCTTCCTCTCCACTGCCTCGCTCTCCCACAGCTCCTCGATGTTCGGGAGCGCAAGCACCTGCTCCATGATGCGGTCGTGGCGCAGGCCTTCGTCCCACGCGGTCTTGTAGCCAATGTCGCTGAACTTCACCTGGCTGTAGAGCGGTAGCCACTTGTCGGGGTGGCGGGCCTGCAGACGGCCTTCGATCTTCTTGCGCAGGATGAAGCGCGGGTCGGCCACCAGATCACGCATCTCCACAAAGTTGCGGAGGCTGAGGTCGGCGATGGCATCCCCGTTGGGCTTGCGCGCTTTGTGGTAGGCATCGAGCACGGTGCCCCAGTTGTCGTCACCGTGCTGGTCAAGCAGGTCGTTAAGCACTTTGCAATCCTCGTAACCAGCGTTCATGCCCTCACCATAGAAGGGTACAATGGCGTGGGCCGCATCCCCGATCAGCGCCACCTTGTCCTTGTGCGTCCATGGCGAGCAACGGATGATGGCGAGGTTGCTCTGCGGGTTGCGGAAGTACTGTTCGGCGAGGTCGGGCAGCATCGGGATGGCGTCCTTGAAGTGGTCACCGAAGAAGCGCATGAGGTCCTTCTCGTCCTTGATGGTATCGAAAGAGTACTCGCCCTCGTGCGGCATGAAGAGCGTGCCGGTGAAACCGCCGTCGGTATTGGCAAGCCCCATCATCATGAACCAGCGGCGCGGCCAGATGTGCAGGCAGTGCGGATCCATCTGCGGGGTGCCATCGGGCCTGGGAGCAAAAGCGATCTCTTTGTAGTCGTGCTCAATGAAGGTCTGGCTGAAGGTGAAGCGTCCCTTCATCATCTCCTGCCGCACAGCGCTGGGTGCACCATCGCTGCCGAAGACCAGATCGGCAGGCACGGCCACGTTCTCGCCACTTTGCTCGTTGTGGAAACTACAGGTGGCCGTATCGAGGTTCACTCCGGTGCAGCGGTGCTCGAAATGCAGCTTCACATTGGGGAATTTCTCCGCTTCGGAAAGCATCACCTTGTTCAGCTCACCACGGCTCACGCTGTGGATCGGTCGCTCGTCGATGCTGTAGGGCAGGCGCGTGGTGATTCCTTCACGATCGTGCGTCATGCGGGCATGCACGGGCACCACGATGCGTTCCACGGCCTCATGCACGCCAGCCGCTTTCAGTGCTGTCCACCCGCGGTGGCTCACCACCAGGTTGATGCTGCGCCCCGCATACACATTGGTCTTGCGTGGGTCGGGTCGACGTTCATACACGTTAACGTTGTGTCCGCGCTTGGCGAGGAAAACGGTAAGCAAGCTGCCGACGAGACCGCCGCCGACGATGGTGATGTTCTTCATGGATGAGAAGCGTTAGGTCGAACCGGTGGGTCGACGGTACAGGTGACCTTCAGCGGGATCAGTGATTGGCGGCGAGGCATTCCGTAAGGATCTGTCCGAAGCGCCACACGTCCTCGAACGAATTGTACATCGGCACGGGTGCAACGCGGATCACATTGGGTTCGCGCCAGTCGGCGATGACACCACGCTCCGTGATGCGGTTGAACAGGGCCTTGCCGTGACCGTGGGCAAGGATGCTGAGCTGGCAGCCACGTTGGGCGGGATCGATCGGCGTGATCACTTCGAGGTTGGTGCCAGTGGCCTTCGCCACTTCCGCGACAATGAACGCCAGATAGGCGGTGAGTTGTTCGCTCTTGCTGCGCAGGTTGGCGATGCCTGCGCGATCGAACTGCTCCAGCGCCACGCGGTGCACGGCCATGCTGAACACCGGTGCGTTGCTCACTTGCCATGCTTCCGCCGTGGGCATGGGCTTGAAGGTGCGCTCCATCTTGAAGCGTTCACCCTTGTCGTGTCCCCACCAACCTGCGAAGAGCGGGAGTTGCTTTCCCAAATGGCGATGATGCACGAAGGCGCCTGCCACACTACCCGGTCCGCTGTTGAGGTACTTGTAGCTGCACCAGCAGGCGAAGTCCGCGTTCCAATCGTGCAGCTTGAGGTGCAGGTTGCCAGCGGCATGGGCAAGATCGAAGCCAGCGATGGCACCCACCGCATGAGCGGCCTTGGTGATCGCCGCCATGTCGAAGGCCTGGCCGGTGTAGAAGTTCACCCCGCCGAAGCATACGAGCGCGAGTTCATCACCCATCTCGTTGATCTTGGCGATGATGTCCTCAGTACGCAGGGCATGTTCGCCGGACCGAGGCTGCACTTCGATAAGGTCCGCATCCGGATCACCGCCGTGGAAGGCGATCTGCGAGGCGAAGGCGTAGGTATCGCTGGGGAAGGGCCGGGTCTCGGTAAGGATCTTCTTCCGCTTTCCGCTGGGCCGATAGAAGCTCACCATCAGGAAATGCAGGTTGCTGGTGAGCTGGTTCATGGCCACGACCTCTTCGGGCAGTGCGCCTACAAGACGCGCCAACGAAGCGGTCAACTCCTCGTGGTAGCTGTACCACGGATGCTTGGCGTTGAAGTGTCCTTCCACACCAAAGCGTGCCCAATCGTCGAGCTCCTGTTTCAGGGCATCGGCAGCGGCTTTGGGCTGCAGGCCGAGCGAGTTGCCTGTGAAGTACAACACATCATTCCCCTGGTGCTGTGGGAAGTGGAACTCGGAGCGGAAGGCACGCAGCGGATCGCTGGCATCCTGGGATCGCGCGTAGGCAAGGGTGTTCTCTGGCTTCATGGAAGGCGTCCAAAAGTAGCCGACGCTGACCAGCTGCACCTGACGATCGTCGATCAGGGCCGTTCTCCCAGCCAGACCAGCACCGGGATCAGGATCAGCAAACCGTCCACCGCCACATCGAAGTAGCGTTCACTGCGGCCGGGGCGGGTGAACAGGGCGAGCACGGCACCGAGCAGGAACCCCAACGAGGCCAGCACTTCGCTCCAGGGCACTTCGCCTTCCACATAGGCCATATAGCCCATGAGGCCACGAAGGAGCACAATGGCGCCTGCATACAAGAAGAGCAGCACGGCCAACGCACGGGTCCAACCTTCGCCGATCAATTGTGGCAAGGTCCGCAGGCCCGGTGGATCGAAATGCTGGTCGCGCAGATCGAAGAGCAAAGCGACAGCGATGTACAGCGGAACGTGCACCATGGCCTGCGCTAACAGTGCCATGCCGAACACTTCAGCCCTCCCCAAAGCGATGGGCAGGGCCACTGTGGCCATGGTCCAGCACCATGTGATCACCACCACCTTCAACATGGGCACGTAGCGAAGGCCGATGCTGCGCCCTCCGCGTTGCCAAGGCAACAGGTAAAGAAGGCCCGGCACCAAGGCCAAGGCCAGCACACGCCAGAGCCTGTCAAGTTCGGGGGCCAGGAGCAACAGTCCGATCACCGCCGCCACGACACTTATGGTCAACAACTTTCTGCGATGGACATGATGCCAATGAAGCATCGGCGAGGCCTGGCGCGAGACATCTTCCCGCGACCGCACCCACCGCATCAGGTTGTACATGGCGAACATGCCCAGAAAGACCGCCACGGTAAGCCGCACATGAGGCAGACCAATGTCGAAGTACATGCAGGTCCACCAGGTCTGTGCCGCAGCACCAAGCGCCAACCATACATGTCCGTGGACCATCGCACGCATTGCCGATGACCAACAGTTCCTCATCGCTTACTGCTAATCGGCCATTGCCGGGTCGATGACGAACTGGCGCAGGGCCAATCCTACAGCCACGCCGGCGAAGGTGCTCATCAATGTGCGCACCACCCGTTTTGAACGGCCCACGCGCGCGTATCCATAGGCGTAATACTCGTCGCCCTCCATGGTCACATCTGAAATGGAGCCCTTGGTCACATGGACACGCGGTAGGATCATGCTCATGCCCACCAACGGCGGCAGGAAGAAGGCGTTCATCTCGAGGTCCAGGGCCATGGTGGTACCGGCGCCGATAAGGAAACCAGCGAGCACCGGCCCCAACGGTTTGTATCCGTCACGCGCATCCTGTTCACCCACGATGAAACGGCGCATCTGGTCGATGGTGAGGTCGTTGCCGAACACGGAGTCGTGGAAGTACCAGATGCGTTCACGCCCCAGGCTGTCCGTAACGCTGAACACCCCCTCCGTAGGCTCTGCACGTTCACGGGTGCGGCCTTTACGATCGGTGTCCAGGTAGCGGATCTCCAAAGTGCTCTGGCCGAGCACGCGTCCTTTCAGCACTTGCCCGTTCATCAGCAGGATGTTGTCCTGCGCCACCAAGGGGGACCAAAGTATGGTCGGGAACAGGAACAACAGGAGCAGCCTCATGGTGGTGGTCAAAGATAGCCGAAGGCGAACCACCGATCAGGCCACTTGTTCTAGCTGACGACCATCAGGTCCACCACCAATGGCCAAGTATATTTGCGGCCGTTCCTTTTCCCCCTTTACCCCATGAACGTAGTGACCTACCAGGAGCGTCACATCGGCCCACACGCCGGTGCGACGGAAGAGATGCTTCGTACCATCGGCGTGGCAACGCTCAACGAGCTGATCCAGCGCACCGTACCCAAGGGCATCCGTGCCGCCAAGGCCCTGGACGTGGGTCGCGCGCTCACCGAACGCGAACACCTCGAGCACATGAAAGTGCTTGGCGCCAAGAACCAGGTGTTCCGCAGCTACATTGGACTGGGCTTCAGCGGCACGGTGCTTCCGCCCGCCATCCAGCGCAACGTTTTCGAGAACCCCGGATGGTACACGGCCTACACGCCCTATCAGGCCGAGATCTCGCAGGGCCGCCTGGAAGCGCTGTTGAATTTCCAGACCATGGTGAGCGAGCTCACGGGCCTGCCCATTGCCAACGCCAGCCTGCTGGATGAGGCCACCGCGATCTCAGAGGCCATGCACATGCTCTACGCCGCACGGCCAAAGGAGCTGAACAATGCGCACAAGTTCTTCGCGGACAAAGGTCTTTACCCACAGAACATCGATGTGCTCCGCACGCGCTGCGCGCCCATCAGTGTCGAACTGGTGGTGGGCGATGCCAAGGACATGGACCCAGCCGATGGGTATTTCGGCATGGCGCTGCAATACCCCGCATTGGACGGCAGCGTGAACGACTACCGCGATGTGGTGGCAAAGGCCAAAGCGGCCGGCGTGAAGACCGCCGTGTGCGCCGACATCCTCTCACTCGTGCTGCTCACACCTCCGGGTGAATGGGGTGCCGACGTGTGCGTGGGCAACAGCCAGCGCTTCGGAGTGCCCATGGGCTACGGTGGCCCGCACGCTGCCTTCTTCTGCACCACTGAGGACTTCAAGCGCCTGCTCCCGGGCCGCATCATCGGCGTTAGTCAGGACCGTCGTGGCCGTCGCGGCCTGCGCATGGCGCTGCAAACACGCGAACAGCACATTCGTCGCGACAAGGCCACCAGCAACATCTGCACTGCACAGGCACTGCTCGCCGTGATGGCCGGCATGTATGCCGTTTACCATGGCCCGGATGGACTGAAGCGCATTGCCTCCAACGTGCATGCCCATACCCGCAACGTGGCCGAAGCCGCCAAGGCGCTGGGCTACACGATGACCAATGGCAGTTTCTTCGACACGATCACCCTGGGCGGTGCCGATGTGAACAAGGTGCGCGCTGCGGCCGAGAAGCGTGGGATCAACTTCCGGATCGACGGAAGCAATGTGAGCATCGCGCTGGACGAGACGGTGCGCATGAACGATGTGAACGACGTGGTGGCCGCATTGGCCGAGGCCATGGGCAAACCCGCACCGACAGTGAGCAGCAATGGCACCAGCATGGCCGTGCCCGCCGATCTGCAGCGCAAGAGCGCCATCCTCAGCCACCCGGTGTTCAACACGCACCACACCGAGCTGGAGCTACAACGCTACATCAAGAAATTGGAGAACAAGGACTTCAGCCTGATGCATGGCATGATCCCGCTGGGTTCCTGCACGATGAAGCTGAACGCCGCCAGCACGCTGATGCCGCTAAGCTGGCCCGAGTGGGGCGGCCTGCACCCCTTCGCCCCGGTGGAGCAGACCAAAGGCTATCAAGAGGTGTTCGCTGAACTGAGCGATGCATTGGCCAAGGCCACAGGTTTCACGGCGGTGAGCCTTCAGCCCAACAGCGGTGCCCAAGGCGAGTATGCCGGCCTGCTGGTGATCCGCGCATACCATGAGGCACGAGGTGACAAACACCGCAACATCGCCTTGATCCCAAGCAGCGCGCACGGCACCAATCCCGCCAGCGCGGTAATGGCCGGCATGCAGGTGGTGGTGGTGAAAGCCGAT
>CAZQFG010000048.1:0-17323 GCA_964592515.1 uncultured Chryseobacterium sp. | reverse complement strand
GGGTCTACACAGGCCTGGAGAAGAAGTTCATGGAGAACAAGTTGAAGACCACGGTAACGCTCCGAATGGACAAGAACCAGAACTTCAACGCCCTCTTCTCCCCCGCCGCCACGCTGGTATACACGCCCAAGGAGGACCGTGTTTTCCGGGTCTCGTTCAGCAGCGCCATCCGCAACCCTACCCTGGCCGACCAGTACCTTTACTACAACGTGGGCCGTGCGATCCTATTGGGCAACGTCGATGGCCAGTTCGAGGCAGGCCAGGACAGCCTGATCACCATCGAGAGCTTCAATGCATACCGCACATCACCCTCCCTTTTGGAAGGTCTTTCGAAATTGGACTATTTCAATGTGGACCGCATCCGTCCAGAACAAGTGAGGACCATTGAGGCCGGCTACCGCGGAACGCATTGGGAAAAGTTCTACATCGACGCCAGCGCCTACAGCAGTTGGTACACCGACTTCATAGGTTTCATTTTCGGGGTGAGCGCACAGTTCGACGACCCACAGGCCCCCGGATTCCCCTCCGGCGGCATCCAAGCCTATCGCCTATCGGCCAATGCCACCAGCATGGTCCGTACCCAGGGCGCCAACCTCGGCGTGAGCTACTTCCGCAAAAAAATGACCTATGGCGTCAACTACAGTTACAACAAGCTGGTGAGCGGGGACGACGACCCCATCATACCCGCCTTCAATACGCCCGAGAACAAGTTCAACCTGAGCTTCACGGGACATGATCTGAAAGTGCCGTTCACGGGCAAACCCAACCTTGGGTTCGGTATCAATTGGAAATTCGTTCAAGGCTTCACGTTCACCGGTTCACCCCAGTTCACGGGCCCCATTCCCAGCTACGATATGGTGGATGCGCAGGTGAACGTGAAGTTCCCGGTGCAGCACCTCACGGTGAAGCTCGGGGCCAGCAACCTCTTCGGCCTAGTGCCCCTGTTCGACAAGAACGTGCCCGATGACGAACGCATGGACCGTGTCTTCGACAACCGGGTGCTGATGGTGTTCGGCGGGCCGTATGTGGGCCGCCTCGCCTACCTGCAACTGGTATACGAACTGGACAAGCGCTGATACACCGATCCACACCTACCTTTAGCCACACAAACGATCGACCACATGAACCGAACGCTACCCCTTGCCCTTGTATCGGCTGCACTCGGCCTGGCCTCCACGGCCAACGCCCAGCAGCGCTACATCAACGAGGTGTTCACGAACGCCCAGATCACCATCACAAACGATGTGACCTACGGCACCAATGTGAACTTCCTCACCTCCAACTTCGCCTCCCCCTTGGTCCCCACCGATCTGGTGACCTTGCAGACCGCCGTCAGCACGGGCCAGACCATCCCGGCCGCCTACTTCAACCCTGCCGATCCAAGCACCGCGGTGAAAGTGACCAACGTGCAGATGGACATTTACCAGCCCGACCAAGCGCTGGACGCGGTCACGGAAAGGCCGCTGGTGATCTATGTGCATACGGGCATTCTCCTGCCCCCTCCCATCAACGGTAGCCCCAATGGTACCCGCAAGGACAGCAGCGCCGTGGAGATGTGCAAGCGCATGGCCCGTCGTGGTTATGTGGCCGTGAGCATGAGCTACCGGGGTGGTTGGAACCCGCTGGCTGCCACTGAACAGGAGCGTCGCGGCAGCCTGCTGAACGCCATCTATCGCGCCATTCATGATGTGCGCCAGTGCACCCGCACGCTGAAGGCCGATGCGAACACCTACCGTATCGACCCGGACAAAGTGATCGTGATCGGCGAGGGTACTGGCGGCTACATTGCGCTGGCCAATGCCACGCTCGATGACCCGAACGAATTGTTCGTTCCCAAGTTCCTTCCCAACCCTTTCAACCCGGCCGTTAGCTACATCGATACGGTCCAGGTGGGTAACCTCCAAGGTTTTAATGGCAACCTGACGTTGTACCGGCCGAACGGTCAGACCAGCGCGTCCAATTTCTGTGTGAACATGGGGGGGGCGCTTGCCGACACCACCTGGCTTGAGCCCGGTGATGTGCCGATGGTGGCCTTCCATACCGTGTTCGACCCCTTCGCTCCCTTCACCTACGGCGTCGTGATCGTACCCACCACCGGTGGCCCTGTGGTGGACGTACCCGGCAGCAACTACTTCATGCCCTTCGTAAACCAGTATGGTAACAACAGCAGCTTTGTGAACCTGCCCAGCAACGACCCCTTCACCAACCGTGCACGTGCCCTCTATGGCACCACACAGACACACGGCAGCAACAACGTGCAGATCCGCACGAATACGGAAGGGCTCTTCCCTCTGGTACGCCCGCAATGGCCAGCACCCGCTCAGGAAGAAGCCAGCCCTTGGCAGTGGTGGGACCCCAATAGCGCCATCGCCCAGACCGAAGTGGCCCCCGGTATCACCGCCCACGTGGCCAGCCTGGCCAGCAACCCGGACATGAGCCCCACCAAGGGCCGTACCTACATCGACACCATTATGGGCTATATGAACCCGCGTATCGTGTGCGCCCTGCAGCTGGGCCCCTGCTCGCTGGTGGGTATCGATGAGGCCAGCGCCATTGCCCAAGGCGTGGAAGTCTACCCCAACCCGGCCAGCGACCGCTTCACGGTGACCAGCGCCGAGGCCATCATCCAGCGTTACGAGATCTACGACATCAACGGCCGCCTGGTGCGTACCGCCAACGTGAACGGTCGCCAGGTCACAATCGAGCGTCAGGGCCTCACCGCCGGTGCCTACCATGTGAGCTTACGCTTCGCTGAGGGTGCCGTTACCCGCAAGCTGATGCTTGACTAAGTTCCCACTGAACTACTTGAAGAAAGGGCTGCCTTCGGGCGGCCCTTTCCTTTTACCATGAACGATCTTTGCACCACCATGGAACGCCTTACCGAAAGCACCTCGCGCTACAACGACCTGGAGCATATGTCCACCGGCGAACTGCTCCGCCATATGAACACCGAGGACCGCAGCGTGCCGCTGGCCGTGGAAAAGACCTTGCCAGCCATCGAGGCACTGGTGGATGAGATCGTGGAACGCATGCGGCGCGGCGGCAGGCTCTTCTACATCGGCGCCGGTACCAGCGGCCGCTTGGGCATTGTGGATGCCAGTGAGTGCCCGCCCACATTCGGGGTGCCGCATGGACTTGTGATCGGCATTATTGCCGGAGGCGACACCGCCATCCGAAAAGCCGTGGAGTTCGCCGAGGACGACACCCAACAGGCGTATATCGATCTACAGGAACACCATATAGGTCCTGAGGACACCGTGATCGGGATCGCGGCAAGCGGCACCACGCCCTATGTGATCGGCGGACTCGAGGAGTGCAACGCGCACGATGTGCTCACCGGTTGCATCACCTGCAATCCGGGAAGTCCGGTGGCCACCATTGCCAAGCATCCGATCGTGGTGGCCGTTGGGCCCGAGTTCGTTACTGGAAGCACGCGCATGAAAAGCGGCACCGCACAGAAGCTCGTACTGAACATGATCAGCACCAGTGTGATGATCAAGCTCGGACGCGTGAAAGGCAACCGCATGGTGGACATGCAACTGAGCAACAACAAGCTGATCGATCGTGGAACGCGCATGGTGATGGACAGCCTGAAAGTGGACTACACCAAGGCCAATGAAATGCTTCGCCACTACGGCAGTGTGCGCCGCGCCATTGAGGCCGGGCACAACCTGTAAGCTCGGCGAGGAACACCGGCATCACCCTTCGTCATGCACGACATTGAACCCTTCTGGAACTGGCGGCACAAGTACACGGCCGAAGAGGATGACCGTTCACCCTTCTTCGGGGAGGAGCACAGCGAGTTCGAGTTCACCAATGCCGTGTACGACCATGTGATCCACCCGCAGTGGGACAGCATCGGCAGCGCTACGCTCTACGCGAAACAGATCTACACCGACTACGACGAGGGATACGTGATCATGGAGCTGATCGGCGAGTGGAACGACCTGCTCCACAACGATATCATGATCCTGAAGCGCAACATCGTGGAGCACATGATGGCGCAGGGGATCGGCAAGTTCATCCTGATCGGTGAGAACGTGCTGAACTTCCATGCTAGCGACGAGGAGTACTACAGCGAGTGGTTCGACGAGGTGAGCGATGCGGATGGTTGGATCGCACTGCTGAACTTCAGGCCGCACGTTCAGGAGGACCTGCAGCGCGCCAATATCGACCAATATTTCCTGCTCGGGGGCAAATTGAACGCCTTGCAATGGCGCACGCTGGAACCCGATTCGCTGTTCGAGCGTGTGGAGTCCTTTGTGATGCGCAGACTGGGGGCCTGAACGGTAGGACCGGATCAGAACGCGCCGAACTTGAGCGTCATGCGCCCCATGGCGGTTCGCAGAACGTCCGCCGATGTAGCGGGCAGGTCCAGATCGCTGGTATACAGGAATGAACCGCCAATGCCGATCCTGAGCGCGCTCACGATGCTCAGTTCCAATTCGAGGCCCGGTTCCACGGCGAAGAATGCCTGGCCGTCCGTCCGGTTGCGCTGGTAGCTGTTGCTGTTCGGAGGGGGATAGCTGTAGGAAACACCACCAACGCCTACAATGACGGGCACGGTCAGGTGCACGGCCGAACGATGGAAAATGATGGGCTCGATGAGGAATCCGCCATAGCCATAGCGCAGCTCCAATCCAGAGAGATCGATGTTCGGTTCGCGTTCGCGCAGCACTTCCTCGTAGGCCGGGTTCTTCAGCACGCTGGTGCTCCAGCAGCCCGCCAGACCGATGTTGATCTTGTGGCCGATGACCACCGCACCACTGAAGCCGAGCAACACAGCATCATTGGACAGCACGTTGGTATAACGCGCGGTCATCCCGAAATAGCCGCCGGTCAGATCGAGGCTGTCACCGAACAGGGTGCGCGGGTTGCCACTGGGCTGGGCAAATGCCGGGATCGCTGTAACGACCAAGAGCATCAGGACAAGGGAACGCATAGGATGGTCTGAGTTGAAGATGCACAAAGCTACTTGTGCGCAAAGGCCCGTTCAACGATCGCCCCGGAGCATTCGCCACACCACACGATCGATGGGCAGGCTGAGCATTTCCTCGGAGGAAGAGGCTATCGGCAACCAGCGGAACACCTCCTGTCCTCCATTACTGGCTAGTCCATCGAACGGCACATCGACCACTGGAATAGACGACGGATCCGGTACGCAAAAGGTGAAGTACACACTGACCACCTGCATCGGATCGCGGTGGAATGCGCTCTGTTGGAAGAAGTCGGTGGTATAGAAATGCTGCACGTCCACGGCCTCCACGCCGATCTCCTCACGCACCTCGCGCACCAGGCATTCCTTCAGTCCTTCACCATACTCCAAACCACCGCCAGGGAACTTGGTGATGCGTTGCCCCTTGATCAATTCATCGGAGACCAGCACCCTGCCGTTCTCGATCAACAGGCCATAAACGCGGATGGTGAACATGATTCGGGTGGTGGTGATGATGAGCAGAACAAACGGAGCGCTGCCTTCGGTTCACTGTGGGTCCTTGGTGGCGCGGAGCATTTCACGCTTGCCCGGCGGACCTGGAAGTCGCTCCACGTTGAACCCTGCGGCCTGCATGGCCCGGCGCACATCGCCTTTGGCACAGTAAGTGACCATCACTCCTCCGGCCCGCAATGCACGGTGCATGCGCTGGAATACCGCGGTGGTCCACATCTCGGGCTGCGCACCGGGACTGAACGCATCGAAGTAGACCACATCGTACAGGTCGGCCTCCTCCAATTCCTGCACGGGCGTGGCCAAACGCCGAAAGGCCAGACCTCCCATGGGTTCCTGCCATTCGCCGGGAGCGGCCGTCATGCGCGCAACGAACGGTTCATGCAATCCGGGCCAAGCCAACTCCTCGCAATGCGCCAGTTCATCCAATTGCTCCTTCGACAAGGGGAAGGGTTCCAGTGCCGTGTAACGAACGTTCCATTTGCCTTCGAGACAGCGCACCCAGGTCAACAAGAGGTTCAATCCCGTGCCCAGGCCTACTTCGAGCACATCAAGCGCTGGCTTCTGCACAGCCTCCGCGCCAGCCTTGATGAAAACGTGGGTGCTTTCCTGCACAGCGCCGTGCATGCTGTGGTACTGTTCGCCCCACTGTGCGCTGCGCAGCGTGAGCGAACCATCGGCCGTTCGCAACGGTCCCGGATCGACAGGAGGGATGGAGGTATCCATGGGCGACCGCACCGAAAGGGTGCAGCGCCAAAGTTACCGGGCCGTAGCAGGCACCACGCTGGCCACCTTGTCCATGGTCACGTGGTACAGGTCGTCGTCGCCCAAACCATCGATCCGTATGGAACTGAAGTAGCCGGAATGGCCATCGGGAGAGAGCACGAAGTACAGATCATCATCCGGCGAGTTGATCGGCCAGCCCAGGTTCTCGGCCTTGGTCCAACGGCCATCCACCAGTCGTGTGCGGAAGATGTCATAGCCGCCCATGGTGTTGTGGCCGCGACTGCTGAAATACAAGGTCTGCCCATCAGGGTGCAGGAACACGCCTTCCTCGTCGTAGATCGAGTTCACATCGGGGCCCAGGTTCTCCGCCGGTCCCCACGCGTTCAGCGTGGCGTCCCATCGGCTTCGGTAGATGTCCTGGCCACCCACATTGTCGTCCGGACGATCGCTCACGAAATAGAGCCATTGCCGATCGGCACTGAGCCATGCGCTGCTTTCGTGCGCAGTTGAATTGATGGTGGGACCGTACGGTACTGGGGCCGACCACTGTCCGTTCAATTGGCGGCACTCGAAAAGGTCGCCCTTCCCTTTCAGGTCGCGGTACAATATCATGGTGCCATCGCTGGCCAACAGCCCCACGCTGGCATCGTTCCCGGGTGTGTTCAACGGTGCTGGTTCGGGCACAGGCGCGGTCCATTGTCCGTTCACGAAATGGCTCACCATGATCTCCTCGAAGTGGTCACCCGTGGCCTTGTTCACCTTGGCATCATCACTGAGCTTCCGGCGGGAGGTGAACCACAGCGTGTTCCCATCCGCGGAAAGCAAGGCCCCGTAATCCGAACGATCGGAGTTCAGTTCCGGACCAAGCGTACGTACCTCGGCCTGCGCCGGGCTGCCCATCAGCGTGCGGCCATTGCGGCATTCGATCAGGTTCTTATCGGCCATGTTGTACCGCGGGTCCGGGTCGGGCATCACATTGGAGCGCTTGTGGCGTTCGTAGCAGGCAATGGCCTGGTCCCACTGCGCATTCAATTGATAGGCGTAGCCAGTAAGGAAGTGGATGCGGGGTTGCGCGGGGTCGAGTTCCTGAGCCTTCAGGAAGTAGGCAAGTGCCTTGTGGCGTTGCGGTCCGTTCAATTGGCACAGGCCCATACGGGTGTTCAGTTCCACGTTGTCGGGGTCCAGCTTCAAGGCCTCTTCAAAGAGCGTTTCGGCATGAACGAACTGGGCTGCACCGGCCTGTGCGGCGCGGTCAGCCTGTTTCATGAGCTCGGCCACGCGCTTGCTTGTGGCGGGGTCCGCGGTTCCGGTGCTTTGGGCGCCAACCGGATGCATGGCGAACACCACGAACGCTACGAACAGAAGGCGATACAGGGCGTTGAGCATGGGTAATTCAGTTAAAACGGCGCTGTTCATACGCGATCGGCGTCACAAGGTTCCCTCCCGAAGCGAGGGATAGCTTTGCCGTGCATTTGGCAGACCAGCCGAACGAACACCCGAACGCCCAACATCAACATGGCCAAAAAGACCACCGCCCCCAAGAGCATCCTGGACCAGAAAGCGCTCGATTTCATGGAGCGTTACCTGAACAACCCCTCGCCTACCGGTTTCGAGAGCGAAGGACAGAAGCTCTGGTTGAGCTATGTGAAGCCCTTTGTGGACGACCACATCGTGGACCCCTATGGCACAGTGGTGGGCGTGATCAACCCCGAGGCCAAGTACAAGGTGGTGATCGAGGCCCATGCGGACGAGATCAGCTGGTTCGTGCATTACATCACCAAGGAAGGCTTCATCTATGTGCGCCGCAACGGTGGCAGTGACCACATGATCGCCCCGAGCATGCGCGTGAACATCCACACGGAGAAAGGCATCGTAAAGGCCGTGTTCGGCTGGCCCGCCATCCACGTGCGCAATGGCAAGACCGAGATCGTGCCCACCACGGAAAACATCTTCCTGGACTGCGGTTGCAACAGCAAGGAGGAGGTGGAGAAGCTCGGCGTACACGTGGGCTGCGTGGTCACCTTCGTGGACGAGTTCATGGTGCTGAACGGACAACATTTCACCGGGCGTGCGCTGGACAACCGCATGGGCGGCTTCATGATCGCACAGGTGGCCCGCATGCTGAAGGAGAGCAAGACCAAATTGCCCTTCGGCCTGTATGTGACCAACAGCGTGCAGGAGGAAGTGGGGCTTCGCGGCGCGGAGATGATCGTTGAGCGCATCAAGCCCGACCTGGCCATTGTGACCGACGTAACGCACGACACGCAGACCCCGATGATGAGCAAGGTGCAGAGCGGGGACATCGCCTGCGGCCAGGGTCCCGTGCTGAGCTACGCGCCTGCCGTGCACAACAAGGTGCTGAAGCACATTATAAAGGTGGCCGAGAAGGAGAAGATCCCCTTCCAGCGTCTGGCGGCCAGCCGTGCCACCGGCACCGATACCGATGCATTCGCCTACGGCGCGGCCGGTGTGCCCAGCGCCCTCATCAGCCTGCCCTTGCGCTACATGCACACCACCGTGGAGACCGTGCACCGCTCCGATGTGGAGAACGTGATCCGCCTGATCCTCGCTTCCGTGAAGGCGCTGAAGCCGGGCGACGACATGCGCTACTTCAACTAGCATGAAGACCGAAGGGGCGGACAATGCGCGGGAGGCCTTCCAGTTCCTGGCCCTGGCGTTGGGACTGGTGCTGGCCATGCGCTTGGGCTACTGGGCGCTTGACCATTGGATGGCACCTGCGGTCAACGATGCCCTTGGCCAAGCGTTAGCCCCGTTCCGTGCGGGATACTTGATGGA
The DNA here is from genome assembly GCA_964592515.1 of uncultured Chryseobacterium sp. GTDB lineage: Bacteria > Bacteroidota > Bacteroidia > Flavobacteriales_F > PHOS-HE28 > PHOS-HE28. Next base: position 8,355 of record CAZQFG010000048.1, on the reverse strand, counting down.
TGACCGCACGCTTGTGCTGGCAGAAAGCCCGTTGCTTGAGCGGCTTGGTGTGGCCGTTCTGATCGCGATCGCCGCCGCTGCACTGCTCGCTGTGCTGGCTGCAGTGATCGCGCGTGCCTCAGGGACCGAACCGGTGAAATGGTCCGCGAGGGCGGCGCGGTGGACGCTCCTGCTCGCCTTTCCGTTGCTGATCATCGGCGCGTTGGCGTTCCCTGTGAGGTCCGCTCAGATCGGTCCGGCCGGGATCAGTGTGACCCACAGACCATTGTCCATCTTCACCGTGAACGGCACCAGCGAGCTATGGCGCTGGCAGGACATACAAAGTGTGAATGCCTCAGAGCAACTGCCAGAAAGCCAAGGCAAGGGACTGTTGTTAATGACCAATGATGGCGGCCACATCGCGATCAGCATCGCGGAAACCGGATCATTGAGCGACCTCCAGCACTTGGCAGGGCAACTAGAGGCCGAGCGCCTTGCGCATCAACAGGAAACCCGCTGAGCCATGCAGGTCGTTCGCATTCCGGCAGAGGAGACGTATCCCTTGCGTTTGCTGGTGCTACGACCCGGCGGCACGGTGGACGATTGCCGCTGGCCCATTGATACCGTTCCCGATGCCTTCCACCTGGCCGTTGAAAAGGACGGTCAACGGGTCTGCATTGCTTCCTTTCAACCGAGCAGCCACCCGGCTCTAACAGCCACCCAGGCCTGGCAGTTGCGTGGCATGGCAACCCACCCGTATCACAGGGGCATCGGTGCCGGAAGGCTGCTGGTGGAGCATGCGATCGAGCAGGTGCGGGCCCTGGGAACTGATCTCCTGTGGTGCAACGCCCGGTTGGTTGCGCTCCCGTTCTATGAGCGGCTCGGTTTCCGCACGGAAGGACCCGAATTCGACATAGCGGGCATTGGACCGCACTACCTGATGTGGAGGCCCGTGTAGCCGTTGCGGCCTAGTTTCGCACGGATGCCACCACTTTCACGAACGGAACGGATCGTTGCACTGGTCCTGGTCCTTATCAACCTGGCGCTGAAGCTGGCGTGGACCGGTGTGAACGAACTGGCGCACGACGAGCCCTTCACCGTCCTCTGGTCGCAGGCTTCGTGGAAGGAATTGTGGGCCATGTTCCGCACGGAGAACAACCCGCCACTTTACTTCCTGCTGATCAAAGGGTGGAGCGCGTTGGTCCCTTTCGAGGCTGCATGGCTACGCATCCCTTCGGCTGTGTTCAGTGCGTTGGCGGTATGGCCGCTTTTCCTGCTGGCGCGACACCTCGGCGGTATGCGCGCCGCCCTTCTGGCGGGCATCTTCTTCACCTGTAGCAACTACCACTATGGCTTCGCGCACGAAGTGCGGGCCTATTCACTGTTCACGCTGTTCACCATTACGGGCATGTGGTTGTTGGCACGCGCAACGAAGCGGCCTGGCTCAGAGATCAAGCTGATGCTCCACCTGAGCATGCTGAACGTCCTGCTGGTATACACGCACTTCTTCGGCTGGCTGGTGGTAGGACTGCAAGGCCTCATGGTCTTCACGCTGCCCGAACTGCGTCCGCTGCGCCGAGGCTTCCTCTATGGCACAATGCTCACCATGGTCTGGTTCCTTCCCTACGGCCTCATCTTCGCTGAACGCTTCTCACAGAGCGTGGGCCAAGGCACCTGGCTTACGCCACCCGTGCCGGAGGAATTGTACAACATGGTGTGGCGATGGAGCAATGTACCTGTGCTCACCGTTGGTTCCCTGTTGCTGATTATTGTGGCCTGCTTCCAGGAACGCTGGCGATCGTTCGGAATACGCTTGGGCCTCCTCTGGACCTTCGTACCACTGATAGGCATGTTCGTAGTGAGCTATGAAGTGCCCATGTTCCTGGATCGCTACCTGGTGTACGCTGCGCCGGGCTTCGCATTGCTGGTGGCGCTTTCCGTTGAGGTATTTACCGTCAATGACCGACTTCGCAATGTGCTGGCCGCCACCCTTGGGTTTGGCATGGCGTTCACTTTCACCCCATGGAAGGACAATGGGCTGCATCCCAGCCGTGTGGTGTCCCAGGTAGAGGCGTGGCGTCGGACAGCTAACGTACCAGTGCTGCTTTATCCTTGGTATTACATGCACACCTACGCCTGGCATGCGAATCGCGACCTGCTGAAATACCCCACGGACCTTCAGTCCGAATTGTCCCAAGGCGCTGTGTACCCCGTACACGACCTGGAGAACCTGTTGCTGCCTTCAGGAGACCCGGAGGCCTTGGTGCTGGTAGTGGCGGCCAACGAGATCGACAACACCACCGTGCTCAGGTCCAGCATGCGGAACAGCCTGCCCGTGGTTGATTCCGTAGAGGCGGACCACAAGGTCTGGGTGTACCGCTTCAGCCGGTAAGGCCGAACTGCTCATCCCTTGGACGAACCGTCCATGGAGTTTAGGTCCACCATTGGTCACGGCAGCGCACCTTTGGCACTTCTTTCACCACAACCACATGAAAACCCTCTGTTCCATGTCCCAAGGACGGCACATCGCCGTAGCCGTGGGCATTACTGCGGCCATGTTCACCGCTTGCGGCGATGGCAAGAAGGACGCGGCCAACACCGTGGCCCCTCCGCCCAACATTGCCATGAAGGACTTCTTCAAGAACCCGGAGAAGGCCGGCTTCCGCATCAGCCCGGACGGCCAGTACTTCAGCTACCGTGCGCCTTGGAAGAACCGCATGAACATCTTCGTACAGAAGATCGGCGACAGCACCGCCACGCAGGTCACACAGGACACCGTGCGCGACATCGGCAGCTACTTCTGGAAGGGTGACCGCATCGTGTACAGCCGTGACATCAACGGCGATGAGAACTACATCGTGTTCAGCGCCAGCATCGATGGCAAGGACGCCAAGGCATTGACGCCCGAGAAAGGCGTGGTGGCCGGTACGCTGGACGACCTGCACGGCGTGGCCGGCATGGAGCAGTCCATCATCATCCAAATGAACCAGCGCAATCCCCAGGTATTCGACCCCTACCTGTGCAATGTGGTGACCGGTGAGATCAAGCCGCTCTACGACAACAGCAAGGACAACTTCGAAGGCTGGGTGACCGACCACAACGGTGTGGTCCGCATGGCCACGAAGACCGACGGCACCGATCAGGTGGTCTACTACCGTGCCACGGAGAAAGACCCCTTCACCGAATACATGCGCACCGGCTTCAAGGACAGCTGGAGCCCGTTGATGTTCACCTTCGACAACAACAACCTGATCGTAAGCCACAACCTGAACGGCCGCGACAAGACCGCTGTTGTGGAGTGGGACCTGGCCGGCAAGAAGGAGACGAAGCTGATCTTCGAGAACGCCGACTACGACGTGAGCAATGTGGACTACAGCCGCCTGCGTAAAGTGTTGACCATGGTGACCTGGACAGGCGCCAAGGAAGAGCGCCACTTCCTGGACGAGCAGACCAAGGCCATGTACAACAAGATGGAGGCGAAGTTTCCCGGACTTGAGGTGTGGGTATACGGTGCCGACGACAGCGAGACCAAGTTCATGGTGTGGGCCGGCAGCGACCGTCACCCCGGCGAATACCACTTCTACGATGCCACTGCGGACAAGCTGGAGAAAATGGCCGTTCTGCGCCCTTGGATCGATCCCGCCCAGATGGCCGAGATGAAGCCCATCACTTACACCAGCCGCGATGGCCTTACCATCCACGGCTACCTCACCCTGCCCGTGGGCCGCGAGGCGAAGAACCTGCCGGTGGTGATCAACCCGCACGGTGGTCCCTGGGCCCGCGATGAGTGGGGCTTCAACTCGGAAGTGCAGTTCCTGGCGAACCGCGGCTATGCCGTGTTGCAGATGAACTTCCGCGGCAGCACCGGTTACGGTCGCGAGTTCTGGATGAAGAGCTTCAAGCAGTGGGGCAAGACCATGCAGGATGACATCACGGACGGCGTGGAGTGGTTGAAGAAGGAGGGTATCGCCGACAGCAGCCGCATCGCCATATACGGTGGCAGCTACGGTGGTTACGCCACCCTGGCCGGCATCACCTATACCCCTGAGCTGTACGCGTGTGCAGTGGATTACGTGGGCGTGAGCAACATGTTCACCTTCATGAACACCGTACCCCCCTATTGGGAGCCGTTCAAGAAGATGATGTACGAAATGGTGGGCGACCCCAAGGCCGACAGCCTGCTGCTCCGCGATGCCAGCCCTGTCTTCTTCGTGGACCGCATCAAGTGCCCACTGTTCATTGCACAGGGCGCCACCGACCCCCGTGTGAACAAGGCCGAAAGCGACCAGGTCGTAGAGGCCCTGAAGAAGCGCGGCGTTGAAGTGCAGTACATGGTGAAGGACAACGAAGGCCACGGCTTCCGCAACGAGGAGAACCGCTTCGAGTTCTACGAGGCCATGGAGAAATTCCTGGGTCAACACCTGGACAGCGCGGCCAAGGCCGAGGCGGCCCACTGATCGGACCGAACGCATTGTGAAAAGGCGGGGCCATTTTGGTCCCGCCTTTTCATTTCTGTATGGCGTTCAGGCACCGAAAGGGGTACGCGGTCCGTCACCCTTCTGGGTGACGCTTAGGAAACCTGTCCTTAACGATCTTCCGTCAGCCTTTCCCGCGTTCGAATGCCGTACTTTGGTCTACCTGCAAGTCCCTGTCCATCAATGAGAACCGTCCGATTGCTCGCGCTTGCCATTGCGGCCTTGAGCTTTTCCAGCATTCAAGCACAGATCGTTGTGAACGAGGTATGCGCCTCGAACATGAACACCTACGCCGATAACTACGGCGAGTTCGAGGACTGGTTCGAGCTGTACAACAACACCGGTGCCGCTGTGGACATCAGCGGCTGGTGGGTGAGCAACCGGGCCGGCAATCCATTGAAATGGCAGGTACCGGCGGGCACAACGATCCCGGCCGGTGGCAGGCAGGTGTTCATCTGCAGCAAACGGGACCAGGTGGTCGGGGCGTTCATCCACACCAGCTTCAACCTGAACCAAGCAGAGAGCGATCACGTGCTCCTGAGCAATGCCGCAGGCGACCAGGTGGACGACTTCGAATTCACGCCGGATATGCGCACCAAGGTGGGCCACAGCCGCGGGCGCACCACCGATGGGGCCAATACGTGGAGCCTGTTCAACACACCTACGCCCAATGCGGCGAACGCCGGTGCCTCCCAGGACTATCTGGCCAAGCCCGTGCTGAACCCCGGCGCAGGGTTCTACGGAGGTGCACAGAACGTGACCATTACCGGCCCTGCGGGTGCCACTATCCGGTATACCACGGACGGTTCCGAACCCACGGCCGCATCAACGGTCTATGCAGGTCCCATTGTCGTGAACAACACCACGGTGGTCCGTGCTGCGGCCTTCGGTGGCGTTGGCCAACCCAGCTTCGTCGAGACCAACACCTACTTCATCAATGCCCCACACACCGTGGCCGTGCTCAGCATCGCTGGCGATCAGGTGGATGAGCTATTGAACGGTAATGGCGGCATTCAACCGTACGGCAGCTTCGAATATTTCGGGGAGGACGGCCAGCTACGCGACGAGGCCGTTGGCGAGTTCAATGAGCATGGACAGGACAGTTGGGCCTACGATCAGCGTGGATTCGATTACGTGGTGCGCGACCAGACCGGGTATAACGATGCGATCCACTACCCGGTGTTCCGTACGAAGGACCGGGACAAATACCAACGCCTGATCATCAAGGCGGCCGCCGGCGACAACTTCAACTTCGGTCCGGGCCAGCCAGCCCACATCCGCGATGCCTACGTGCAGGCCCTGAGCCAGACCGGCAACCTGCGCTTGGACGAGCGCAGCTACGAGCCTGCCGTGCTCTATGTGAACGGACAGTATTGGGGCGTTTACGACATGCGCGAGAAAGTGGACGACCACGACTACACACGCTACTACTACGACCAGGACGAGTTCAACGTGCAGATGCTGAAGACCTGGGGTGGCACATGGAGCGAATACGGTGGTGCTCAATCCCAGACCGATTGGGACGACCTACGCAACTACATCAACTCCAACAACATGGGCGACCCTGTGGCCTTCGCCAATGTGGATGCCCAATACAACTGGAAGAGCTTGGTGGATTATTTCTGCCTGAACAGCTATACCGTCTGTGCAGACTGGCTGAACTGGAACACCGGGTGGTGGCGCGGCATGGACCCGAACGGTGAGCACAAGAAATGGGGCTACATCCTTTGGGACATGGATGCCACTTTCGGACACTACACCAACTTCACCGGCATCCCCAACCAGACCCCAACTGCCGATCCCTGTGACGCCGAGGAATTGCCCAACCCAGGGGGCCAGGGACACACCTTGATCCTTGAAAAACTCATCGCGGAGAACCAGATGGTGCACGACTATTACGTGAACCGCTACATCGATCTGGGCAATTCCCTCTTCAAGTGTGACCACATGCTGCCCTTCCTGGACAGCCTCGTGGCCTTGATCGCTCCGGAAATGCCCGGCCAGATAGGCCGATGGGGTGGTAGTATGGCCGAGTGGGAGGCCAATGTGCAGGTGATGCGCAACTTTATCGAACAGCGTTGTGTGGCATTCGAAGAGGGCATGGTCGATTGCTACGAATTGGAGGGGCCGTTCGATGTGGTCTTCAACGTGTACCCACCCCTCAGCGGCGAGATCGTGATCAACTCCATACAGCCGACCACCTATCCGTGGAGCGGTACGTTCTATGGTGGGATAAATACCACCCTTGCACCGATCGCCGCTACAGGTTACGAGTTCAGCCATTGGGAAGTGTTCAGCACCAACACCGTGTTGCCCTCGCTCACCGATTCCCTCGTGACCATTGACTTCCTCACTGCGGACAGCGTGGTTGCCCACTTCGTGCCACCTGTTCGTTACGATGTTGTGCTGGACGTGATGCCCAAGAGCGAAGCGGCCACCATCACCTTTGATGGTACCACCTACTCCACCTTCCCGGTACTGGTGACCGCCCCCGAGGGCCTCGATGTGGACATTGCTGTCGGACCGGCCCCTTACTACGACTTCCTTTACTGGACCGTGAAGAACAATCCCTTCATCCCGGACAGCACTGCGACCACCATTACCGCGCAGTTCTTCACCACGGACACCATCATCGCTTGGCTGGAGCCCCAGGATTATGTGTTCTATGCGCCGAATTCCTTCACTCCGAACGGCGATGGCATCAACGATGTGTTCATTCCAGTGAGCAACGTTGTGGACCTGCTCAGCTATGAGTTCGATGTCTTCGACCGTTGGGGAGCCGTGATCTACTCCACACGCAACCCGAATGCGGCATGGGACGGCACCGCTGGTGGCACCCCCCTTCCCAATGGGGTGTATGTGTTCAGGGCCTATGCCGTGGATGCGGTGAAGAAGGACCGCCACGAGCTGTTCGGCCACGTGACCCTTTTCCGGTAGAGCGGTTTGTCATCGATCCGTCATGCTTGTTTAGGTATTTGTCGAAATATCTGAACAAAACTTTCCGGGGGCTGTTCAGGTTGTGTTGTTGAACACAAACCCTAGAACAACACGATCATGAACCGGAAACTCTTCTCTGTCCTAATTACAGCAGGTATGCTGACCAGCTATCAAGCTTGGTCGCAGGCCCGCGTGCAGGTGATCCACAACAGCGCCGATGCTGCTGCTGCCGTGGTGGACGTGTACATCAACGGAGGTGCTGAACCAGCCATCAACGATTTCGCCTTCCGCACCGCGACCCCATTCATCGACCTGCCCGCAGGTGTTGACCTGACGATCGGCATTGCCCCCGGCAACAGCGCCGGTCCGCAGGACATCATCACCGCGCTGAACACCACCGTGAACCTCGTTGATGGTGAGACCTACGTGGTGGTGGCCAACGGTATTGTAAGCCCCACGGGTTACAACCCCGCCCCGGCGTTCGCACTGAACGTATTCGCTCCCGGCCGTGAGGCTGCCAGCGTGAACGGTAACACCGACATCCTGGTGCTCCATGGCAGCACCGATGCCCCCACCGTACAAGTGGCTGAGACCGCTGTATTGGGAGGCGCTGTAGTGGTACAACCCTTCAGCTTCGGTGAGTTCACCCCTGATTACCTCGAAGTACCCGCAGTGGACCTCACCCTCGAGATCCAATTGCCTGACGGCACCCCGGTGGTTGCCTATGACGCTCCCCTGGCCACCCTCGGACTGGAGAACGCCGCCTTGGTGGCCGTGGCCAGCGGTTTCCTTAACCCTGCCGCCAACAGCAATGGTCCTGCCTTCGGTGTATGGGTGGCCCTGCCCAGCGGTGGTCCCTTGGTGGAACTGCCCTTGGCAACAGACCCCACTGCGCGTGTACAGGTGATTCACAACAGCGCCGATGCTGCTGCTGCCGTGGTGGACGTGTACATCAACGGAGGTG
>CAZQFG010000047.1:0-17542 GCA_964592515.1 uncultured Chryseobacterium sp. | reverse complement strand
GGGTCGTTCTTGGTGGCCTGCTTCACATCGCTCTCCTTGTTCATGCGCATGCTGCGGAACTTCCAGCACACGAACTCCTTATTGTCCTTGCCCAAGCGCATCTGCTTGAAGAACACTGGCCCCCGGCTGGAAAGCTTCACCATGATGGCCAGCAAGGGGAATAGCCAGCTGAAGATGAACACGATGACACCGAGCGAGAACACGATATCGAACGCGCGCTTCATGCGGCGGTTCATGGTACGGTCCAGCGGCTCACGACGCAACTTGCTCACAGGCACGGCACCATGGAACTCCAGATCGGTGGTCTTCACCACGGGGATGAAGCTCTCGGCACTGGGGATCACGCGGAAACGGATGGTGTTCCGCTCGCAGAACTCCATCAACTCCGTGATGTCCTGGCGGCGCGTACCGGGCAGTGCACAGTAAACGATGTCGATGCGGTTCTGGATGGCATAAGCCTTGGAAGCCTCCACATCACCCGCGCGACGGGCACCCAACGCACCATTAACGGGCGCATCATTGAACAGGCCACAGAAACGATATCCGCGTACGGTCTGATCCTCGCAGTATTGGAATATCTCCTCAGCAGCAGGACCATCTCCAACAATGATGAGGTCCTTTACCGTGGTCAACGGCTCGAGGGTAAGCACCCTGTTGATCCCGGTCTGCACGTTCTGAATGGATAAGCGGCTTGAGCGTAGCAAGGTACTGAGTTCCGCACCAAGCTCGGCCGACCCTGCTCCCCCTACTATCGCTCCATCCTTCGCGGTAATGGTCTTCTCCATGTTCCTGTGCGTTATTCCCCACTTTCCGTCCGGGGAGCCCAAATGTATCGTGGTCGTCGAAGAAAAGTCAAGTTCGTCGAAATTATTTAACCATTCGTCGACACATCAAAGCCTACATATTCACCTTTTCGGCCGCTTAGACCCCTGGACCAGGTTCTCGTTCATATCTGACCTTCAGTGAGTTACAACACCGCTGCGCTCAACGGAGCACCACACCAGCACCTACACAACATCAGGCCTTCGTCGAAGCATGGCCTTCAAAACGAGGAAAATGAAGACCGTGTTGGTGACGAGGTAACGCTTCCAAAGCCTCCGGGGTTCCAACCAAAGCCGATAGAGCCACTCCAGCGATAGGTCGCGCATCCACTTGGGAGCTCGCGTATCCATGCCAGCGTAGAGCAGGAAAGCCCCGCCGAGCCCGAGCATCACGGCATTCACCCTGCCCTTCATGGCTGCCATCCAGCGCTCCTGCTTGGGGCAACCCAATGAGACCATGACAATATGGGCGCCTGTTCCGTTGATACGGGCGGCCTCCGTCTCCAGGTCCAAGGCCTCCAACGGACCATAAGGTGGCGCGTAGGTCCCGGCGAAACGAATGCCCGGTATCTCTTTGACCGCGCGTTCCACCATGCGCTGTTGCACTTCAGCCGATGCACCGTACAAGTAGACCAACAGCCCCTCGTGGGCGGCTTTCTCAAGAAGGGCAGGAAGGATGTCGTTACCGGCCACACGCTCTTGACCGACCTTGTGGAATGCGTTGAGCACTTTCACTACCGGCATGCCGTCCGCAGTGGCAAGGTCCGCTTGGTTGACCACCTTGGCGAAGGTTTCATCACGTGCTTCCACGGTCATGTGGGCATTCACACAGCACACATACGATGACCGGTGAGCAGCGCCCAGATCGGCCATAGTGTTGACCTGGTCTTGGAACGACCCCACCGTGATGTCGGCCGTCAATACCCTGCGCTTGGGCAGATGAACCGGAATGTCCATTACCGGTCGGCGTTCTTTTGGCGTACGTCCTTCAGCACTGGCGCTATGATCCGCTCACTACCGTTGTCGTACCAGCGCACCATGGCCTTCACTCCTTCCTGCATGGTCCATGGGGCCTCACCCACCACCTGAATGGTCTTGTCCATGGGCGTTACATAATCGCTGGTCATGCTGCGGAAGCGGCCACTGGAAATGGGGAACGGGATATGCACCGCCTTAAGGACATCACCTCCCCATGCCAATAACCGGATCAGGCCCGTGGGGATGTACCGCACCGGCTTGCCCGTGAGCTCCTTTGAAACGACCTCCACCCATTCCTTCAGATCGAAGGGACGATCGCCCACGTACAGCACCTGACGGTCCACCAAGGCACGGGGCACGGTCAGCATGCGATCGATCTGCCAGACCACATTGCCCACGTACCCATAGCTGCGGATCACTCGGCCTTTTCCGGGATGGAAGTACAGCCCTTTGCGCATCACCTTGAACATGACATCGCGGTAACGCAATGACCATGGCCCCCAAATGGTGGTGGGCCTGATGATGGTCCACGCGCAGTTCAGCTTGGCCTCACGCGTAACCATCTCCGTTCTGCGCTTCGATTCGCCATACACGGTGAACGGCTTGAAATCGAGGTCGTGCGCGGGTTGGTAGCCGGCCTCGCAAACGAACTGCGTGCTCGTGACAATGATGCGTTCGATGCCGGGGTGTTGCTTGACGACCTCCAACAGGACCCGTGTGCCCTCATGGTTCTGGCGGTAGGCATCCACATCCACCAGTTCGTCCGTATCGGTGCGGGCAGCAAGGTGAATGACGTGCGTGGGATCGAACTCCTTGAACGCGTTCTCCACAGCGGCCTGGTCCATGATGTCCAGTTCGCGCCAGTAGGGCCGCTGGTCCGGATCGAGCGGAGGGTTCCAATCGATGTTCATGAGCTGAACACCGCGTTCCCGATAGAACGCCACGAGATTGGTGCCAATAAAACCGGACCCGCCGGTAACGAGAATGCGCATGGTTCTATTTACTGCTCAAACAATGCCATCAGTTCACGTTCCATGGCACAGTGAAAGGCGTTCAACGTAAATCGTTCCTGAAAGATGCGTCGTCCGGCCTCGCCCATGGAAATTCGCAACGCAGGGTCACCTGCCAGCTGGACCAATCGATCGGCCACGGCCTCCGCGTCCTGGATGGGGACCAAGTATCCATTGACACCGTCTGAAACCACGGATGGTATTCCCCGCCATTGGGTGGAGACAACCGGTTTAGCGAACTGCATGGCCTCGGTCAACACAAGTCCAAAGCTTTCTGCCTCGAAAAAGGACGGGAAGCAAAAGATATCGCAAGCCGCGAAACAGGCGAACTTCTCCAGGTCGCGTTTCACGCCAAGGAAGTCCACACGGGCCTCGAGGCCATGTGCCTTTACAAAGTCGCGCACTTCAGTCTCGAAGCCTGCATCACCCCACTTTCCCATGAGCTGCAGGCGTGCATCAACACCGCTTGAGATGATCCTGTGGAACGCCTGCAACAGTACGCGCACACCCTTACTGGGAATGAGCACCCCTGTGAACAGGATGACCAGCGGTTCTCCCGGACCTGCCGAGCGCTCAAGGACCTGACCACGCATGTCCTCAATGCCGTTGGGCACCACCACGTTCCTGGCCGCACCCAATGCCAACCCGTCATCCGGGTTCTGTGGTGCGGTGCGAATGGCCAGTGTGGGCCGGCCATATGCATAGCGGAACAGTGGACGCAACGCACCGGGCAAGGCCGGGGCGAACGTGGACACCCCGCCCGCATGGAAGTGGAAAACCACCTTGCGGAACATCCAGCGTGTGGCGCAGAGAAGAACGATATCGCGCAGCACGGGCACCTTGTTGGGGCCACTGGGAGGATAATAGAGCACCGGCGTGCGCCACCTAAAACGGGCCCACCAGATGTGCAGGATGGTGGTGAACAGCACCCACACCTTGCGGAAGGCGAACTTGCCCACGCTCTCCATGTCCTCCGAGAACGCCATGCGCACATGGAACAGGCGTATGTGTTCGAACCGACCCTGCAGGAGCTTTTCGATCATGACGGCCTGCCCCCCGAACGGCGGCGGGGTCTGGCCCACCACGAGGATACGGTACCGGTGCGTGTGCATGAACGGCAAAACTACCCGGCTCCCCTCGCAGTGCTCAGGTAGCAGGCCTGGCTCCATCAACAGCTAATCGTTGACCGCTCGTCGACAAAATCGCCAATTCGTCGAAAACAGACAGCTTTCCATCGCATGCAGGTAACACAATGTGGGCCGATCGGGTTGAACGACCCCAAAGCAACGGACCCATGCGGAATCCCATACTCGCCCAGCTGCTCCTGATTCTCGGCCTGCTCATCGGACAGAGCACCATGGCGACCATCTACTACGTGTCGCCAACCGGCAGCGATAGCAACAACGGAACCTCGGCGGCAACGGCGTGGCAGAACATTTCCCGGGTGAACCAGATCAGCTCCTCGCTGCAACCCGGCGATAAGGTGCTGTTCCAACGCGGGGGCACATACCGAGGCAAGCTCACCATTTCCTCCAACGGAACGGCCGCTGCGAAGATCGAGGTGGGAGCCTACGGTACAGGTGCACGTCCCGTTATCAAAGGCAGCGTGGCCGTTGCGAACTGGACCAATCACTCCGGCAATATCTGGCGCGCACCGATCGGCCAATCAGTGAAGCATGTGTACGTGAACGGCCAATTGATGACCATTGCGCGCTACCCGAACACCGGTTGGCTGCGCGTGGACCAAGGCAACACCACCAGCACCACCGATAGCGAGCTGACACAGGCCAACGGCTACTGGACCGGAGCCACCGCTGTTATTCGCACCACGAACTGGAGCTACGACACCGCGCGTGTAACCGCATTCACCGGCAACACACTGACACACACTGCAACAGGCAACAACCTGTACAGCCAGAACTGGGGCTACTTCCTGCGCAACAAGCTGAGCGAACTGGACATGCCCGGCGAATGGTTCTTTGACAGTGCAGCGGGCCAACTTTACCTGTGGTGCCCCTCCAACGCCAACCCGAACCAGGTGCTGGTGGAAGCCAGCGTGGTGGACAACGGGATCTACGTGAGCTGGCAGCGTCAGCACATCAAGATCACGGAGATCGCCATGCAACACCAGTTCGATGCGGCTTTGCGCCTTAGCGGAAGCACCCAGCTCGAGGCCTCCAACTGCTCGTTCTCCGAGGTCTTCCAGGCCATCAAGAGCACGGGCAACAACCAGGACTTCCATCACTTGGACATCGATCGTACGTACGGCACGGCGGTGTACCTGATGGACAGCAACAGCAGCATTACACATAGCACGTTCAACAACGTGTGCGTAGAGCCCGGATTGGGCGAGAACAACTGGGGCTACTTCGGTATCCGCGCCACTGGGGCCGGGTTGGTGATCACCGATAACGTTCTGGAGGATATCGGCTACATCGGCATCGGGGCTGACGGCAATGCGCTGATCGAACGGAACGTGGTGCGCAGGGCATTGCTCATCCTGAACGATGGTGGTGGCATCGCCATTGACAACGCTGATGGCCTCATCATCCGGAACAACATCGTATCGGACATCAGCGGCAACATCGAAAGTACCGCGCCCAACTTCCAGGCCTACCACCCCATCTGCCATGGAATCTACTTCGGCAACATCAGCATAAAGAACACGCTGGTGAAGAGCAATACGGTGGCCAACTGCCTGGGCAGTGGCGTCCACGTGGACCACACCATGGTAAGCCAGGGCAACCGCATCGAGGACAACGTGCTGTTCAACAATACCGTGCAGCTGAGCATCTCGGATTTCAGCAACTACAACGGACCCGGGGCGACAGCACCTTACCACATGCCCGCCTTCAATGATGTGTATACGGGCAACGTGTTGTACAGCCTCACCAAGGACCAATTGTGCATGCAGCAATTGCACGTGTACTCGAACAACTGGGTGGATTACGGGACCTTCGAGAACAACTACTACTTCAACCCCTACAACGACCGCAGCATCCGCCTGTTCAACACGTTCGGCGGTTTTGAGAAGTACTTCACCCTGGAGCGCTGGCAGGCAGAGCGTGGCAAGGACCTCACCTCGAGCCGCAGTCCGCTTTACCTGGCCGACCAGGCGGTCACCGAGGTCTTCGGTTCGGACCTGGTACCCAACGGGGCCTTCGGCAGCAACATCAATGGCTGGAGCGGATGGCCAACGCAGGCACAACTCACGCATGACCAGAACAACCTGGACAACGGCAGCCTGCGTGTGAGCTTCACCAACAACGCGAGCTACAATACCTTCAACCTGAAGCACAATACCCTGGTACCCATCCAGAGCGGCAACTGGTACCGACTACAGTTCAGCATCGTCAGCCCCATGCACGGCGAAGTGGTGGTGGGCTTCAAGGGCCAGACCCAACTTAGCGGACCGAACATGGAAGGCAAGCGTACAATTCCCTTCAGTACACAGCGCAGGGATGTGACCATCTTCTTCCAGAGCACCATCACGGACCAGGGTTACAGCTCGTTCACGAACAGCTATCTGGAAGGCATCTACAACGTGGATAATATCCATCTGCATCGCGTTAGTGTGACCCCGCTCGACCCGTTGGAAAAGCAACAACTGTTCGTGAACGATGGACCCAATGCCCAGACCGTGAACCTGAACGGATGCTGGCGCGATGTACAAGGCGAGCTCCACACCGGTTCGTTCGTGCTACCCGGCTACAGTTCAGCGGTACTGGTGAAGGAGGATGACGCTACGTGCATCAGCACCGATGTAGATGAAGATGCCCCGCTCACCGCTGATGACAGTTTCATCTACCCCAATCCCGCGACCGCAGGCACGAGCCTTCAGTTGAACACCGAGATCAACTCCCCATGGAGCCTCACCGGCTTCAACATGGAGGGCAAGCTGGTGTGGAGTGTGAACGGAGCAGCCGGACGCCGAACGGTCAATGTTCCTGAAGGGCTCGACCCTGGCACCTACCTTCTGGTGGTGCAGAGCGCTGAAGGCACGCTGAGACAGCGGCTGATGGTGCTTTGAGAACTTGGGCCAGTACGAACACCCTCCCGTGTCGAGGGAGGGTGTTCGATCCAGACCTCATGTTTCAGGTCATTGGCAAAGGCAGGTCCGGCGCTCTCGGCTTGATGCATAGCGGGGCCAGCATGCAGAACAGGATCGAGTGCCCGATATCCACGCCGTAGCAGAAAATGTCGATCTGCCAGATGAAGAGAATGTAGACCAGGCCCGCGAACATCGGTGCGTAACGGGTCCCATCCAGGTACTCACGACGGTAGTACTTGAACGCACGCCAGAGGATCACATACAAAAGCACCACTCCGAACACACCCTGCGCAGTGAGCACTTCGGTGAACGTACTGTGCGAATGCAGGTTGTAGGCATGCGGCTCACCCCAAAGCACGGCCACGAAATCGAGCAGATGCAACTTGTAATGGCCCTTGTAACCATTGCCGAACAACAGACCTGTGCGATCATAGAAGGCCCAATCGGCAACGGCGTTCCAGATGTAGCTGCGGCCATTGAAGGTGGTGACGTCCTCCTTGGACACTCGCTGGAGGATGCTCACGAAGAACGGTGTACTGAGCACTTGGTACACCAGGAGCGAAAAGCTCAGGAGCAAAGGCATGGTGAACAGCGAGATCGTATAGAGCCCCTTCGCGAGCTTGACGGCACGGGTGAGGAACAACACGGCCAGCAACAGGAAGATCATGAAGGAAAGACGGCTATTGATCTTCACCATGAAATACAGCCCGATGCCCAAGGCGGCCAGAACAAGCGCATAGGCCACCGGTCTGCCCCTCACCGAACCCAGCTGGTACAAACCCATGAGGCTGATCACGGAAAGCACGTGGGCTCCAGTGTAAATACCGCGCATGAAGGGGAAGTTGGCCCTCCCCTCGAAGCTGTGCCCGTACGCCTGAACGCCTCCGAAATATCCCAGGATATTGATGCCCACAAGGAGCATGAGGCTCTTCAGTAACAAACCGGCGAAATTGAAATCAGGGTCGTCGCGGTTGTAGAAGTTCACGATCACGGCAGACAGGAACGGCATGAGGAAGACCATGCACGACAATAGGACGTTACCCGGATTCAGACCAGGGATGCCATTGCGCAGGCCCACGAACATGGACACCACGAGGGTGGCGATATACAACATGCATAGCCACCAGGTCCGCGTCAACAAATTGCCTACTCGCTTGCGGTAAAGCGCATCCACCAGATAGATCAGCACGATCGCCAGAAAGGGCATCGAGGTCACGATCATGCCCTTGGAAATACCCTGCTTCAGTCCGATATAGCTACCTATACCGAACAGGGGGAAGCCCACCAGGAAGAGGGCATTGACCAGTTGGTTCTTGCGGATCACAGGTTCGGCGGGCGGGCAGGTGGCCTCGCTCTCAGGAGCCGAACTTACGCTTGACCTGCGAAATGCCCTTCATGAGCGCCCCCTGGGACCCACCAGGTAGCAATTCCTTGATGCGCCGCTTGATGCGGTCCTTAGTGGTGGATCCGATGTACTTCTCAAAGTACTGTATGTCCCGCCTTGCGTCGAGCATGACGAACTTCGGATGGACGATCGGAAAGGCCATTTCAGTGGCTGTTCGCTTGTTCCGGGGATCGTTCAAGCTTACCGTATGCGTGCCATCATCACCGAAACCGACATTATCGATCAGATTGGTATTGGGCAGGATGTTCAATCCATGGTTCATGATACGTGTGATATCCAACTGGTAGGACCAGGAGTTCATACGCCCCTCATGAACGAAGTCGAACATGTCATGTACATCGCGCTCCTCCCCTTCGCTCAGGAAGAAATCCTTGAGTAATGGGCTTGCCTTCAACGCGGGCCATTGCTTCATATCCACATCGTAATACTTCCATACCCGGCGCCAGCTGGCCCAACCCCAAGGCGCACCATAGCCGTGTGAAGAGAAGTAGTAGGACCCGTCCTTTTCACCGGGCCAATCCTCCATCAGGTTGTTACCCATGACCACCCAGATCCGCTCATCGTTGCGGTAGTGCTCGAGCATTTCCTGGGCGAACCGGAAAAAGCTTGGCACGGGCAGCGTATCGTCCTCCAGCACAATACCCTCCTCTACATTCTCAAAGAACCACGCGATGGCCGAGCTGACGCCTTTTCGCAAGCCAAGGTTCCGCTCGTTAAAGCGCGTGTGGACCTCACAGGGCCAGTCCACTTCCCGGGCAAGCGCCCTCACCTCCTCACAACGCGCCCGCTCCCCTTCATTCCGTGGCCCATCGCAAGCGAAGTAGAGCTTGGTGGGGCGCGCAGCACGGATCGCCTCAAAAACCTGACGAAGAGGCCCAATGCGATTGAACCCGATCAACAGGACTGGTGTGGTCAACTGAAAGGAAGTTCCATTGCCCATGGTTGACATCAATAGATATTGATCCGGTTATTGCGGTAGAAGACCGCGTAATCGTTGAACATGGAGACCGCATGGCGGGCCACAGCGGTCGGTGAAGCGAACTCATCCACGAAGCGATACAGGAAGACCTGCATGACATCCGTCCAACGTGTGGTGACGTCCTGGGCCAGATTGCGGTACCGGTCATGCGGAAGTATCTCGATGCAGCCCGCAGCGAATGCCGTTGGAAGCAACATGTTGGACCCATGTACCCCAACTACGAACTGGCTCTTGGCATAGGCTGTGCACCAGGCAAGCTCCGTTTCCACGGACATCTTTCGCGTGCGTAGGTCCACGACCCCATGAGGCAACGTACGTGCATCGCCAAGCCCCACCACCGTTGCCTCAACACCAGGACAGGACTTACGGACCTTGTGCAAGGCGCTCATGGCCAATCGCTGTTGATCGGCCAAAAGGAAACCTCGGAACACGCTTTTCAACCCGACCTTTCCGGCCACACGGTCCAATAGCTTGTGAAGCGGGGTCCGGTACCACAATCGGTCCTCGCGCAATACGAACGTAATGTGGCGTTGCGCTGTGGCGTAGTGCTCTAGTTGAAAGGCCTGAACGCCGGTGTAGCCCTCGATATCCACCTTGGACTTGTCCGGATGCGCGTAACCCTTGCCGAGGTACACTTCATCAAAGTCGGTCAGGAACGCGTTCACTTGCCGGTCAATGGACCGATACCATCCGTGGGCCTTGCCCAAACGCTGGTCCACCGTCCAGACCTCGGCTGTACCGCGGGGCACCATCCACTCAAAGGACTTCGGGATGATGACGACGAGCCCGAGTTCCGGATGTGCTTCCAAATAATGCTGGGCGTTCCACAGCTTCAGCAGCACATGGCCGTAGAGAAAATCGAGCGTGTTCAACACCACCACACGCTTGCAGGGGCGTAGCACGCGGCGCTCGATCACGACCTCCTCGTCCGAAGGCGCCCTGAACCCTGCCATGAGGGGTGCGGTCACCCACGGCTCCGCACCGTGGGCGTCATGCATCTCACCATCATCAAGACCAATGGCCACGTCGTGGTCAACGGCGAAACCCACGGGCAGGTCGTGTAGGAACCGGTAGCTGCAGGATGCACACTGGTAATTGCCCAGCACATGCACCCCAGGGAACACCACACCCACGGGCGTGGGCGAACCTGCTCCACACTTCGGGCAGGAGCGTTCAGCGAACAGCTCGGGTCGTACAGGAACTAAGTGGCGGTCCTTCAACATGCTCAAGTCGCGCGGTGGAACTTCCAAAAGGTGAGAATGCCACGGACCATCAATCGCAGGTTCTCACGCGTGCGGGCCAGCAGGAGGTCCAGCAGGAAGATGCTCACGAGGAACGAAGCAATGGTGGCCCAAATGGCACCAATGGACTTGTACGTGGGAATGAGCATATAGTTGATACCGATGTTCAACGAGGCGCCCACCACGGCCGTAAAGAGCGAATACTTGAACAGGCTCTCATTGGTGATGAAGCTCGATTTACCCGTGCCCATGTTCGTGAAGAAGAGACGGATGGCGAAGAGCGAGAGCAGGAAACCCGCTGGCCTGAACTCTTCGCCATAGAGCATTACGATGATCGGCTCGGCCATGAAATAGAGAGGCACTGCCGTGACCAGGAACAACAGGAACATCAGGCGATACTGATTCAACAGGCGATCGGCATACAGCGCCTGATCCTGCACTTTCGCACGGGTGATGGCCGGCGCAAGCGACTTCTGAACGATCACTGGCAGGAACCCGAGCGACTCGATCATCTTGAGGGCTACGGAATACTGACCCACCTCGGCATAGGCCGCTGCATCCCCTTCCCTACTGCCCAGCAGGTCCTTGATCATCACCTGGTCGATACGCGCTTGTATGTAAAGCGCCATACCATAGATGAGCATGGGCCACGATTGATGCAACAAGTGGCCCGACATGGCCCTTGTCACGCGCCAATTCCTCCACGAGCCACCATGGCGCTGGTACATGACCATATAACCGATGCTGATCACCGTATTCTCCACCACATACACCCAAGCGAACCAGATCAAGGCATCCTCTGCGGAAAACAGTTCGTTCGCAATGGCCGCCACCAGTCCGAGCTTGACCGCTGCACTGGCGAACACCTGCACCATCTGCACTTTCACCGCTTCGCCCGCCTTCACCTGCGACATGAACCAGTGGTCGATCACACTGAACGGACGCAAGAGCTCGGCACTGGCGATCACAACGACCAGTGAAGCCGTCAATCCGTCCATGTCCTTCAGGACCGTACCGATCACAGCCAGAAGCACCATGACCAACGTGCCTACGAACTTGATGAATGCACCCGTACCCAGGAGCTCATCCCGTTTCTCTGGGTGCTTCACTAGATCACGCACCAGGATATCGTCGATACCCATGGCCCCCAAGGCGAAGAACAGCCCCACGAACCCGGTGGCATAATTCAAATGACCGAAGAGTGTATCGCCCAGATACCGCGCCACATAAATGCCCGTTACGAGCACTACCAAAAGGCGGATGATGCGCTCAACGAACAGCCAGGAAAAGTTCTTCAGGTATTTCCTGGAGCCTTCGGACCGCATCATGCTCTGGAAGGACCGTTACTTGGTGTAGTAACCGTAGCCATCGCCATAGCCATCGCCGGGCTTCACGTCGTTGAGCAACAGGTCCACATTGGTGATCTTGCCCTGCTGCACCATTTCGTTCACCGTACGCAATGCCCCACGGCGCGTGTAGCCCCTGCGAACTACATACAGCGTGATGTCGATGTAGCGTGTGAGGATCACGAACTCACTGACCAGGCCCATGGGCGATGCATCCACGATGATCTGGTCATAGCGCCCACGCAACGTTTGGAACAGATCGGCGAAACGCGGCGTCTCCACAAGTTCCAGCGGATTGGGTGGCACCGGACCAGCGGTGATCACATCCAAGCCCGCCACATCCGTGCTCCGAACGATCTTGTCCAGTGATGTTTCGCCGATCAAGTAAGTGGAAAGTCCCGGGCCATCCTGAAGCCCGAGTAATTCCCCCACCCTCGGCCTGCGCATATCCGCATCGATCAGCAGTGTGCGCTTGCCGCTGATGGCCATCACCGTTGCCATATTGAGCGCACAGAACGACTTGCCCTCACCGCTCGTGGAGGATGTGAACCCGATCACCTGCCTGTGCGCGCCCATGTTCAGGT
Source organism: uncultured Chryseobacterium sp. (assembly GCA_964592515.1). Lineage (GTDB taxonomy): Bacteria > Bacteroidota > Bacteroidia > Flavobacteriales_F > PHOS-HE28 > PHOS-HE28. The sequence continues at coordinate 5,127 of CAZQFG010000047.1, read as the reverse complement.
ACTGCAGGTTGATACGTGCGGTCCGGAACGATTCAGCGAGCATGGACTTGGGCTCGTCGGGAGTGACGCGCTTGCGTTTGCTCGTCGGTATCATGGCCAAGACCTGTATCGGACTTAACCGTTTGAGCTCGTCGATGTCGGCGACCTTGTCATTGAAGAAGTCGCGCAGGAGAATGACGACCAAAGGCAGCAACAGTCCGATCAATAGCGCACCGCCCAATACCATCTTCTTGTCGGGTGAAATGGGACTGCGCGAGTTGGCGAGCGGCTCATCCACAACGAACTTATCCACCTGATCGGCGGCGATGGCAATGCCTGCCTCGGCCCGCTTCTCCATCAGGTAGTTGTACAGATTGTCACTCAGTTTGAACTTCCGCTCGATGTTCACCAAGCGACGTTCGTTCTCGGGCAATTGATTGAACTGATAATTGATGCCACCCAAGCGTCGGTTCACCTCCGCGAGGCTCATATCCGCTTGCTCGACCAGACTTTCAGCGGTCTGTGCCAACGACGAGGTCAAATTCTTGATCCTGCGCTCCATGGCGATAACGGTCGGGTTTGAGCGGGCACCTGTGCTCAGGTTCTGTGCGGCCAGGTCGGCGTACAAGCGGGTGATCTCAATGACCAGGTTGTTCAACACTGGATCATCAATACCCGACGAGGATGGCGCCGGCACATTCCGCAGATCGCTCGAGGTCCTGATCTTGTCCAGCACCGAAGCGCAGTAGTTCCTGCGTCGGATGATCGTCGAACGCTCATCCTCCAGTCGGCTCCGTTCCTGGAACAGGGCGTCCGATGTGCGACCCACATCCACCAATCCGCTCGACTGCCCACGGAAATTCTCCATGGAGCTTTCCACCCTGCGCAGTGAATCGGACACGTTCCCGATCTGATCATCAATGAAGCTGATGGTCTTGTAGCCCTTCTGCTGCTGCTTGTAAAGCTCGGACTCGCGATAGGTGTCCATCAATTTGGCCAGGAACGCCATCTCCTTCGAGGGCACCTGACCCACTATCGTGAGGTCCACGATATGGCCATCCTTCTCTGGAGGTGCAACGGTCAAGCGGCTCCGATAGTTCTCCAACAGCCCTTCCATGCTGTTGATCTTAAAGAAGTACTTCGAGCCATCGCGATACTTGCGGTCCTCCGGAAAATCAACAGAGAAACTCAGGTGCTCGGCAATGAACGGCTTGCCGATCGGCACGGTCTGCTCGACCTTGTACTTCGGCAGGAACTCATTCATGATCTCCTGCTTCTGCACATTGTACAGCATCACGTTCTTTCCCTCCGCCTTCACGTGGTAAGTGCCTGCCGCCTTGTCAACCGCCACGTAAATGGGAATACCGGTCACCTGCAATGACATACTGTCCAGCTTGATGATGAAGGGCGGGTAATCGTATCGCTCCTGTGTAAGGAAGTTATGGGTCTCATAACAGCTCACAGCAAGGTCCATCCGGTTCAATGTCTTCAGGACGTTCGTCCGGGAGGTCAACAACGCGATATCGTCCTCGATCTGCGAATTGCCCCGCATCAAGGACATGCCTTTCAGGAAATCCTCCTTCTGCCCCATGCCCGGTTTCGCGCTTTCGCCCATGAACATCTTGGCATGAACGAGGTAGGTCTTCGGGGTGGTCTTCAGGTAGGCCACACCCAATGCACCTGAAATGGTGCAGGTGATGAGGAACCACCACCAATGGGACAGGAGCTTACGGAAGATCGCTCGCAGATCAATGATATCGCTGGGGCGTGCCTCGGCCATGGGTCAATTATTCGAGTTCTGGATCACGTTGAACACCAGGGCGATGGTGCTTACCGTGGTAAGCAGGATCATGTAGATCTCCAGGTTCAAACGACCGGACCTCGCACGCATTGCCGGCACGTACACCACATCGTTCGGTAGCAGGTAATAGTACTCGGAGCTCAGGAGCGCCGTATTCGATACGTCAACGTATAGCGCCTGCACACCCCGATCGGTCTGACGGAGCAGGGTCACCTGTGACTTATCCGCAAGCTCAAGCGGACCACCCGCGGTTGCCAACGCGTCCATAAGGGTGAGCTGGTTGTTGTAGACCATATAGGTACCCGGACGCGAAACCGCACCCAGGACGCTCACCCTCCAGTTCACCATCTTCAGGATGACCGTGGCCGTAGTGAAATACTCGTTGATCTTGCGCTGAAGCAGGTCCTGCGCTTCGCCAACCGTGAGGCCCTGTAGTTTGACCTTACCGACCTGCGGCAATTGTACCTGACCGTTCTTATCGACCGAGAATCCGTTCACATACATGGCCGCATCGCTCATGGCCGCCATGGCATTCTGTGATTCCACATTGAAGTAGCGATGGGTCTGCTCGTCCAAACCAAGTACCCGGATCGACAGCACGTCGTTCACTTGGATGCGGTACTCGAACCTTCGGTTCTCGAACAGCTTGCTGCTGCCCACGCTGAGGGAGGGGTCGTTCAGGTAGTTGATGTTCTTTCGCCCTACACAGGAGCCCAAAAGGAGCAACATCAGGGGCAGATAGAACAGTTGACGCTTGGACATGCGGCGAAGTGGTTCGGTGTTTCCAGGGCCGGCCATTGCGCCTTAACGCCCCGATGGTACAAGGCCAAAGATACGTGCCGCATTCACCCAAGGTTTCACGGTGCGTTGTGGATAGCGGCACTTATCGACTTGGGGCTCAACGGTGAAGGCAGGCCTGAAAGGCATGGCGACGACCACCCGCGAATGGACGATGAACACTTGGGCCTGCGCTACCTTGCCGCTCCATAGCCCGTTGCACCATGCGCTCATTACTCTTCGCACTGATCCTCCCCTTCTCTTTCGTGGCCCAAGCGCAGCTTCGCGTTCCTGCGACAACAATAGCGGCCATGGCCGAACTGAAGGGTCTGGCGGCAACCCATGCTGATGCCGCTTCACTGACGGCTGCCACACAAGGCTATTACCCGACTGCATTGGTCATGGACCGTTGCATGGTGGGGTTCCTTTGTCTCACGAACGATACGTTCGACCCTGAAGCCGTGCAGAACGAAACCGTGCGCTTCGGGGCCAGGATCGGCCAGGTGTTGTCATTGAGGATCGATGCCACACAACTGGATATACTGTATGCCATACCTGGACTGACCTACGCCGAGTTGGCCGGCAAAGTGGCCCCCGACCTTGACAAAGTGCTGCGTGCAACCCGGGTGGATAGTGTACATGCGGGCATCAACCTGCCGCAGGGCTATGCCGGGAACAATGTCCTGATCGGTATTACCGACTGGGGGTTCGACTATACCCATCCGATGTTCTACGACTCGGCCATGACCGCTACCCGGATCCGGGCCGCGTGGGACCAATATCGCCAGGCCGGACCAGCACCCGCAGGATTCAACTACGGAACGGAACTGAGCACCGTGGCGGACCTCATGCAGGCCGGAAGCGACACGGCGAACATCTACAGTTACCATACGCACGGCACCCACGTGGCCGGTATCGCCGGAGGCAGTGGCGCAGGCACGAATTACCGAGGCATTGCCTTCCAAAGCCAATTCCTATTCACCTCGTTCCTGGTGGATGCCGCTGCCGTGCTCGATGCGTTCGCATGGATGCGCTCCATAGCGGAGCAGGACCAGAAGCGCCTCGTGGTGAACATGAGCTGGGGCCTGTACCACATGGGCACCCTCGATGGCACCTCCCTGATCAGCCAAGCCATCGATCAGCTTTCCGATGAAGGAGTGGTATTCGTTACCTCGGGTGGGAACAACGGCAACGTGAACTTCCACATCCGCAAGGACTTTGCGGGCGATACGCTGCGCTCGCGCGTCCAGTTCTACTCGTACAGCGCCAATCCCAATATGTGGGGCCAGAGCATCAGCATGTGGGGCCAGCCCGGGGCAGGCTTTTCGGCCGGATTCGATGTAACCAACGCATCCAGCCAAGTATTGCAGACCACGCCTTGGTACCACACGGCCACCCAACCGGCCTACCTGGACTCCTTTCTGGTGCAGGGGAACGACACGGTATTCTTCAACCTAACGGCCGATGCTGCCCATCCACTGAACGGGCGCCCCCACTTCCGCCTGCGTGTGAAGAACACAAGCAGCCAGCTCTTTGTGGCGTTGAAAGCGACCGCGCCGAACGGTACCGTACACTTCTGGAACGTAACGGAGCTGACCAATGACGTAGGGAACTGGGGACAGGCCTTTCAAGCACCTGTAACAGGCTGGACCTTGGGCAATGCGCTGTACGGCATCGGCGAACCCGCATGTACGGCAAGCGCCATCAGCGTTGCGGCCTATTCCTCCGAGACCTACCTGTCCAATGGCAATGTGAGCGGCGGGGCTATTGCCAGCTTCTCATCCACAGGACCTACGCTCGACGAGCGCGTGAAACCGGACATCACGGCACCCGGGGTCAATGTGGCCTCTTCTATCAGTTCATTTACGGATGCGGACTTTACTGCGACCACCAGCATCAGTTTTCAAGGCCGCACCTATCCGTTCGCTCGCTTCTCGGGGACCAGCATGTCCTCACCTGCAGTGGCAGGGATCGCGGCCCTATGCCTCGAGGCCGACCCCGAGCTGACACCTGCTGAACTCAAGGCGTTGTTGATGTCCACAGCGCGGACCGACAACCAGACCGGCACGATCCCTGCCGGAGGTAGCACTCGGTGGGGCAGCGGTAAGGTGAATGCCTACCGGGCCATCCTGGAGGCCCTCGGCGTTGTGGGCATTGCCGGATATGCGAACGAACAAGTGCTGGTCTGGCCGGTGCCTACGGATGACCTCGTGCAGGTGCGCTTGCCCGATGTGATGCCCGATGTACACCTGACCCTGACCGACATGACAGGCCGCGTGGTGCGCGAGGCGGACCTGAAAGCCACAGGGCAGATCACGCTATCCATGCAGGACCTGGGCTCCGGCGCTTACCTGCTACGCTTGGAAAACAACGGCACCAGCCAGGTCGTAAGGGTTGTGCGTCGCTGAAAGGGATGGCCGGAAAACAAAACCGCCGCGATGGCTTGCTCTGCAAGTATCGCGGCGGTCGTTCCGTAGCCCGTAGGGGACTAACTGAGCACACCTGGGCACCGCCCCTCTTTCGCCTCAACACCGCCTCCATGCCTTGAACGGCAAGAGGTTGCCGAGCTA
>CAZQFG010000046.1:0-17586 GCA_964592515.1 uncultured Chryseobacterium sp. | reverse complement strand
CGGGCTGCGGTGGCGAAGCATGCACCACATATTCATCAGCCACCTGCACGGCGATCACTACCTCGGGCTCATGGGCCTCATCAGTTCCATGCACCTTATGGGCCGCAAGGAGCCGCTGCATGTACATGGTCCGCCCATGCTGAAGGAGATCATCGACCTGCAGCTGCGCGCCTCGGCCACCTGGCTGCGATATCCGCTCCACTTTACGAACACAGTTCCGGAGAGCGGAGCGGAGGTCTTTGCCGATGCCCGTGTCCGGGTGACCGCGCTGGAGCTGAAGCACCGGATACCCTGCACGGGTTTTGTGTTCACCGAATCGCCTGCACTGCGATCCTTGCGTAAGGACAGGGTACACCTGATACCGCACTTCAAGCGGCAGGCCGTGAAGAAGGGGGAGGACCTCCGGCTGCCGGACGGTCCGCACTACACCAACGCCGAGCTTACCGACGACCCGCCACCGCAACGGCGCTACGCCTATTGCTCCGACACGGCCTATGAACCGGCGTTAGTGCCTTTCATCGAAGGTGTTGACCTGCTGTACCACGAGGCGACGTTCACGGAGTTGCTGCGCGCAAGGGCAAAGGAGACCATGCACAGCACCGCTGCACAAGCCGCCAATCTCGCATTGGCAGCCAATGTGGGTAAGCTGCTGCTGGGCCACTTCAGTTCGCGGTACAAGTCCAGCGATGAACTGCTGCAGGAAGCCCTACCATTATTCCCGCGCACCATGCTCAGCGATGAGGGGATGACCATCTCCGTGGATCCACGATCGATCGTGTAGATCGGGGTTTGGTGTTCGTGTCCCATTCGGATAGCTTTGTCGCCGCCTTAGAATCATTCTAAATAGAAAATGAGCGTCAGGACACTTATTGCCGACCACAGTGAACTGGCCTTGATCGGGCTGCGGACCGTGTTCGCTGGCGTGCCACGGATCGAGGTGGTAGGTGAGGCCCGCGACGCCATCGAACTGCAGGCCTTGTTGTTGCGCGAGAAGCCTGACGTGGTGCTGTTGGACCACACCGCAGAAGGCTTCGGTGCCAAGGTTATCCGTGATGGACTGAAACGTTGCAAGCGCACCCGGTTCATTTCCATTACGCCCGATCCCTCGGCCATGGCCCTCACGAGCGCCATTCGTGCGGGGGTGACCAGCTACATCAAGAAGGATTGTGGGATCGATGAGATCATTGATGCCGTGCTGGATACGGCCGATGGTCAGAAGTTCTTCTGTGGCAAGATCTTGGAGACCCTGCGTCGCGCATCGTTCGATGTGGACCAACTGCTGACTCAACCGCTGAGTTGCGCGCCTGTTAGCCTGAGCGCGCGCGAGTGCGAAGTGATCGCGCTCATTGCCGAAGGCCTTTCCTACACGCGTATCGCGGACCGCCTGCACCTGAGCGCGCACACGGTGACCACGCATCGCCGCAACATCATGCAGAAACTGGGTGTGAACAGCACGGCCGCCGTGGTGATGTATGCAGTGAAGAATGGGCTCGTTTCGCCTAACAAGTTCCTGTTCGACGCCTCGGAGGCGTGATCCACCATTCCTTACTTTGCTTCCATGACGCCTGTGCAAGTGATCGGCGAAGTGGGAGGCAGCTCGTCCCGATGGGCCGTGGTGCATGGTCCCGATCAAGTGGACCTGTTCCCGGCCAAAGGCGAAGCAGTGCCGGGTTTCAATCCGCTGAACGGTGATGCAACGCTATTCGCGGAAGGCATTTCCACCTACCTGATGGAGCGCAGCCCGGGTGCCTTCCGATCGCCAGAAGTGCTGGTGTACGGCGCGGGTTGCGGCAGTGCGGACCGCAAGGCACGGATGGCCTCGGCACTTGGAGGCATCTGGCCCAACGCCCGCATTCATGTAGAAACGGACCTGCTGGGTGCGGCCCGCGGACTGCTGGGTACCGAGCAGGGACTGGTGCTGATCCTGGGCACCGGCATGAACGCCGGACACTTCGATGGACGTCAGCTCTTCAGGCCGATGCCGTCGTTAGGCTGGGTGCTTGGCGATGAGGGCAGTGGTGCGGATATCGGTCGCACCTTGCTACAGGACGCCTTCTACCGGCGCATGCCACAGGCCGTAAGCGAAGCGCTGTTCGGTGCGGATGGACCTGATCTGGACCTTGTGCTTCAGGAGGTTCACCGTTCCCCTTTCCCGGCCCGGGCCCTGGCCGCACGAACGGCCCTGCTCGCTCCCTTGTTGCACGAGACCTACGTGATCGATCTGGTGCGATCGCGGTTCCATGCCATGGCCGAACTGCTGGTGACCTTCTTCACCCCCGAACAACGCGCTTCGGTGGTGGCCACTGGTTCGGTGGCCTGGGGCTTCCGCGAATTGCTGGCCGAATGCCTGCTTGACCGGGGCATGACCCTTACGGCCGTAGAGCGGGACCCGTTGCCAGGACTGGTGCGTTATCACCGGGCATCTCCCGATCGGTAGGTGAGCCCAGGATCAACCGTTCCAGGCGTTCGAAAGCCATACGGTTCGTGGCCGACCCAATGCTCCGCAGCACACGTCGCCGTTCCAATGCGGTGAGGTGCCAGTTCAGCGAGATCTGTTCCTCTGCATCGTGACGCAATTGAATATCCACCAGATGGAGCGGGAAGTCGTGCCCTGCACCCGCCAAACGCAGCATCAGGTCGTAGTCCTGGTCCTGCACGCGTACGAAGTTGTCGTACACGCTGCCCACCGGGTCGGTGATCCGCCCAATGAGCGAAGCACTGCTTGATTGCACTTCGAGTTCCTTTTGGGTATCGCGCAACTGAAGCAGCACGACACCGCCCGTGTTCGCAGCGATCCAATCGCGGTAGGTATGCAGGAAGGCAAGTGTGGCCCGGTAGCCATAGTTGTCGCGCACGCCGGCATCCATCACACGCATGGGTGGATCGCTGGGTAAGGTCACCACAGGTGTGATGTATGGGAAGGTGGCGTTCATGCGCAGCGCTGTGGTCATGAGCAGGTCCTTGGCACCCTGATCGGCGAATAAGCGCTGGAACTCGATGGCCTCCGGCTGGCTGGGTATACTGCTCTTCGCCTGCGGGCTTATGCCGGTAAGGAAGGCCATGGGCTGCGATGCGATCACCAACCGGCGCCCATCGTTGATCGACGTGGGCGCGATGACCAGCATGGGGATGCGGGCCTCACGCTCGGCCTGTGCAAGGTCGCCGATGCGCAGGTCGCTGAACACTTGGTTGGTGCTTGCATTGAGACGTTGCTCGAAAGTGGCACCGCGGTCGAGGGTGTAGCGGCTGGTGCCGTACTTCACGCTGCGGTACCTGATGAACATGTCGTTGGTAACGAAGCTGAACACGAGCGGGTTCAACATGTCGCCGGAGAGTTCGGTAATGCGTTCCGGTGCGGCACGATCCAACGTATCGTTGGCCAATAGGTACAATTGGCGGAAATAGGTGGCCCCGATCAATCCGCCGCTGGAGCCCGAGATCAGCACCGTGCGGTCCATGAGCGTACCGCCCAGCATACTGTCCGCCACTTGCAGGCAACGGAAGGTCCAGATCAAGGCGCGCAAGCCGCCACCACTGGTGTTCACGATCACCAACGGCGGACGGTCACCGGCATGTGGCAAGGCTGCGTTATCGACTTTCCATTGCTCCAAGGTGGCCACCAATCGCTCGGCATCTGCGCGTGCTGTGGCCGTATCGTTGGCCAGGGCGGCAATGGTGGCCCTGTCGTACACAGCGGGTGTTGCTGTGTAGTCCAGGCCGTAAGCGTGCGAATCGTAGAGGAAGCGCTCAGTGTGGTGGCTCATCCAGTTCAACAACACGATGGTGCCGATCACCACGGTGCCCGTCCAGCCTTGCATCCAACTGAACAAGGCACTGATGAGCATGAGCAGCATGGTGAACAGAAGGAAGGCGCTGGCCCCGGCAGGAATGAAGAACAGGCCCACATCACTGAATGCGCCCAAAGCAATGAAGCTGAGCACGAGGATCACTTCGAAGATGCTGCCGTTGATGTGGTTCTGCCAGAGCACATCGCGCAGCAGTTCCTGGTCGTAATGGTCGCTGCGGCGTGCCAGCATGATGCGCAGACGGGGCGACAGATAGGTCTCCACACGCCATTTCTCGCTGCGTTGTTGTCGGCGCAACCATCGTAGGGCCTTACGCCGTTCCGACCCACCGCGTGGGGCATGGGCGTGCTGCGGACCGATGATGTCCACCAAGGGTTCTTCGGGCCTGAGGTCCTCTGGGTCCTTGCCCAGCAGCTTGGTGATATCGGTGTTTGTGCGCGTGAAGTAGAGCAGGGCCAGCAGGAGGAAGGCCCCAATACCCACTAGGAAGCCCGTGAGGTTGACGATGATGTACAGTGCGGGTACGAGTTCCTTCGCGGATTGGAAACGCGCCGAGCACCACAGGTAGGTGAGGATGAACACCACCGGGATCACAGCGTTGTTCACGTTGAACTTGAGGAACGGCCGTGCGATGGTGAGGATGAACGGGAAGCGGTACCCGTGCATGGTGTAGCTGTACAGGTTAAATGCCGTGATGAAACCGCCCACGGCGAATCCGAGGATAGCGTACGACAGGAAGTTGACCCGGCCGAAGTATTCCGGATAGAGGAACAGGTTGGGTACGCCGTACTTCACACCCAGGCTCTCGGTCACATAACCGAAAAGCACCAGCCAGGTCAGCAGCAACAGGTGGTTCTTCTTCAGATGCAGCAACAGGAGCTGGATCGGGAAGAAGTACATCACCCGGCGTGTCCATTGGCGGAATTTGATCCTGGCGGTCATCGGAGCATCGGTCCCACCAATGATACGGCCAAGTACGCCGCCGTGTTGTGATAACGGCCGGTCAATATCAGGCACGGGTAGTGTACAACCCTTTGGAAAAGAGTTGCCAAAGGCCGAGCGAAGGTTGTCCTGCCCGGACGTGCAGGAAGCCGGACTAAACCTTCGCCAGGGTCAGCGCCATCACTTCGGCCTCCAGCGCTTCGGCCTTTGCCTTAAGCGTTTCGGCTTCTTTCAACACCTTTTCCTTGAAGGCAGCATCGTCCAGTCCAGCGCAGTTGATCCGTACATTGAGATAGCCGCCAATGGCCCCGGTACGCGCGCACAGTGCACCCACACCGGCATCGCTCACACTGGCAGGCAGGCCGATATTGGCCATGGCCTTCATCAGGTCCATGCTCTCCACGCACACCTGCATGGTGCGCAACGGCGTGTTGATGGCGCCTTTGGTGGCCTCGGTGATCGCTGTTTTGCGGGCGGCCTTCTCTTCGTCGCTGCCTTTTGGCAGGCCCATGGCGGCCATGATGCGGTCGAATGCACGCGTGTCCTCGTCCACCAGGAACAGTAGTTCGTTACGCAGCTTCTCACCACGTTCGGCCCACTGGCTGAACTCTTCCCAGCGGTCGTCCCAGCCGCGCTTGTGGGCGCTGAGGTTGGCCACCATGGTGCCGAGCGAAACGCCCAATGCGCCCACATAGGCGGCCACGCTGCCTCCTCCCGGCGCAGGGCTTTCGCCAGCGGTCTCCTCGCTGAAGCGCTTCAGGTCCATGCGCACAAGGCGCTCGCTGTTGGCGTCCTCCAGCATGTACTCGATCACCTTTTTCTGCGGGTCGAAGGGTCCGAGGTCATCAAGCCCCAGGGACTTCACGGCGATCTTGATCTTCTCACGCTCCGGTATGCCCAGGCTGCGCTCCTGACGCTGCAGGTAGAAGTCGGCCGCATCCAGCAAGGACTGCTTGGGGATCAACCCCACCAGCTCGCTGCCGGTCACCCGGATGCCGCGCGCCTCAGCGGCCTTGCAGGCCTCATCGAAAGCGATGTGCACCGGCGTAACGGTGATGTCCGTAAGATTCAGTGAGAGCTGTGCCACGCCGTATTCCTCAATGAACCAGCCGATGCCTTTCACCGACTTGAGCTTGCCCGGCACCTGCACTTCACTGCCATCGGCCTGCTTCACTTTGCGGCCCGCCTCGCGGATGTCGAACGCAATGGCGTTGGCCCTGCGGGTACTGGTGCTGTTGAGGTTCACGTTGTAGGCCACCAGGAAGTTGCGCGCACCAATGGCCATGGCTCCGCTACGGGCCACGCTGTCGTTGAACTCGGCCGGACCGAAGTCGGGCTTCCACGCGGGGTCCTTCAGTTTCTTCGGAAGGCCCTCGTACTCGCCACTGCGGTTGTTGGCCAGGTTCTTCCGTTTCTCTTCGTTGGCGGCTGCTTCGTAGAGGTACACGGGTATGCCGAGCTCGTTGCCCACGCGTTCGCCGAGCTTCTTCGCCCAGGCCGCGCATTCCTCCATGCTGATGCCGCTGATGGGCACCAAGGGGCACACGTCCGTGGCGCCGAAGCGCGGGTGTTCGCCCTTGTGACCGCGCATGTCGATGAGCTCCTGTGCCTTCTTGATCAGTCGGTAAGCGGCCTCGCAGACCGGACCGGGTTCCCCAACGAAAGTGATCACCGTGCGGTTGGTGGCCTTACCGGGATCCACGTCCAACAGGCGAACGCCTTCCACGGTCTCCACAATGGACGCGATGGCGTCGATCTTGGTACGGTCGCGTCCCTCGCTGATGTTGGGCACGCATTCGATCAGTTGGCGTTGCATAGTACTGTGTTGGAATGGGCGGCAAAGCTAGCAGTGCCGATCGCTCACCTGCTGAACCATTTACCAGAACGCCACTCAACGCGCCCCTTAGGGAGCATGCCGGACGCGCAATAACCCGTGCGCCGGATGAAGGGCGCCGCGGAAGCAACTACAACGGTGAGGGAAGACCTTGGTGAACTCACCCCAGCAGCACGCTGGCCAGGTTGTTCATGACGTGCAGCAGCATGGGTACCAGAATGGACCCCGTGCGGGCTCGGGCATAGCCGAGCACGATACCCAGTGGCAGGATGAGCAGCATCACCAATACTTCGTATTGCAGGTGCATGATGGTGAACACGCCGGCGGTGATGGCCACACTGGCATGCTCATCCACCACGTGCCGCGCCGTACCGTAGAGCAGTCCGCGCAGCAGGAATTCCTCGAAAAGCGGTGCCACAATGCCCACGCCGATCACCAGCATGGCCGTGTTCGTGGTAGTGCCGAGCACCTTTTCCATGAAGTCGGTCTGGAAAGCGGGTACGGAACGCATCAACACTTCCAGTGCACCAGCAAGGAGCAGGAAAATGCCCACCCAGATCACGGTCTGTTTCGCAGAAGGTGCGCGCAATCCGAGCATGTCAGCGGCATGGCGCCGTTTCCATAGAAATACCGAGAGCAGAATGAGCCCGATACCAGTGAGCCCGCTCCACAGTGCCTCCTTGGCCACCATGTCGCCATTCAGCAGGAAGTTGTCCATGGATGAACGGAAGGCGGCGTCCTGCAAGAGCGAGAAGGAGAAGCCCTTATCGGCAAAGGCGGGATCGGTATTGGCCACACCGACCACCAGCACTCCGAACTGCACCAACATGAACACCAGCAGGATGATCGCGAAGAGGGCAATGCCCATGGCGAACTCCAACTGGGGCGGACGGTGACCGGGTTGACCGGGTTCAGGCCAGGAGGGTCCCGGCGCGGACGGCTGTTCCATCAATGAGCACGGTGTCGATATGGTCGCTGCCGAAGGCGTAAGGCAGATAGGCGAGCGAAGGTACCTCACGGGTGATGATCAGGCTTGCCCGTTTGCCCACGGTAAGGCCGCCAAGCTCTGTGGAAAGGTCCATGGCCGCGGCGCTGTTCAGGGTCATGGCGGTAACGGCCTCTTCCGGTAGCATGCGCAATTGGATGCAGGCCAAGGACAGCACCAGGTTCATGTTGCCGCTCGGGGTGCTGCCCGGGTTATGGTCGGTGGCCAAGGCAACTGGCAGGCCACGCTCCATCAGTTGGCGCGCAGGTCCATAAGGAATACGCAGGAAGAAGGAGCAGGAGGGCAGGAGCGTGGGGATCGTTCCATGTCCCACCATCGCTTCGATGTCCTCCGGTGCCATCACCTCCAAGTGGTCCACGCTGAGCGCACCGTGCTTAACGGCCGCCTGCACACCGCCAATGCTGGTGAACTGGTTCACATGCACCTTGCCGCGCAGTCCAAGGCGTTCGCCGGTCTCCAGCACGCGTTCCATTTCGGGCACGGTGAAGTAGTTGGTCTCGCAGAACACATCCACGAAATCGGCCAGGCCCTCTGCCGCCACCTGCGGAATAAGGGTGTTGCAGATCAGATCGATGTAGGCCGTACGGTCGTCCTTGTATTCCGGAGGAAGGGCGTGCGCGGCCAACAAGGTGGTCTTCACCTGTAGCGGCAGGGAGTCCTTCAGGCGCTTGGCCACGCGCAGCATCTTCAACTCGCTTTCCACAGTGAGCCCATAGCCGCTCTTGATCTCCACGGCCACGGTGCCCTGCCTCATCATCTCTTCCAACCGAAGGCGTGTCTGTTCGTACAGGGCCTCTTCATCCATCTCGCGCAACTTGCGGGCGCTGTTCAGAATGCCGCCACCGCGCGCAGCGATCTCGTGGTAGCTGAGCCCATTGATCTTGTCCACGAACTCCTCTTCGCGCGGCGCTGCGAACACCGTGTGGGTGTGGGGGTCGCACCATCCGGGCAGCACGTAGCGGCCGGTGGCGTCGATCACCTTTACATCGCTGCCGATCGCGGGAAGCGTTTCCATACCGCCCAGCGCTGCGATCCGGCCGTTCTCGATCAGCAACCAACCATTGCTGACCTGCGGCAAACGGGCCATTTCCGCACCGCGTGCAATGGCGACACCCGGTTCATGGGTGCCAACCAGTGCCTTCGCATTCTTGATCAACGATCGGTTCATCACGTGGGCCGAGCGGTTACGTCCCGGCCAGCGGCAAAGAAAGCAAGGAAGAGAGGAAGCCGTTCGGTTGTTGCGGTCACCACCGGGTTATGCGCTGGATCGTGCGGCCTTTGTTGGTGCGCATGTGCAGGAGATAGTGCCCAGCTGGCAACGCGCTCAGGTCGAGCATGGTGCCGGGTGCATTGCGCTGAAGCACCATCTGTCCCAGCATGTCGAACATCTGTACGTCAATTACCTGTTCGTCTGTAGTGTTCAAGTTCAAGAGGCCGTCCGTGGGATTGGGGAAGACCGCATGGGTGTTGTCCTTTGCTGTCGGTTCAGTTACCGTCGCCAGTTCGCCGAAGCGAAGGTTCAGGACCGGTGCCAGTTCAGGATCGCTGGCATCACTGAAGGTCACCACCCCTTGTGTGAACCCCGGTGCCGAAATAATGAACTGTGTTGCCGTGGTCTGTGAGAGGTAGGGGAGCAGTTCCTCAGGCAGGTCAAGACGGATCCAGTGGCCATCGCCCCCGTTCGATCCGAAACGACAAGCGGTTCCCGAGGCATCGGGTGCTGCGAAATAGTCCACGTCCTCCACTACGAACCCGGTACCGAAGGCGCCGCTTTTCACCTTCACATCCAGCGGACCACCCAAAGGGTTGTCGCCGCTAAGCCCCGAGCGTCGCAGGAAAATGCTTGCGCCGTCAACAATGCTCTGCTGCATTTCGGTGGTGGCGAAGGTGAGCACCGTGGCGAATTGCTCTGAGCCCGACGTGCCCAATTGCAAGGTGCCGGACACCGCACCCTGGCTTGACACGGAGCCATCCTGCGTGCCGGACGAGAGCAGGTACTGGTCATCCATCAGGAATTTGTGGTAGAACTTACGGGTATGGAGGTCGATCATCTCCAGATACCCGCTCGCCGACAGGTGAAAGCAATCGCGTGTAAGGCCGTAATTGCGCATGGAGCTTTTCGGCGAAGGATAGTCCAAGTAGCCCAGAGGTAATGGCGCGGTGCCAGATGGATAGCTGCCGCCCGGTGGCACGCCCAGCGCGCTGTTCTGGCCGAAGGTGTATTGCATGAGGCCGGTTGCGCTCACGAAGCTCACCCGGTCCGTGGTGTCGGCATACTCTTCCAGCAGTGCGCTGAAATCATTCAGGATGTTGTTCAGTTGCGCGAAGCTCGGGAAGCCCATGTCCTGCCATGTTCCATAGAACGGATGGATGGTCTGCAAAGGCGCCAGGTCCTCGATGACCTCTTCGAAATTGGGGTACATGTATCCGCTCCAAAGCACATGGATGTCCGGACGCACGCCAAGGATGAAGGTGATCACCTGGTGCAAACGATCGAACACGGCCTGACGCAGTGAATCGGTCTGCTCGGGCGTGAAGCTCACATGCCAATCGCCGAGCACATCGTTGCCACCAATGCTAAGGTGCACCACCTTGATCCCCGGGTCGTTCAGCAAGCGATCGGCGATCTCCGCCTGCTTGTCCATGCCCAGGAAGTCGTCGGTCTCTGCGCCGTTCTCGGCCAACGTCAGGTTGGTGTAGTACTGGTAACCGGAGTGACCCCATTTGGACAGCACTTCGTTGATGGTCTGGTCAACGCCCATGAAGAAAGCCCAGCTATCGCCCACCAGCAATACTTTGTTCTGCGCGGTTTCCGCGCATTGTGGTCTGGCTGTCGTTGTAAGTAGTACACCAATTACGAGCAGTAATGTTCGAGTGGAATACAGCATGGTAGGGGAGGTCGGTCCGACCAATCTAGTGGATCGGTGCTACATGTCCTTGGGCAGTGAACAACTTCTAGAGCCACTTCAGCCTACCACAAGCAGCCGTGCTGCCTCGAGCCGGAAGCGCACATCATGCCCCACCTCCAGCGGTTCGCCATCCAAATGCGCCATGGTGCCGCCTTGCCTCACCGTGGCCTCTGTGGCCGGCATGTTGGTCAGGTAGGGATTGCGGTCGGCGCGGTGGGTATAGATGTCGTAGAAGGCCTTGATCAGTGGCACGAACGGCGGTTTGCGCACCACGCGCAGTTCGGCCAGCCCATCATCCGGTCTGCTGCCGGGACTGATGTCGGCGCCATTGCCGAACTCGCGGGTGTTGCAGAACACCAGCATCAGCACGTTCTCCTTGATCTTTCGTCCAGCCGTTATGACCTCAACAGGCATGGGCGGTGCACCGAAGATCTCCTGCACGATGATGCGTGCATAGGTCAACATGCCCCGCGTGCTGCTCTTGTCGAACCGATCGGCCACGCGCGCATCGAAGCCGATACCTGCCGTACCGAGGAAAAGGTGATCGTTGAGGTAGCACACGTCCATGGCACGCGCTGGTGCCGTTAGTGCATGTCGCAGCGCCTCTTCGGGTTCCAGTGGTAGTCCAATGGAGCGCGCATAGCCATTGCCACTGCCCATCGCCACAATGCCCATGGGCATTTGCGTTCCCAGCAGTCCTTGCGCGATCGCATTGTTGGTGCCATCGCCGCCCACGCTGATGACACGGTCGTAGCCTTTGGCGACGGCTTCCTTGGCGAGTTCGGTACCGTGGCCCGGTCCCTCAATGGCGCGCAGGTCCAGCTCTACGTTCAGCGCTTTTTCCATGCCGGCCGCGATCGCGGTGATGCGCGGTGCCTGCTTCTTCCCCGAACGCGGGTTGTAGATCACCATCGCTTTCATGGTGCGGAGGGGATGGTGAGCGAGGCGTTTATCATGCGGCCGTTGAATTGCTGGATGGCGGCCTTTAAGTGGCGCTCCAGATCGGCGTCATGCTCCGGGTCAACGATGGAGTCCGACGTCAGCGTTGTTTTGCCAATGATCCGTTCGCCATCGAACTGCAACTGGCGGGTGGCACTGGTGATGCTGTACAGACCGTTGTTGGTCCATATGGCATAGGGTGGTGACGCAGGACGCAGCGCACTGTGCCCGAACGCGAAGAACGGCGCGTCGTATCCAATGAGGTCGAGCACCGTGGGTACGATGTCCACATGTTGCGTTACGCGCTCTTCGGTGCGGGGCTGTATCCACTGCGGACCGAAGTAGATCAACGGAACCCAGTAATCGATCGGCTTGTTGCCTTGCGTACCGGTACGTTCCAGGTCGGCGGTATGGTCGGCGGTGATCACGAAGAGCGTGTTGTGGTACCAAGGCATGGTGCGCACTGTGGCGAAGTAATGGCGTAGGGCGTCATCCGCGTAGCGCAGTGTGGGTTGAATGGGCTGTGTGCCTCCGGCAAATCGCGAGGCTTCATCGGCCGGAAGAGCGTAAGGGTGGTGGCTGCTCAGCGTGAACACCGTGCTGAGGAAGGGTTGTTGTTCATTGGCCAACCGCTGTGCGTGGAACTGCAGGAATGGTCGGTCGCGCACGCCCCAGTGCCCATCGAAATCCGCTTCGCCGTTATCGTATTCGTTCAAGCCCACGTAGTGTTGGAAGCCCGCGCTCTTGGCGAACGCGTCGAAGCCCATGGTGCCATTGCGCCCGCCGTGGTAGAAGCTGGTTCGGTAGCCTTGTCCGCCTAGAATGCTGGCCAGGGAGGTGAAGGGCAGGCTGGCATAGGGCGAAGTGATGAAAGCCTCGTCCATCCACTGCGGCATACTGGCCACGATGGCGGGGATGCCATCGATGCTGCGGCGTCCGTTGGCATAGGCATTGGTGAAGCACAGCCCCTGGCCCATGAGGGAATCGAGGAAGGGCATGTAGCCGTCGCCGCCGGAAAGCCGTGCGGAATACAGCGCCGAGAAGCTCTCGAGAATAATGAACACCACGTTGGGTCTCTGGCCTTCCCGGAACGTGAAATGGGTGTTGATCTCGTCGCTGGGGAACGCGTGCTGCTGCACTACCGGCCACAGGACATCGGCCTCCGCAGGCTGCATGTAGTGGCGTTCGGCCAACGTGGGTTTGCCCAGTGTGGTCAGTATGGTGAACGGCGTATTGAGCACCACCGGCAGGTACGATGCGCCACCATATTGCGCGGCGTCCAAGGCCTGTAGTGGGATCAATTGGAAGCCGCCTCGCGATGCGAGCACGAGGAGCGCCAAGGCAATGGCCCGCCAACCGATCTGCCATGGCCAACGCAGCTGGACCTTGGCATCGATGCGACCGATGCGCGCGTAGGCCCACGCCAGCAGTGCCAGGCAACCGATATAGATGAGCCCGATGTGCCAGTAGTCGCGCAGGAAGGCCGGTGCCAGGTTGGCCGTGTCCCCACCGGTGGTCAGGATCTGCAGGAAGTCGGCCGTGCTGCGTTTGAGGCTGAACGCGAAGTAGCCAAGGTCCACGCAGTTGAAAAAGAGCGCCAGGGCATTGATCCCTAGGAAGAGGCCGAATTGCATGCGCGCCATGGCGCGACCAGGTCTTGGCGCCAGGAACACCAACAGAACCCACGGCAGGTGCAGCCAGGCAATGGCCGAAGCATCGAACCGCAGTCCCCCAATGAAGGCCGACGCGGGCGGGTTGGGGAAGAGGTCGCGGTTGTATAGCCAGAATAGCAGCCGCAGCAACGTATAGATCGAGCCCACGGCCCCCAAACGGAGCAGCAATACGGATAAAGGGCCAGCGCGCATGGCGGCGAAGATCGGCACAACGTGCCGATCGTAGGGGCGGATCACGATCCGCCCGCCATGCGCCATGGACGTATCACGATCCGCCCGCCATACATAGGGCGCACGACCGTCCGCCCGCCATGCGCAGGGGCGGAAGTTGATACGTCCGCCCGGCCCGCAGCCCGGCCGGCAGGTAAGCAGAATGGAGACCCGGTGGAACGGAAGGCCGCGCCCGGGATAGGAGCGGCGGCTGGCCGAAGGAACCGCCTTGCGGTAGGTAGCAGCGAGGAGGCGACCAGCGGAAGCCACCGCAGCGCACCGGCCGCTGGCGGGACTGAGGCCACCAAAGCGGATAGCCCGATGAGGCGCCCCAATAACCAACACCGCCCCCGGTACAACCACATATGAACACTGCCCGAAGTGCTGCCCGTGCCCCAATACCTTTGCGCCCGCAAGCAATTTCCCACATGTCCGTATTGACCACCGAGGACCGTCAGGTCCGTTTCGAGCGCGGCACGCATAGCGATGCCTTTTTGATCAGCACCTACGAGAAACTGGTGTATCCGCGCATCATCGAGGAGAAGATGCTCAGCCTGCTGCGGCAGGGCAAGATCAGCAAGTGGTTCAGCGGTATCGGCCAGGAGGCCATCAGCGTGGGCGCTGCCATGGTGTTGCACGAGGAGGAATTTATCCTGCCCATGCACCGCAACCTGGGCGTGTTCACAACCCGCAACATGCCATTCAGCAAGCTCTTCGCCCAATGGCAGGGCAAGGCCACCGGCTATAGCAAAGGCCGCGAGCGCAGCTTCCACTTCGGCAGCCAGGAGCACAAGGTGGTGGGCATGATCAGTCACCTGGGTCCGCAAATGGGCATCGCCGACGGCATCGCGCTGGCACACAAGCTGAAAAAGGAGAACCGGTGCACCATCGTCTTCACGGGCGACGGCGCCACCAGCGAGGGCGACTTCCACGAGAGCGTGAACGTGGCAGCTGTGTGGGACCTGCCGGTACTCTTCATCATTGAGAACAACGGTTACGGACTGAGCACGCCTAGCAGCGAGCAGTTCCGCATGAAGAGCTTCGTGGACAAGGCCATCGGCTACGGCATCGAGGGCGTACAGATCGCGGGGAACAACATCCTGGAGGTCTACAACAACCTCGCGAAACTGGCCGACAGTTTGCGCGAGAACCCGCGTCCGATCCTGGTGGAGTGCATCACGTTCCGCATGCGTGGCCACGAAGAGGCGAGCGGCACCAAGTACGTGCCGAAGGAACTGTTCGAGGAATGGGGCCGGAAAGATCCCGTGACCAATTACGAGACGTGGTTGATCAGCCAGGGCATCCTCAGCGTTGCCAAGCGCGATGAGATCCGTGCACGCCTGAAGGACGGCATCGAGAACGACCTGAAGCACGCGTTCGAGGAGCCGGAACCGGTGCCGGTGGCGGATGCTGAACTTGGGGATGTTTATGCTCCGAACCAGTTGGCAGTCGGCAGTTCGCAGTTGGCAGTTGACCCCGGTTCCACAGGAGCTCCTGAGAAGCGCATGATCGACGCCATCCAGGAAGGCCTACGCCAGAGCATGGAGCGCCACCCCGGATTGGTGCTGATGGGCCAGGACATCGCCGAGTACGGTGGTGCCTTCAAGATCACCGATGGATTCGTGGAGCAGTTCGGCAAGGACCGTGTGCGCAACACGCCGCTGTGCGAGAGCGCCATCCTCGGTGCATCGCTGGGCCTGAGCATCAAGGGCATGAAGGCCATGATGGAGATGCAGTTCGCCGACTTCGTGAGCGAGGGCATCACCCAGATCTGTAACAACCTGGCGAAGATGCACTACCGCTGGGGCCAGAACGCCGATGTGGTGGTGCGGATGCCCACCGGTGCCGGCGTGGGCGCAGGACCCTTCCACAGCCAGAGCAACGAGATGTGGTTCGTGAAAACGCCCGGTCTGAAGGTGGTATACCCCAGCAACCCCTACGATGCCAAGGGCCTGCTGATGACCGCCTTCGACGACCCCAACCCTGTGATGTTCTTCGAGCACAAGGCGATGTACCGCAGCATCAGCGGCCACGTGCCCGAGCAGCCGTACAGCATTCCCTTCGGCAAGGCCCGCGTGGTGCGCGAAGGGTCGGCGATGAGCATCATCACCTACGGTATGGGCGTGCATTGGGCCGTGGACGTGCAGAAGGAGACGGGCATCGATATCGACATCATCGACCTCCGCACCCTGGTGCCGCTGGACGTGGACACCATCATGGCCAGCGTGAAGAAGACCGGCAAGGTGCTGCTGCTGCATGAGGACACGCTGACCGCAGGCTTCGGTGGCGAACTGGCGGCCATCATCGCCGAGCACGCCTTCGAATACTTGGATGCGCCGATCGTCCGCGTGGCCAGCTGGGATACCCCGGTGCCCTTCGCCATTCCGCTGGAACAGGGTTTCCTGCCGAAGGGAAGGTTGAAGGCGGCGGTGGAACGGTTGGTGGGGTATTGATCACTGGTCGGCATCACATCGACGTCTATTTGGGACGTCGGCAGCGTCGACCCTCCGGGTCGACATGAACGGTGACGCGATACCGGACGGACAGTATTTTCGACGTGTGCCATACCCGCGCAAATTCCACAAACACCCACGCCTGTCAGGGCACGATTACACCCATGGGGCGTATTTCGTGACGCTGTGCACCCATGAACGCAGACACTGGTTCGGCCGCATCGTGGGATCTGGACCGGATGCGGTGATGGAACCTAACGATATGGGTCAGATCGTACTGGATGATTGGTACGCATTGCCGCTGCGACTTCCCTGTGTGAAACTGGATCAGGTCCAACTGATGCCTGATCATTTCCATGGGATCATCATGCTGGACAGTAGTAAATCGACCCGGAGGGTCGACGCTGCCGTTGGCCGGCAGCAGTTAGGGGACAGGCCGAATGGACCATTACCCGGTTCATTGGGGGCGATCATTGGCGCATTCAAATCAGGCACGACCATCCGGATGAACCGACTGCGCAACACACCTGGCCAGCGGTATTGGCAACACGGTTTCCACGACTGGCGCATTCGCCCAACACACAATGGCGAATTCGAACGCATCGCGCAGTACATCGCCGAGAATCCGAGGAATTGGGAATGACCGGTTGGGTGATGGAAGTCTACCCTCACTCATACAACCCAAATATCCCACCATCCAGCACGGTCCACACACAGGCCCTAAGCCCGCAGGCCTTCAGTGCGTTGTTCGTCCAGGTATTGCAGGTGTGGAAGAGGTGGTAGCTGCCCACACCCTCGTAGAAGGCATCGCTGGGGCCGTAGTTGGCATGGGTGCGGATCACCTGGGTGCGGCCATTGGTGTCGCGCGCAAAGCTCCGATCGATGTAAGTGACCAGGCGTTGATATTGCGCGCGGCTCAGATGGATCCGTTTGCAGAGCGGACCTTCTTGCAAACCCTTGTGGTAGGTAACGTGCATGGCCGAAGAGCCCAGCGCGAACATGGCCTTGAAGACCACGCTGGCGGTGAGGTCGCCCCAAGTGGGGGTTTCCAGATAGAAGCCCTTGTCGCCCCAGCCAAAGGCCACCCAAGCGGCCGTGCTATCGCCGCCCGTAGTATTGGTATAGGGCAAAGCATTAGACCAGTCCCTATCGGCATTGCGCACAGGCAGCACGATGTCCGTATGCACGCCGTTGCTGAGGATGTAGGCCGTTACCTCGACATGGCTCACGTTCTCGCCCGGCACGCTGATCCGCGAAAGCACCATGGTCGTGACCGCATAGAGCGCAATGGCCGCGACCAGCACAAGTAGTGCGCGCAGCGTGTAGCGCAGGACCTGATTCAACATGGCGGAAAAGTAAGGTGCCCGCGTTCGTTCCGTGGAACTGATGGTATGCCGGGCAGATGGTCAGCGCAGGGCCACCCACACGATGCTCAACGCCGCAGCCAAGGCCATGCCCACGAAGCCGGGCAACACCGATCGCCGCAGGGCCGAACCGCCCACCACCATCACGATCGTGAGCTTCACCAAGGTGTTGACCGTGGCGGCGATCAGGATGGTGATCAAGGCCTGTGTTTCCCAGCCGGGCAGCTGACCCATGCGCGCCATGCTCAACGTAATGGCATCCACATCGGTGACGCCCGCGAGTGCTCCGGCCACATAGGTGCCTGCTTGTCCGAACCGCTCATCGGCCCACACCACCACCCAGCGTACCAAGGCATACAGCAGCGCGAACTGCAGGGCCACGCGGAAGTTCAAGGGGTTGGAGAGGATGTGACGCGTGTCGGTGCTGTCAGCCTGCTTTCCGTTCATGGA
>CAZQFG010000045.1:0-18848 GCA_964592515.1 uncultured Chryseobacterium sp. | reverse complement strand
GTGTTCGATGTAAGCGACATGCTCGATGCCCACGTGCGCTACCAGCGCTGGTTCTTCAATGCTGGTGGTTCGGGTACGCCCAACGATCGGCTTGTTGTGCAACTGAGCAATGGCGCGCAGACCGTGACCATCGAGACCGTGACGACGGCCACGCCTGGCATGGGTTCCTGGCAACCCGTGGACCTGCGTATCGCAGATTTCCTGGCACCAACGGCGAACATGACCATCCGCTTCATTGCACAGGATGATCTCCCCGGTCATTTGTTGGAGGCTGGCGTTGATGGGTTCGAGGTGGTCGACCTTGGTTCAACGGAAGCCACGCCCGATCGCACCCTGGGCACGTTGCGTGTTTGGCCCGTGCCAAGCACTGGCGAATTCAATGTTGAACTTCAAGGCACGGGTAATACGTCACTGACGCTGCACGATGCCATGGGTCGCCAGGTCTGGAGCGGTTCCACGGTCGGCCGATCGACGGTGACCGTTGATGCAGGACTGCCTGATGGACTTTACCGCCTCACGGTGGTCGGTAACGGAGGCTCTGTCACGCGTCCAGTTCTGATCATCCGCTGATCGCGAAAGGTCTTGCTCGGGCGCCCGACCTTAGCGCTTCTTCTGGTTGGGCGCGGAGTCGCAGTGTTCCTTGATCAGCAGGTCCACCTCGGGTGCACCTCCCAAGGCCCTTGATAAGGTGAGGTCCTCACAGGCCTTTTCCCGCTCACCCTTCTGCAGCCGCAGGATCGCCCGGGTCCGCAACGCATGCGGATTGGCGGGGTAGGAGCGCAGGCTGCGTTCCACATCGGACCACGCTTCCTGATCCTTTCCCATCTTCAGGTGTATGTATGCACGGTTGGCCAGTGCCACTGGTTCGTCCTTGTCAATGAGCAGTGCGCGTTCGATCACCGGCAGCGCTTCCTCCGTGCGGTCGAGCATGATGAGCTCGTAGGCACGGTTGCTCCAGTTACCAACGTCGGTGGGCTGTATGTCGCACAGTCGCTCAAGCACGGCCAGCGCGTCGGCATGACGACCGGCACTATCGTATAGCCTGGCCAATGTGCGCATGGCTTCCAGGTCATCGATACCTCCTTTCAGTCCGCGTTCAAGGTCGTCGATCGCAGGCGCCGCTCGTCCAAGATCGGCCCTGGCTTCACCACGTAGCAAGTAGGCCTGGGCGGTCAGTTTGGCGTTCTTGCTATGCGCCACGGCCTTGCCCGCATGGTATTCTGCTTTTTCGGGATCGGCGGCTCGCATGGCATACAATGCCCGCTGGTAATGAGCTTCGGCCATGGTGGAGTCCAGCTTCAAGGCCTTCTCCACGTCCAGAACGAACCTGTCCATACGCTCCATGGTGTACCATGCCTTAGCGCGTCCCGCGTAGGCGGCGGCATTATCGCCCAGGGCTACGGCCTTGTCGTAGTAATCCATGGCCCGTTGAGGCTTACCGAGCTCCAGGAGAGAATCTCCTTTGGCCAATAGGGACTGAAGGTCCTGCGCTGCCATGGGCATGGCCGCGCACACGAAAAGGACAAGCATCAATACTTGTCGGCAACTGTGATATTGGTTCGGAAAGGAGCAGAACATCCGCATCAAATGTAACGGGATGGCTCCACAGCGAAGGTCGTGCCGGATGTGTTCATGGGTTCATGCCCTGGGGAAGGGAACAGCATCAAGCGTTACATGATGCCCTTCTGCATGCAGGAAATGACCCGCCATGGCGATCATGGCCGCATTGTCCGTGCAGTAGGCGAACGGCGGAATGAACACATCGAGGTCTTCCCGCTGGCCCAGTTCCAAGGTGCCTTTCCGTAATGCACTGTTGGCGCTTACACCACCTGCCAAGGCAATGCGCCGTACGCCCTGTTCCCGCGCAGCCTTCGATAGCTTCCGTAGTAGCACGTCAACAATGGCCCGTTGCAGGCTGGCGCACAGGTGGGGTAGCTCCCGTTCCACGAATTGCGGGTCGTTTGCCAGTCCCTTGTTCACCAGTTCCTTGAAGGCGGTCTTCAGCCCGCTGAAGCTCATGTCATAGCCATGGATCGAGGGCAGTGGTAACTGAAAGCGCGAAGCATCACCTTCCTTGGCGTGCTGGTCGATCAGCGGGCCACCGGGGTAGGGAAGGCCCAGCACCTTGGCACCCTTATCGAATGCCTCGCCTGCCGCATCATCCAATGTGGTGCCCAGTACGGTCATCCGCAAGGGGCCGTCAACGCGTACGATCCGGGTATGGCCGCCGCTAACAGTAAGGTTGAGGAAAGGGAAGGTGGGAGCTGGTCTCGGTTCGCCGTCCTTGATGAAATGCGCGAGCACATGTGCTTGCACGTGGTCCACGGCTACCAGCGGAATGTTGAGCGCCTGGGCCATGGAGCGGGCGAAGCATGTCCCCACCAAGAGGGCTCCAATTAGCCCGGGGCCTTGCGTAAAGGCGATCGCGCTGAGCTCCGACGGTTTGATGCCAGCAACCCGCAAGGCCTCATGCACCACGGGTACGATGTGTTCCTGATGTGCCCGGCTGGCCAGTTCGGGCACCACACCACCCCATTGCCTGTGGACTTCCTGCCCTGCGATCACATTGCTGCGGACCACTCCATCAACGAGCACGGCCGCCGCGGTCTCGTCGCATGAGCTCTCGATACCAAGTATGACCGTGCCGGAAGGGGTTGACATGCGGGGCGGGGCTACTTTTGGGAACTTGGGCCCGGACTTTGCCGGGCCGAGACAAAACTAAGCGGCGCACTGGCAGAGGGCAGGAAATACCAATGGTTGCGGAGGCTGGTCCTGTGGATGGGCATAGTCTCCCTTTTCCTGGCAACCGTTGTAGTGACGCTATGTGCCTTGCTGTTGGTGCCGGCCGTGCAGAACATGGTGGTTCATCGTTTGGCCTCGTATGCCAGCGAAAAGCTCGGTGCCGAGGTGAGCATCGGCCGTGCATCCGTGGATCCCTGGGGTAGCATTGAGTTGGAGGATGTTCTGATCCGCGACCTGCGGGGCGATACGCTGTTCATGATCGGTGCGTTGCAGGTCGATCGACCGCGCATCCTGTTCGGTCAACACACGGTGAAGGTGGCCACACTGGGCATTCGGCACATGCGCTTCGCCTTGGACCGTCCTGCGGGTGAGGCCCACACCAATTTCACCGATCTGATGGACAAGCTCTCATCCGGCGACACCACCAGCACTGGTCCCGATTGGACCATCCAATGCGGCACCTTCGCCATTGATGACCTGCATTTCTCGCATCATGATCATGTGTATGAGAAGCTGCCTTTCGGAGTGGATTTTGATCACGTGGATGCGCGCGAAGTGAACGTGCGGGGCAGTGGATTGAAGATCATCGGCGATTCGATCATGGCCCACTTGGACCGGTTGTCGCTACGCGAACAGAGCGGCCTTGTGGTGAACCGGCTCGCGGGCATGGCCACGGTTTCAGGCCATGGTATTGCTGTTGCACAACTGGTGCTGCAAACGCCGAACAGCGATCTGCATGGCGACCTGACCATGGCCACCACCAGTTGGGATGATCACTCGGAGTTCATTCAGAAGGTGGTCATGCGCCTCGCACTGGATAGTTCGCTGCTGGACTTTGCAGATATCGCCTACTTCGCTCCCGACCTTCAAGGGATCTCCTTCCCGATCCGGGTGAAAGGGCGCGTCCGGGGTACTGTTGAAGAGTTGAAGGGGCGCGATCTGGACCTTCGGTTCGGCAGCCATTCGCGCTTCATTGGAAGTGCGGAACTGAGCGGCCTGCCCGACATCGATAACACGTTCATGATCGTGGACGTGGACCGGTTCAACACCGACCTGAAAGACCTTGCCGAACTGCCTGTACCACCGTTCGTCGAGGGACGTTCCCTGGAACTTCCACCTGAAGTGGACCGGCTCGGGCGGATGAGCTTCAGCGGCAACTTCACCGGATTCACCCGATCGTTCACCGCTTACGGCACTGCCATTACCGATCTGGGCGAAGTGCGTAGCGACTTGAGCTACCAGCGTGATACCATCAGCGATGTCTTCGGATTCAAGGGACGATTGGCCACCACATCGTTCGAACTCGGCAAGCTCGTGGGTGTTGATATGCTCGGACCCATAGGCACCAGGATCCGAGTTGATGCTCAGGGGCATTCGCTGGCCACCCTGCAGGCGGACCTCGATGGGGAGGTGCCCCTTTTTACAATTGGTGGCACGGCGGTGAGGGATATCATCGTGAACGGCCGCTTGGAACGTAACCTGTTCAATGGAGCCCTTTCGGTGAACGATCCCAACCTGGCCCTGGAGTTCAAGGGACTGGCCGACCTCCGAGGACGATGGCCGTTGGTGGACTTCACCGCAGATCTGCGGCACGCGGACGTGCGCGCACTCGGTCTTTTCGAACGGGCGCAATACGATGCGATCAGCATGCACGTCAATGCCGCGGGCAGGCTTTCCCCCGACAGCCTTCTCGGTGATCTGCAGATCAAGGATATCGTCTACTGCTCAACTGATGGTGATCACGACCTGGGCGACATCCGATTGGAAAGCGATCGCAAGGACGGGCAGAACGTGCTTCGCTTGGATGCTTCGTTCGCAGAGGCCGAGATCGTGGGAACGTTTCTTCCGACCCTGTTGCCCAAGGCGTTCGCGAACGTGGTCTACAGCGTATTTCCGGCCCTGCGTGACGAGGTGAGCTATTCCCAGGAAGAGCAACGGTTCAAGTTCGACATTAAGGCGCGCGATACCGGGCCATGGTTGCAGCTATTCGTACCGGGCCTTGTGGTGGCCAATGCCAGCAGCATTTCCGGTGCGTTCGACAGTCGCACCTTCGATCTCGATCTCACCTTCCGGTCACCCTCTGTCAGCCTGGACGCAGTTCGAAGCACTGAAGTGGAGATCATCGCCGAGAAGACCTTGGACATTCTCGCCTTCGGTCTGTCCAGCGAGCGGACTTCGTGGAACGATAGTACTTGGATGGCGGGCATCAGTTTGCAAGGCAAGGCCTATCAGGATGAACTGGAATTCGACCTGGGATGGGATACCAGCGCCACGGGTACGCGCGGCAAGCTGGAACTGCTCGGTGAGGTGCGCGGTTGGCGCTCTGTGTTGCTGGAGCTGCTGCCCTCGGAGATCATGCTCGGGAAGGGGAGCTGGGTCACGCAACAGGTCACACGCTTCAGCATTGATTCCACGACCGTGGTGGTGGATTCGCTGGTCCTGCTCAATGGCGAACAGAGGGTCGCATTGGGGGGGACCATCTCAAAGGATGACACGCGTTCAATGGCATTCGAGGTGGAGAACGTGGCGCTCTCCAATCTGGAACCTTATCTCGGAGGTCCACGTCTGCGCGGTATTGTCAGCGGCGATGGAAGCGTGCACGATCTCTACGGTGATCCATTCGCATTGGCTTACATCTGCGCGGATAGCATTGCGGTACAGGACAAGCCGGTGGGCGATGTGCGCTTTACGGCCGGATGGGCGCCAGGTGCTCGTTCCCTCGATCTTACCGGTTCACTCACCCGAGGACCCATCAAGGCGTTGGATTTTGAGGGGACACTCGGTCTGTTCGATGGTGGCGAACTGGATGTCACCTTGCTGTTCGATCGGTTCGATCTGGACTTCATCAATCCGTATCTGCCTGAGGGTATAAGTGAGATGCAAGGTCTGGTGAGCGGTGATCTGGGTGTGCGCGGCACGCTGTTGGCCCCGCAGGTGAACGGCACGCTTGACCTCACTGATGCCGGTCTTCGCATTGATTACTTGAACACGCTCTATCGCTTTTCGCATCGGCTGAAAGTGTACCCCGATATGTTCGCACTGGACCGGGTGCGAGTACGTGATGAGGAGGGGAACGTGGCAGTGGTGAACGGGACGGTCATCCACCAAGGATTGCGCCATTGGAACTACAACGTGGACGGGACCATGGAGCGTTTCCTCGTGCTGAATACCACGCTTGCGGACAATGACCTGTTCTACGGGAAGGCCTACGCAACGGGTTCTTTGGAGGTCAGCGGTGAGGAAGGTTCGCTGGATGTCGTGGTGGATGCCCGCACTGCGGCCGGAACATCCATGCACTTTCCCATCGGAGGTAGCACGGAGGTCTCGTCCATTGGCTTTGTGCAATTCGTGAACACTGACACGGCAGAGGTGAAGGAGGAAGAGGTTGATCTTGCGGGTATTTCATTGGACCTCAAGGTCACTGTGACACCTGAAGCGACCATGGAACTCATCTTCGATCCTACTATTGGTGATATCCTTACTGGAAGCGGGCAGGGCGAGCTGGAGATCTATGTGAACAATGCAGGCGATCTCACCATGCGTGGGCAGGTGGAAGTGACCGAGGGCGATTACCTCTTCACGCTGCGTAATGTGGTGAACAAGCATTTCCAGTTGGAGCCTGGCGGTAGGATCACGTGGTATGGCGATCCCTTCGATGCGCAGCTTGATCTGCAGGCCACGTACCGGTTGCGTGCGCCGCTTTACGACATCATTCCGCCGTCAGAAAGGAGCGAGGCGTACAAGAAACGCGTTCCGGTGGAAGTAGGCATGCGCTTGCGTGATAAGATGATGAACCCCGAGATCGGGTTTCAGGTGCGTTTGCCCAGTGTGGATGAAAGCATGCGTGCCCAAGTGAACAGCGCGCTAAGCACGGAGCAGGAACTCAATCGGCAGGTGTTCGCGCTGATCGCGCTGAACCGTTTCGTGCCACCTCCGCAATATGTTGGCGCGGGGTCAGTGAACACCAACGCTGCGGGCACCACCACCAGCGAACTGCTGAGCAACCAAGTGAGCAACTGGCTGAGCAGCCTGAGCAAGGATGTGGACCTTGGTGTCAACTACCGGCCCGGCGACAACATCACGCAGGACGAACTTGAACTGGCTGTGAGCACCCAGCTCTTTAACGAACGCTTGCTGTTCAGTAGCAACGTGGGTGTCCAGTATGGTGCCCAACGAGCGGACGCCAGCAGCAACCTGCTCGGTGATTTCCAGTTGGAGTATCTGATGACCCGCGATGGCAAGTTCCGTTTGAAGGCTTACAGCGTAAGCAATGACCGCAACCTGAACCAGGCCGATCAGGCACCGACCACACAAGGTGTGGGCCTGGTGTTCCGCCGGGAAGGTGATGTGTTCTGGGACCTTATCCGCCGCAAACGCAACAGATCCTCAGCCCAGTAGGCTCAGGCGTCCTTGTTCACCCGCAGGTCGTGGCCCAGCTTCTCGCGCTTGGTCTCCAGGTAACGCTGGTTGTGCGGGTTCGAGGCGATCTCCAACGGAACGTTCTCCACGATCTCCAGACCGTAGCCGACCAGTCCTGTGCGTTTGCGCGGGTTGTTCGTCATCAGCCGCATCTTGCGCACACCCAGGTCGTGCAGGATCTGGGCACCCACTCCATAGTCGCGGGCATCCATCTCGAAGCCCAGCATCAGGTTGGCCTCCACGGTATCGGCGCCTTGCTCTTGCAGCTTATAGGCACGTAGCTTGTTCATCAGTCCTATGCCGCGGCCTTCCTGTTGCATGTACACGATCACGCCCTTGCCTTCCGCCTCGATCAGTTCCATGGCGCGGTGCAGTTGGGGGCCGCAGTCGCAACGGCAGCTACCGAAAATATCGCCGGTAACGCAGGATGAATGAACACGGACCAGCACGGGTTCCTTCGGGTCCCAAGTGCCCTTTACCAAGGCCATGTGCTCTTCGCCAGTGGTGGTCTGACGGTAAGCGATCAGTTGGAAATCGCCACGCACGGTGGGCAATTGTACATCCACCTGGCGCTCAACCAATCGCTCGGTGCGCATGCGGTAGGCCACCAGGTCCTCTATGCTCACCAGCTTCAGGTCGAACCGTTTCGCGATCTCGCGCAATTGGGGTAGCCTGGCCATGGTGCCGTCCTCGTTAAGGATCTCCACGATCACACCTGCCGGCTCGAAACCTGCCAACCGGGCCATATCCACAGCGGCCTCGGTATGGCCGGTTCGCCGCAGTACCCCGCCTTTACGGGCCTTCAGGGGGAAGATGTGTCCGGGACGGGCCAGGTCTTCCGCATTGATCTCCGGATCGATCAGGGCCAGCATGGTCTTACTGCGGTCCGATGCACTGATGCCCGTGGTGGTGCCCCTTCCTTTCAGGTCAACGCTCACCGTGAACGGTGTCTCATGCAAGGCGGTATTGTCTCGGACCATCAGTTCGAGGCCCAGTTCGGCGCATCGTTCCTCGGTCAAAGGGGCACAGATCAACCCGCGGCCATGGGTGGCCATGAAGTTGATCATCTCAGGTGTGGCGTTGCGTGCAGCGGTCACGAAATCGCCTTCGTTCTCACGGTCCTCGTCGTCCACCACGATCACGGCCTTGCCCTGTCGGATGTCCTCGATCGCTGCCTCGATCGGATCGAAGGTCTTGCTCATCTTGCGGATTGGGCCGCAAAGGTACGTATCCGACCAGCCTCAGCCGGCTGCTTCAGTGGCGTCACAGATCAGTCGACTAAGGGTCTCCGAGGCCACATCCCAGTCGAAATGCGACCGTACGAAACGATTCCCGTTGGTCGCTATCCGGTGCCGCAGTGTCTCATCCTCCAAGAGACGAAGGATGTGGGCGGCGTATTGCTCGGGGTCTTCGCCGATCAGTACCTCTTCGTTGGGACGGGCCCCCACGGCATTGTTGGCCAAGGCCGAGGTGATGCACGGGATGCCCATGGCCATGGCCTCCAGGAGCTTGTTCTGCAGACCGGTACCGATCTGCATGGGCGCCGCGAAGATCCGGGCCGAGGCATAGGAGGCACGAATGTCCCGTACCCATCCAGTAACGGTGATCAGGGGGTCTACCCGCGCCAGGTCACGCACACTGGGACTGGGGTCCACGCCGCTGATGAGCAGGTTGGTACCCGGCCTGCTGCGCCGTACGATCGGCAGCACACGCTGCACGAGATAATGAACGCTGTCGATGTTCGGTGCGTAGTTCATGTTGCCCGTGAACAGCAGATCGTAAACCGCTTCCTGTGCCATGGGCCGGAAGTGCTCAGTATCCACTCCATTGGGTACCACCGACATGGTGTCGCGCAACGGGTGGTAGATATAGTCACGGTCCTGATTGCTGATGATGACCCGGTTGTCGAACTGGTCGAACATCAGGTTCTCATACCTGATCAATCTCCGTGTTTCCATGCGGAAAATGGGACGCAGGTACAGCGGGGCGGTCTCCGTCCGCCGTTCCATGCCCTTGCTCAGGGTATCCATGTAATCCAAGGTCTTCGGCAGGCTGTAGTAGTGCCTTACATATTCCGTTGTGCGCACTAACTGACAAAGCACATGGTCTGGTCTGAATGAGGCGATCACCTTGTCGATCCGCTGTTGGGCATGCCGATGGTGGAAGTAAAGCACCTGCACAGGAAGGCGCGAGAATAACACCGTGAGCAGCTTCATGAGGATGCGCCAACGGGGTATGCGCACCACCTCGATGTGCGCACAAAAACCCTTCAGATGGTCAATGTCGGCGGGGTCAATGTCCGTGTCGCTCAGACAGAACAGGAACACCTCGTGGTCGCGTGCCAAGCGTTTCACCAGGTGGTAGGCGCGCAGCTTATCTCCCTTCTCCAATGGATAGGGTACCCGCGAAAGCAGAACGAGCAGCTTCATACCTTCAGTAGCTGCTTGTAGAAAGCGATCAGGTCCTCCACAATGCGCTGGTCCGAATACGTGGTCCGAACCAATTCGCGTGCTGCTTCACCCAATGCCGTTGCCTTCTCGGGGGCGTCATAAAGCGCAAGGATATGCTCCACGAACTCAGTGGCGTTCCGTGCTAATAGGATGTTCTTGCCGTCGGTATGGTCGATCCCCTCGGCCCCGATGTGGGTGGAGATGATGGCCTTTCCCATCGCCATACCTTCAATGATCTTCACGCGCATACCCCCGGCGGAGAACAAGGGGACGAGCATGACCTGATGACTCGCCATGAAGGTGATGGCGTTCTTGACCCTGCCTTTTACCGAGAGCCCGGGCAATTCCATGGCCATCAGGTCGGCTGGCATTTTGTTGCCTGCCAAGTGAAGTCGGGCCTTCGGGCGCTTTCGAACGACCCTTGGCCACACGCTTTCCAGCATCCAGCGAATGCCTTCCTCGTTCGGAAGCCAGTCCATGCTGCCCAAATGGAAAAAGCTCGGGTGGGCTGCAGGGCGGGTCGGCGCAACAGTGTATTCGGCAGGCTCCACGCCAAAGGGGATGGTCACTACTGGCGTGCGCGTGCCATGCGCCATGAAGTGTTCGGCATCGCTCGGACTGATCGCGGCCACACCGTCCACGCGGTCCAGTACGGCCATTTCATATTCCTCCAGTTGCTTGGCCAGGAAACGCCGGTAGGGGCGTTTCAGGAAGTTCTTTTCCCCAGTGGCTATCCGCTCCTGGATAACGTGCTCTAGATTGTGCGAACGCAGCACAATGCGGGCGTTGGTATAGCGGCGAAGGGTGGGGATGTACGGTGTCATGAAGAGGCTCTCCAACTGCACCACGTCGAACTTCTCTTCGCTCAGGAGCCGGATCAACCGGATGTCCATATCGGGCGAGAAGAAACGGCTGATATTGTAGTTGTCGGCCGTGATCAGATCGGTGAACGCATCCACAATGTTCACCGTAGTATCCACGAATACACCTTCTATCCCGGTCTGTTCCACGTATTCCTGCGGCAGTTCAGCGGGGGTCAGGGGCTGTTTAGGGGTGCTGATGCACAGCACCTTCACCTCGTGTCCCGCTGCCAGCAGGCCTCTGGTGAGGTTGTGCATGGCCTTGCTCCCACCATCAATGGGCGGGTAGGGTGGCTTATTGCACAGCTGGAGGATGCGCATTGTTTCGCTTGAACAGGGACCGGAACCGCTGCCAGCCGCGATAATACACATCGGCATCGAAGAGGGGGCTGTCGGTCGCCGCCTTCCAGGTCAGGAACAAGCCGATGGGCAGCAGCACCAGGGAGGCCAGCCACATGCCCAGCCAGGGCTGTATGCCTCCGGCTATGGCCAGCTTTTCCATGCTGAAGCTCACGATGTGGAAGACCAGGAAGAAAATAATGGCGAACACTGTTGGCAGCCCCATGCCTCCCTTGCGGATAATGGCCCCCAGTGGTGCACCGATGAAGAAGAAAAGGAGGCAGGCTGCCGCCAGCATGGGCTTCCGGTGCCATTCGATCCGGTAGCGGGAAAGCTGTTCCGCGCGGCCTTTGCGTTCGTCGATCTGCTGTTGGAGATGGTTCACTTGGTTGCGCGCCATGTTCATGGCCACATCGTACATGCTGCTCCAAGCCTCTTCGCTGGGGTTACCAGCGCTGCTGTCCATGGTGGCCGTGATCGGTCGTGGACCGTTTGGGAGGCTCGATCCCCGCAACAGGTACAGACTGCCATCCAGTTGCTTGCGGTGTTCCTGGGCCCGTTCGGTCATGTGGATCAGCAGGCTGTCCTCGCCATGGTCCAATTGTGCCATGGTCAACATCTTGTAATGGTCCTTGAACAGGTCCTCGTCGGTCCGGCGCAGGCCTAGGCCCGAAAGGTCCAATCGCACTTCATCTTCGGCAAAGGTCCCGCGCATCATGGGGGCGCTGCCTTTGGTGCCGCCGGCCACGCCATGTTCGTCGTAGAAATGCCCGTCCTTTAAGTTCAGCACCAGGTACTGGCCGTTGGTGCTGCGTTGCATGGTACCGCTCCTGGCCCTTATCACCGTTCGGTTGCCTTGGAATGCGGCGCGATGGTCGTAGATCAACACGTCGCTGAGCACGCCGGTCTCCTCATCCTTGTCCATTACCCGAATGCTGAACCCGTCGATCCCGTTGTAGAAGGCTCCGGGCCGAAGGTTCAGTGCGGGTTTCTTTTCAGTGATGTCCCACAGCAAAGACCTGAACTTCAGGTTGGCCACGGGCAGCATGTTGTTACTGAACACCAGCGAGGCCAACGAAAGCAGGGATACGAACACGGCCAAGGGCCCCAGTATCCTGAACAGTCCAAGGCCGGCCGAACGCATAGGTACCAGTTCGGAGTTCTCGCCGAGTCCGCCCATGGTCATTATGCTGCTCAGGAGCACAGCCAGCGGCAGAGCAAGGGGCACAAAGCTGGCCGTTGCATAGGCGAGCAGTTCCAGCAGCACGTACCACTCGAGGCCTTTGCCCATCAGGTCGTCCACGTACTTCCACAGGAACTGCATCACCAGGATGAACAGCACAATGAGGAACGTGAGCGCCAAGGGCCCGAGAAAGGCCCTGATGATCATGCGGTGAAGTCGTTTCATGCCGATCCTGCGGTTCCGGAGCCCGCCGATCCCGTGCCGGACATCAAGCTCCCAGAACCCTTACCAGATTGGCGATCTGTGAGCTCCACAGGTTCCTGATGGCGTCCACTTCGTGCGGCATGCCATGGTCGGTAACGATCAAGGCGACCTCATTCGTCATCGCATCAATGCGGATGCGGAACTCGAAGAAGGTGGCATCGTCGTCATCATCGTTGCGGTGGAAGCGGATCACCTCGCCCAGCCGGCGGCCGATCATGGTGGTTTCCTCCTGTTCCTCGGGCCAGACAAAGGTCCACTGATCGCCACGGACGTGCACATCGGTACAGTACCACTCTGCGAACCCGCTCGGCGTGCTGATCAATTCATACAGGACGATCGGCGAGCTGTGTACATCGAACTCCATTACCACCCGCTCTTTACGCGGTGCACGAATGGCGGCGGGTTTTGTGGCCACGGGCGCACTGGTGACCGCGGGTGAAGGCTTCGGAGTGACTGGTGCAGTTTTCGTGGTCGGTTGTACGGGTATGTTCTTCTCCACTGGCGCTACCACCTTCGCAGGAGGGGCAACGGTTACCGGCTCAACGGTCTTCGCTTTGGGTTTCAACTCTACTGGATTGGTGGCCTTGGCAGCCACTTTCGCTGGTCGTGTCTTCTTGATCTTGGTGATCGGCTTCGGGGCTGCTGCGGGCCTTGAGGCCTTCTTGGGGGTCGCCTTCTTCAGCACAGGCTTCACCACCTTCTTGGTCAGGTTTTTCACTGCCGCCTTCCGGGCCACCGTCTTTTTAGCGGCCGTCTTCTTCACAACAGCTTTCTTGGCCACCACCTTCCTGGGGGCTACTTTCTTCGTCTTGGCTGCGTTACTGCGGGCCTTTTTCGTCGCAGGCTTTTTGGGAGCCGCCTTCTTGCCAGCAGGTTTCCGGGTCACGGCTTTTTTCGCCGGGGCGCGTTTTGCAGCAACCTTTTTCACGGTCTTTTTGGGGCTGGCGCCAGCTTTGGTCTTGCTGCCCGCCTTCTTGGCCGCAGTGGCCTTTTTGCTGATCACGCTGGTCTTGGGCTTTGCGGCCTTTCCAGCCGGTTTGCGGGCTGTGGACTTGGCCGGGGCCTTGGCGGTACGTGCCGGGCTGGTCTTCTTTGCCTTACCGGTGGCTGCCTTGCCTGCTTTCTTTACGGTCTTCTTGGCCATGGTCCTAATTCGATGGGTACGGTTGAGCGCCAAGGTAGCCAAAAGCCCTACCCGTGCAAGCCTAGTTCCCCGATCCGGAACAACTGTTACGGCTCAATGCTTTGTCTATATTTGCGGCCCCGTTGCTGCAAGCAGTATCGGTTATGGCGCGGTAGCTCAGCTGGTTAGAGCGCATGATTCATAATCCTGAGGTCGGGAGTTCAAGTCTCCCCCGCGCTACGAAAGGCCATCCACCGGATGGCCTTTTTTTATTTGGCCGTATTCTGGATCGAAGATCTCCTTTGATCGGGTCGTTGCGGTTGCGATCCGATCGATGGCCGCTTTCGACCATTGTTCATCGGCACTTTCTTTCTGGGCCGCGACATGGCTTGTTGGTGCTTGTAGGAACGCCGTTCTTTGAGGCATCATGAGGTTCCTCTTTTTACTTCTCTTACCGGCCGTTGCCTGCTCTCCTGCTTCATTACCAGAGAGCGCTGTTGTCCGCTCTTTCGGAACCGATGATGAGCAGGCCATCCGCTCCGTAATGTCCGGTCAGGAATCCGCATGGGATCGTGGTGATATCGCAGGCTTCATGGCCGGATACGCGGATACCGTGGTCTTCCTAAGCCCGAAAGGCACCACCCGCGGCCGCGATGCTGTTACGGCCAACTACATGCGGAGCTATCCCGATGCGAGCGCCATGGGCGACCTGACCTTCGGTATCACCGAAGTGGTGCCTGCAGGTGCCGATCATGCGTGGAGCACCGGCACATGGCGATTGGTACGCGCCACCGATACCCTATCAGGGGCTTACTCGTTGCTCTGGGTCAGGCAGGCTGAGGGTTGGCGCATTGCCCGTGACCATACCTATTGAACCGGTCGGGTAACTTGCGGCACTGAGCAAACACCCGTGGAACCGAGCATCACCATTTACCTTATCATCGCCATCACGCTGGTGTCGGTGGTGGCCTTTGGTGATCAGCGCTTGTTCGCCGCCCTGCTGTTCGAACCCTTCGTGATGAAGGCCCGCGGCGAGTGGCATCGCTTGGTCACGCACGCCTTTGTTCACGCCAACTGGCCGCATCTCATTGTGAACATGTTCGTGCTGTACATGTTCGGCCGTAACGTTGAACTGCTGTATGGCATGGTAAGTGATCGGCCCGTGTGGAGCACCTACCTACTGCTCTTCCTAGGGGGCGTGGTGTTCTCCTCCATGCCCGGGTTCAAGCGCCATGCATTGGATCCAGGCTACCGCGCAGTAGGGGCCAGTGGCGGCGTTTCGTCCGTGCTCTTTGCGCAGGTGCTCATGCTGCCCACAACGGAAGTGCGCTTTCTACTGTTGCCCATTCCCTTGCAGGCGTGGGTGTTCGGCGTGCTCTACCTGGTATATTCCTGGCAGATGGACAAGCGTGGCGGCGACAACGTGGCACACGATGCCCACTTCTATGGTGCTGTGTTCGGCGTTTTGTTCACCGTGGTGCTCGATCCCCGATTGATCACGCATATCGGCTATCTCCAACGTTCCATCGGACTTTGAGCATGAGCGTACCGGCCCTTTTCCTTGATCGCGACGGCGTGCTTAACCGTGAACGTGGCGAGCATACCTGGCGCATGAGCGATTTTGAAGTGCTGCCCGATGTGCCTGCCGCTCTTCGGCAAGCGCACGCAGCCGGGTTGCTACTTGTGGTCATCACCAACCAGAGCGGAATTGGCCTCGGGCTTTACGGGCATCAGGATGTGGAGGAGGTGCATGGCTATCTTCGGAGCATGCTTTCACAGTATGGCATTGCCTTCGCGGACATTCTCTATTGCCCGCATCACCCTAGCAAGGGTCGTTGCCTGTGCCGCAAACCGGGTTCCCTCTTGTTGGAGCGGGCCATCGCGCGCCACGATATCGATGTCACACGCTCGTTCATGGTCGGTGATCGGGAGCGTGATGTGGAAGCCGCCAAGGGTGCAGGAGTGCAGGGCATTTTGGTACAGCACAATGCGCCACTTCTCCCGATACTTGAAAAACAGGTGTTGATGGCATGAGCGCGTTCGTGAACATCGATGGTCAGGTGGTGCCGGCGGGAGGCCCGGTACTGACGCTGGACAATAGGGCGTTCCACTATGGCGATGGCCTGTTCGAGAGCCTGCGCGTGGTGAACGGGAAGCCCTGTTTCACAGAAGCTC
Source organism: uncultured Chryseobacterium sp. (assembly GCA_964592515.1). Taxonomy (GTDB): domain Bacteria; phylum Bacteroidota; class Bacteroidia; order Flavobacteriales_F; family PHOS-HE28; genus PHOS-HE28. Next base: position 3,293 of record CAZQFG010000045.1, on the reverse strand, counting down.
ATTGGGCGCGCCTTACTACTGGTGCCGGGTTGCTCCGCATCGAGCTGCCGGCCGGCCTGGACCGCCAAGCGTTCGAGCAACAGATGGTTGACCTGGCGGCACGCTGTGGGGCACAGAGCGCGCGCTGTCGTTTCACCCTTTACCGAGGTGGCGCTGGGCATTACCGCCCGGCCTCCAAGCAAGGCAGGTACGTCATAGAAATGACGCCGCTGAACGAGCCGCACCATACCCTTAACGATCATGGGTTGATGGTGGACATCTGGCCCGAGATGCGGAAGCCCATCAACGACCTTTCGCGCCATAAGACGCTCAATTGTCAGTACTACATCATGGCCGCTCTATGGAGCGAGCAGCGAGGTCTGGATGATTGCCTGTTGCAGAACGATCGCGGCAATATCATCGAGAGCAGCAATGGTAATCTGTTCATCGTGAGCAACGGTGTACTGTATACACCATCGCTTACCGACGGTTGCATCGGGGGGGTGATGCGTGCACAGGTGATCAACCTTGCGCTTACGCACGGTATCAAGGTGTATGAGTGTTCGTTGAACCCTCAGAACCTGTTGGCGGCCGATGAACTGTTCTTTACCAATGCCGTGAAGGGTGTTCAATGGGTGGGCACCTATCGCACCAAGCGCTACACCCACAAGATGAGCGGACAGCTGATCGATCTGCTGGCCAAGCTGATCACCTCCTAGTTCAATGTCGGGTCGTCAGGGAAGTTCGCCAAGGGCGCGAACTGGCGGCCCATGGCGCGCAACGTGTCCGCCCATAGGTCGCCTATTTTGGCGTTCATGATGCGGCGCTTATCCGCCGGGGCCACCAACCACGAACGTTGTTCCATCTCCTGGTCCAACTGGTCGCCGCTCCAGCCACTGTAGCCCACGAAAAAGCGCACGTGCTTGGCCAACTTGGGGTCGGTGGTGAGCACGGCACGCAACTGGTCGAAATCGCCACCCATGTGAACACCATCAACCACTTCGATGCTGCCTTCGATACGTGGTCCAAGAGTGTGCAGGTAGTAGAGGTTCTCGCTCTGAACGGGGCCGCCGATGTTCACTGGGGATCCGATCGCTGGCATGTTCTCCATCAGGTCGTTCACCGCAAGCTCCATGGGCCGGTTCAGCACGAAACCAAAGGAACCTTCGGAATTGTGATCACAAAGGAGAACGACCGTTCGTCGGAAATAGGGGTCCTGCAGAAAGGGTTCGCTCACAAGGAAACGACCCCGTGCAGGCGGTAACGCGTTCTCTGGATCGAGGTCCAACGGATCCTTTGCCATGGCCGATGAAGGTAGTGGGTTCCATGGGAGTAACGCAAGGGCACACCGGTCAGTTCGGAGCAGCCGTGCAGACGATATCTTCGTCGCGAACCATAGGGCCATGAACGAAGGCAAGCACATCCATCATCGTATCGACTACTCGAAGGCCACCCTACTTGAACAGGATGCCGGTTCCGATCCCATTGCATTGTTCGCCCAATGGATCCATGCGGCGGAAGAGGATGGATTACCGGAGCCACACGCGATGACACTGGCCACCATGGGCACGCTCACCATCAGCGCGCGTGTTGTGCTGCTGCGATCCTTCGATGCGCGTGGCTTTGTATTCTATTCCAACCACAACAGCCGTAAGGCGATGGACCTGGAGCGCGACCCGCGCGCTGCCTTGAACTTCTTCTGGCCACAGCACGAACGGCAGGTCCGCATTGAAGGTCGTGCCGAGCTAGTGAGCGCGGAGGAGTCCGATGCCTATTTCGCATCGCGTCCACGTGAGAGCCGCATTGGTGCGTGGGCCAGCGATCAAAGCCGTCCTGTCGGTGACCGCGAACAGATGGAACAGCGTTACGCGCGATGGGCTGAACGTTTCGCCGAGGGCGAAGTGCCACGTCCCTTGCATTGGGGTGGCTATCGTGTGCGCCCGGTGCGCATCGAGTTCTGGCAGGGGCGTCCCAGTCGGTTGCACGATCGCATCGCCTTCGAACAATTGTCCGATGGGCAGTGGATGCGTGTGCGACTGCAGCCCTGAATGGTGAGTGCCATTGAAAGCAGAAGACCCCGGCCTCGGCCGGGGTCTTTGCTTCTGTAAGAGGATGGAGCTTACTTCTTGTCGGCAGCCTTCTTGGCGGCGGCCTTCTTCGGAGCAGCGGCCTTCTTGGCAGCGGCCTTCTTCGGAGCGGCCTTCTTCGCGGCCTTCTTCGGAGCGGCGGTGCCAGCGGCTTTCTTCGCGGCTACGATGGAGCTGCGCTTGGAAGGACGGCTCTTACCGGTGCTGCCGGCGCGACGCTTGCCCTTCTTGGTCTTGATGTCTCCTTTTCCCATGGTCTGCAATGTTTGCGTTTGGTCTACAAAGTACTGGTGCATTGGAACGCGCATCGTGTACGCGGTGTTGCACTTCTCAACCGTATCCTGTCAAGATCGGGTGTTATCCGTCATCGATCGAGGTCTGCTTATCCTTCAGCGCGTGCCGCATCGTCCTTGAACCGTTGCTCGAGGTGTGCGGCGCTGTGCACCACCTTGCGCGCCCAGCCCAGTTTCAGTGAAGCCAGTGATGCCGCATCAAGTTGCCAGGGTACCTCACTTGCGCGCAGCCGTTCCATCACCGTATAGAGCACAATGGCCGCTGATACGGAGATGTTGTAGCTTTCGGTGAAGCCGTACATCGGTATGCGGAGCCCGATGTCGGCCTGCTGCATGAGCAGGTCGCTGGCGCCGGTGAGCTCGGTGCCGAAGCAGAAGGCCAACGGCTTGTCCAACGGAATGTTCTGCGGGGTCACGTTCTCTGCTCGTGGCGAGGTCACCACGATAGCATAGCCCTGTGCCCGCAACCGGTCGATGCAGCGCTGGGTGTTGTCACCCTGCTCGCGGTAGCGGTGCATATCCACCCACTTCGAGGAGCCGAGCGTTACGTCCGGGCTCACCGTGAACTTGTTCCTGTTCTCTACGATGTGCAGGTCCTGGATGCCGAGCAGATCGCAGGTGCGCACCACGGCACTGGCATTGTGCGGTTGGTAGATGTCCTCCAGCACAGCGGTGATGTGGCGCGTGCGCTGTGGCGCAAGGCGGTCGAACAGTTCGCGCTTATTGTCCGAGACGAACGCGGACAGCTGTTCATAGAGCTCTTGGTCGGTCATGGAGAACGGTATGGGGCCTCACAAAAAAGAAAGTCCCCCGCCGAGGCAGGGGACTTTCCGTTCCGTAAGCGGATGCTTACTTCACTTTGTTCTGCAGGTCGGCGCCAGCTTTGAACTTCACCACCTTCTTGGCAGCGATCTTGATCTCTTTGCCGGTCTGG
>CAZQFG010000044.1:16801-18933 GCA_964592515.1 uncultured Chryseobacterium sp. | reverse complement strand
GCAGGGATGCACGTTATCCTGTTGGGCGACCAATGCAAGCGTAGAGGACAGACCGAGAACGAGCGAGAGATTTCGAAGGGTCATGATGATCAAGGGGTGCAGGTTTTCCGCTATGGGGTCCCGAAACTACTTATCCCGGCACCAACTGAACGTCACAGCCGCGTCGATCGTTCGGCCCAAGCTGGTGATCCTGAGTTTGTTCGGTGCCACGTCCGGAAGCACTTGTAATCAATGAATGGGGTGCAAACGCGGGCCAAGACCCGGCTGGGATCGACCAGTTCGGTTCACTCCACTGCAAGACGTGTGGATATCCGACCATTCTTGCCGCGTACGACTACGGAGTACAGGCCTGCTGGAACACCGTTCAGATCGATGATTGTGCGTTCGGGTATGCCTGCCTGGCCGACCACGGCCTTCTGCTGAACGATCCTGCCGAGGCCGTCCACCAGTTCCACTTGGTATAGGCCACTGGCCAGGGGCTGCCAAACGAGCACCGAATTGCCCGTTGCCGGGTTGGGTATCAGGAGCGCCTCGGAACCACTGCTTACCACTTGATCCATTCCAACGGGCATGCCGCTGATGTTGATGTCGTCCAAGTACAAGGCATTACCACCACCACCCTCGAACTCGAACTTCAACCGGAAATTGGACGTGTGGTAGGCCGTGCTGATGTTGTTCACCGTGCTGTAGCCCCATTGATCAGGGGCCATCGGAACGAATGTGCCATTGACTATCCCTCCCGTTGTCAGCACATTGCTTGTCGTGTTCGAGGCACGCAGGCTTTGGCGTAGGCTCCAAGTGGCCCCGCAATTGTTGCTCACGTAAACACGCAATACATCCTCGTTCGATGGCGCTCTTTTGGCATAGGCGTATCGGAACGTGATCGTGATGTCCTCTGCATTGCTCAGGTCGTAGGTGTTGGAGACCAATGCGTCCATATGGCTCCAATTCGCTGGTCCGTTCAGGAGACGGGTGCTGTGCGCGCCTGTGTAAGCCGCAGCATCCGTAAGTGTGAATGTGCCATCCCCATCAGGGTCCTGCGTACCCCAGTCGGCCGAGGGTAGAGCGCTCATGTTCTCGAAGCCCTCCATTACAGGCACGGTGGTACCGGGGTTCGCGAGCACGGTGATGTAGTTCGTTTCTTCAACTTCCAAGGAGTTGATGCCATCGCTAACCACGAGTGAGACCGGATAAACCCCCGGAGCAGCATAGGTCACTGTTGGCTGGCTCGCATCAGATGTGGCCGGCTGCCCACCTGGGAAGGTCCATGCGCGCTGCTGAACACCGTTGAAACTAAGGTCGTTGAATACTACAGGGCCACCAGCGCAGACCTCGCGCATGTTCGCAGTGAATTGGGCCGCACAAAGGGAGGGGGTGCCCAGTACGCCGGTCTGTTGCAGGTTGGTGGTTTGCCACAATTGATCGCGTTCTGCGATCGGCGAGGTCAATGCTTGTATCATCCGTTCGGCCTGCCCTCGGGAGAACATCTTGGCGCAGTAAGAGTATTCCATGTAGTTCTCCACGTTGTCCAACGCTGATCCGCACGAAGCTCCGCTAAGCACGCATGCGGTCCATCCCGAAGTCAGCGGTGTGTCGGTCACCTCATCGTCCTGCCAGCAGTTCTCGGGCATTCCTGGCTCGTTACTATCACCCCAGCAGTGCATCAGGTTCAACCAATGGCCCACTTCGTGCGAGAGCACGCGCGAGTGGGAAACGGAACTGGTGCCGATGCTTCCCACATAGCTGTGGAGCACCACGATGCCATCAGCCTCAGGCCATCCATCAAGCCACATGGGGTAGTAGGTATATCCTGCGGCACCGCTGGCGCTGGCCGCCACCCAGATGTTCATGTAGCTATTGCGCGGCCATTGAATGAGCTGGGTCATCTCGAAATCGCCGTTGTTGGTCTGTGTGGAGACCGTACGGGTTATGCCATTCGTGCAATTGCCCTCAGGATCGAGTTGTGCCAAGCGGAACTCTATGCCCACATTGGCCACCAGGTCCAGGAACTCTGGACGCACATTGGTCCAGTCAGCGTTCTGCCGGTTGTAGTCATCATTCAGCACACGCACCGCATCATATACCTGTGCATCGCTGATATTCTCGGGCCCGTTGTTGTGGATGATGTGGAA
>CAZQFG010000044.1:0-16701 GCA_964592515.1 uncultured Chryseobacterium sp. | reverse complement strand
GATCACGGGCACGAGAGCGCCACACGGTCTAAGACAATGCCTTCCTTGGAGACCCTTCGTAGGGGTCAGGCCAAAGCCTTCTCCAGATCGGCGATCAGGTCGTCGGCATCCTCAAGGCCAACGCTCAGCCTGATCAGCGTATCGGCCAACCCGTTGCGGAGCCGCTCTTCCCTGGGAATGCTGGCGTGCGTCATGCTTGCCGGATGGCCCAACAGCGATTCCACACCACCAAGGCTTTCGGCAAGTGAGAACAGCTTGGTGCTGCTAAGCACGCGCGTCGCATCCGCCATGTTATCGCCCTTCAGTGTGAAGCTGATCATGCCTCCGAAACCGCGCATCTGTTTTGCGGCCACGGCATGGTTCGCATGCGTTGCAAAGCCGGGCCAGTAGACTTTGTCCACTTTCGGATGCTTCACCAACCACTCGGCCACGGCCTTGCCGTTCTCGCAATGCCGTTGCATGCGAAGGTGCAATGTCTTCAGGCCGCGCAGCACCAGGAAACAATCCATGGGGCCGGGGGTGGCGCCGCTGCTGTTCTGAATGAAGGCAAGGCGCTCGGCAAGCGCATCATCCTTCACCACCAATGCGCCCATCACCACATCGCTGTGTCCGCCGAGATATTTGGTCACGCTGTGCATCACAATGTCCGCGCCCATATCGATCGGGTTCTGCAGGTATGGGCTTGCGAACGTGTTGTCCACGCCCAGAAGGCAGCCCTGCTTCTTTGCAATGGCGCTCAACCCGGCAATGTCGATGATGCGTAGCAGTGGGTTGGTGGGTGTCTCGGCCCAGATCAAGCGTGTTTTCGGGGTCAGCGCAGCCTCCACGTTCTTCAGGTCGCCCATGTCCACGAAATGGAACTTCACGCCAAAGCCCTCGAAGATCTTGGTGAAAAGGCGATAGGTTCCACCATAGAGGTCGTTGGTGCTCACCACCTCGTCTCCGGGCTTCAACAGCTTTACAATGGCATCGATACTGGCCATGCCGGTGGCGAAACAGAGGCCATGCTTGCCGTTCTCCAGTGCGGCCAGCGCGTTCTGCAATGCCGTGCGTGTGGGGTTGTGAGTACGGCTGTACTCGTAGCCTTTGTGGTCGCCCGGTGCTGCCTGCACATAAGTGCTGGTCTGGTAGATGGGCGTCATAATGGCCCCTGTGGTGGGGTCCGGTTCCACGCCGGCGTGGATGGCCTTGGTGCCGAATTTCATGCGAAAGGGAATGGGCGGCGAAGGTAGGTGGAGGCGTTCACCCCTGCGTGTGGTGGCCCGTGCGGCGCAGCCAGCGTGGCAGTATTAGGGTGCCTATGAACAGGTAGAGGTAGTAGCTGAGCACGCGCCAGATCACGGCAATGGCCCCGATGTAGCCGACCGCAGGCAGCAGATCGCGGAAGAATCCCGAGAAGGCGATCTCGGCCACACCGCTGCCGCCCGGTGTGGGACTGATCAGCAGAATGACCCACATGATCAGCTGGCGGGCGTACAGCAGCATATGGTCGTTCACTGTGAAGAACGCCGCCGCAATAAGGTTGATCACCACGAAACGGTTGGCCCAGGAGAAACAGGTCGCTGCGAACGCCTTGGCCCAGAAATCCCTAGACTTGCCGCGCAGCTCCTCGGAGGTGAGCACGATATCATCGCCCACTTTGATCACGGCCGGCCGCCACCGGCGAAGGAAGGGGAGCTTGAAGACACGGAGCAGTGCGAACTTGAACGCCCGGGGGCGGAAGAACACACCGTAGAATATAGCGCCCACCAGCACAAGGATGAAGAGGTAGCCAATGCCAAAGATCGTCTTGATCGGTAGCCCCCAAAAGGCATGGTCCAATTGGGCGGGGAATAGGTTGTTCATACCGACCGCAAGGAAGACCAAGGGCACCATGATCACATAGAAGAGCTCATCCATCAGTGCGGTCACCAGTACAATAGCGGTGGCGCGGCCCAAGGGGATCCCTTCGCGTCCGATGATGAACATGGCAATGCCGGAACCACCCACCACCGATGGGGTAAGTGCGGATGCGAACTCCCACAGGAAAGTGACATTGAAGGATTGGCGCCACGACAAGTGACCATCCGAGAGCACGCGCATGCGATAGATGTAGCCCAGGTCCCTGAAAGCGGTCGCCAGCAGGGCCATCAATAACCAGCCGGTGCTGTACCAGGTCCAATCAATGGTGCGAAGGATATCCCGTGTGGTCAGTCTACGGTATTCACCACTGCCATCCTGCACGGCCACGAACTCCTTGGGGTCGGCCAGGTCGGGAATGTTGTTCTTGTTGGCATCCACCCAGGAATAGGTGCCGCCACCGTTCAATGCACGCTCAAAGCGTTCCTTGCCCAGATCCCGCCATAGCAGCCAGCCTGCGGCCAACATGCCGATCAGCACGGGCACAAGCACCTTGCGCATCCGGAAGCGTTGCCGAATGTCCTGTTCGTCCGTTCCCTTCACCACCTCGCTCATCCGGTAGTTTTGCGGCCTGTATTCACCGACGGCCCTAAAGGTATCCGTTCGGCCGAACGATGCACCGGACCACCCGAGCCCACCTCGCCCTTTTCGCGGTCAACTTCATTTACGGCGTGAACTATGTCGTAGCCAAGGGGCTCATGCCCAATGTCATCGGTCCGTCCGGTTTCATCGTGCTGCGCGTTGTCGGGGCCGCGGCGCTTTTTTGGTTGTTAAGGGCCTTCCGCCCCGAGCGCGTGCACCGGTCAGACATGCTTAGGCTGGCCTTGTGCGCGGTGTTCGGGGTGGCGCTGAACCAGCTCATGTTCTTTCATGGGCTCATGCGCACCACGCCGCTGAACGCAAGCATCATCATGGTGGCCACACCGATCCTGGTGCTGGTGCTCGCTGCTGTTCTCATTGGCGAACGGGTAACACCTCGCAAGGTGCTTGGCGTTGCGTTGGGCGCTGCCGGTGCATTGGCCCTCATTTTCCTTAAACCATCAGGGACGCAGGCAGGGGCTTCCACCTTGGGCGATCTTTTCATTCTGGTCAATGCCACCTCCTATGGCCTTTACCTGGTCATGGTGAAACCGCTGATGCAGAAGTACACCGCGGTCACGGTCATGTCCTGGTCGTTCCTGTTGGGACTGTTATTGGTATTACCGTTCGGTTGGTCCGAGGTAGTGGAGGTCCAATGGTCCGCGTTAACCGTTCCGGTCTGGAGCGCCCTGGCCTTCGTAGTGTTCATGGTGACCTTCGTGGCGTACCTGATGAACACCTGGGCGCTTGCGGTAGTGTCGCCTAGTGTGGTTGGTACGTACATTTATATGCAGCCCGTTCTGGCCGCAGTGTTCACCTGGTTGTTCGTGCTGGTCGGCGCCGACCGTCTTGGTATTCCGGGCCAGTATGATGCCGCGTTGGGCTGGCCCCAAGTGCTGTGTGCAGCTTCCATTTTCATGGGAGTGAATCTTGTTAGTAGGAGCGATCGCGAACAACAGGTGCTGCGTTGAACGCGCCGCTACCTTTGCGGCCATTCTATCCGCATGTTGCGATCAATGACCGGTTTTGGCCGCGCCGAGGGTGTGGTAAAGGAGCGTAAGGTCACCGTTGAGGTGCGCTCGCTCAACAGCAAGCAGCTCGACCTTCTGGTGAAGGTGCCCGGGTTGTACAAAGACCGCGAGGCCGAACTGCGGCAGTGGGCCGGGGAGCAGCTTGTGCGTGGCAAGGCCGAACTGGTGGTGCATTGCGAGCAGCAGCAACTGTCCAAACGCACCAGTTTCGACAAGGCGCTCATTCAGGTCTACTACCAGGAACTGAGCATGATCGCATCTGAAGTGGCACCTGGCGAGCGCACCGATATCCTGGCCCAGGTGCTCCGACTGCCTGATGTGATGACCACCACGTCCGACCGCGCCGACGATGAGGAGTGGAAGGGCGTGCTGTCGCTCGTCCGTCAGGCGGTGCAAGCGTTCGACCAGTTCCGTGGTAGCGAAGGCGGGCGTTTGGAGCAGGAGCTTTCACAGCGTGTCGCACTGATCGGCCAATTGCTCACCGAAGCGGAATCGTTGGACCAAGGCCGTGCGGACCGCACACGCGAAAAGCTCCGGGCACGCCTCGCGGACCTGCAAGTGAACGTTGACCAGGACCGCTTCGAGCAGGAACTCGTTTACTATTTGGAGAAGCTGGACATCACGGAGGAGCGCGTTCGGTTGCGTTCGCATTGCACCTATTTCATGGAGACCCTTCAGGCCGATGACCAGCAGGGACGCAAACTGGGTTTCATCGCGCAGGAAATGGGGCGAGAGATCAATACCCTCGGATCAAAGGCGAACGATGCGGCCGTGCAGCGGCTGGTAGTGCGCATGAAGGATGAGTTGGAGAAGATCAAGGAGCAGGTGTTGAACATCCTTTGAACGCCATGATGGAAGCGCCCCGAGGCAAGTGTGTCATCCTTTCCGCCCCATCCGGTGCCGGTAAGACCACCATTGTGAAACACCTGCTGGCCCAGGACCTGAAACTGGCCTTCAGTGTAAGTGCCACGACGAGGCCACCCCGCAACGGCGAGGTACATGGGCGCGATTACTATTTTATCAGCGAGGCCGAGTTCAAGGGAAGTATTGCGGCGGGCGAGTTCGTGGAGTGGGAGGAGGTGTACCCCGGCCGTTATTATGGTACCTACCGTAGCGAAGTGGAGCGGATCTGGTCCGAAGGCCATCATGCCATCTTCGATATCGATGTGATCGGTGGGCTGGATCTCAAGGAGATCTACCAGACCCGTGCGCTGGCCGTGTTCGTTAGCCCTCCCTCCGTGGAAGCACTGGAGCGCAGGTTGCGTGACCGTGGTACGGAGGATGACGGCACCTTGAAAGTGCGCGTGGAGAAGGCCTTGCACGAGCTCTCCTTCGCGGACCGCTTCGATGCCACCATTGTGAACGATGACCTTGAAGTGGCCTGCAAGGAGGCCGTTGAACTGGTGCGCCTATTCCTGTTCTGATGCATATCGGCTGCCTCTTCGGGACCTTCGATCCCCCGCACCTGGCCCATGTGGCCATCGCAGAGCACATGCGCAAGGCACGTTCGCTCGATCAAGTGTGGTTCGTGGTAACCCCACAGAACCCATTCAAGCAGGACAAGGTCCTTAGTCCGGACCACCATCGTTTGGCCATGATGCGCCTGGCCGTTCTGGGGCACGAAGGTCTTGTGGCCAGTGGTTTCGAACTGGACCTGCCCAAGCCGAATTTCACGTCGGACACCCTGCGCTTCATGCGTCAACGCTGGCCCGATAACCGTTTCGAGCTGATCATTGGCAGCGACAACCTCGCGAGCTTCCATCGTTGGAAGGACCCGGAGGACATTCTGGAACACCATCGCCTGTTGGTGTACCCACGCGAAGGATTGAAGGACCATCTGGCCGCCACCATTTTTCATGGTCACCCTGGCATCCAGATAGTGGCCGATGCTCCGCTGATGCCCATTTCCGCCACCGGGATCCGCGAGGACATCCGGTCCTGGCGTGCCGTTGACGACCGCCTTTCACCTGCGGTCATCAGCTACATCAGGCAGCACGGTCTCTATGGTCAGTGAAGGGCCGAGGTCTCGCTGACACCGGCCGTATGCATCAGGTGGTTGCGAAGCACTTTCACGGCCCGCTCGAACCCGAGCTCGTTCACCACGTGCAGATCGCACAAGTGCCGGTAGGGTAGCAGGTAGCTCCGGTAGGCCGGCAACACGTGGTTCTCCCACTGGTACAGGATCTCGTCGGATTCATAGCCGCGTTCCTTCGCATCCCGTTTCAGTCGGCGGTCCAGTTGTGCGCTTTCGCTCGCGTCGATGAACACCCGCAGGTCGAACAACTCGCGGATCGGCTCATGGTGGAGCACGAATAATCCTTCCACAAGGATCACGGGCGCTGGCCGCAGTTCAATGGTGCCGGGTTCGCGACCATCTTGGTTGAAGGTGTATTCCTTCTTATGGATCGAGCGGCCGCTCAGCAGTCGTTGCAGGTCCGCGGTCAGCCCGTCGAGGTCAACAGCGGTGGGCAGGTCGAAGTTCACCTTCCCATTGGGGTCAACGGCCTGCATTTCCTTGGGGTGGTAGTAGTCGTCCTGGGACACTACGCACACACTATCGGCGGGAAGGCTGCTGCGGAGGGCGCGTACCAGGCTGGTCTTGCCCGATCCGCTGCCACCGGCCACACCAACGAGGTAGGCTCCGCGATGCATCGATGGCAAAAATAGGCGCTGGAGGGTGATGTATCCGCCGTGTGCGGGCAGGTCCCGGAAGTTTGGCACGGCACTTGAAAGTCAGTTCCGCACAATATTGAACCATTACGCCATGAAAGCCCCCATCGACCTCTACCGCAGATTGAAGCTCCAGGCCAAACGCCTATTGCTCGCTGGTGAAGTGGACCGGTACATGGATACCCTGCGACGCCTGCATGAACTGCGGCGCAGTGGAGGTGCGGCCATGGCGTGAACATAGAGGGTGCCGATCCAGGGGTGGGTGGGCTCCAAGGGGCGGTAGCCCGGGTCTGGTGAACGTGCGACGGGGTGCCATGTGCGCCCCGTTGTCATTCAAGGATGTTCCGTCCAATGCGGGTTCCAGCACTTTTTTCGTTCGGACCGGATCTTTTTGATCGCTACCGCCGTAGAAGGCCACATGACAAAGAAGGACAAGATCGCCTTCATCAAAAGCAGTAAGCGCAAAACGCACGTGTACCAGGACCTGACCCGGTATTCGGACGAGCAGCTGAACGGTGTGATCCGGGAGATCGTACAGGGGCTGATCCGCGAAAGCGAGATCATCGCCAATGCCTATATCAACGGCTACCGATAGGATGCTCTTGCGTGCGCACTGCTGAAGGCAGGGACCCACAGGTAACAAGGCCTCGCACCCGTTGCGGGGCTTTGTTACGTTATACAGTGCCGATCTTCAGAACAGGAACGAGGATCCGTTCTCCCAGCGGTAGTTCAGGGTGGGGATCCCTAGGGACATGCGTTTGTCCTTTTGCAGGTTCATGGGCCGCGAAGTTCGCGATCGGTCAGGTCTGCGGTCCCTGACCCCGTGAGTGGTCTTACATTCGGGCCATGAGTCATTTCCCGACCAAGCGTTGGCGTTTGAAACCTTCACCGGACCCCGAGGCTGTGGTGACGCTGAAGCACGACCGCTGTCCGGACACTGCTGCCAAGCTCCTCGCTCAGCGAGGTATTGCCGACCCTGCTTCCGCATCCGTGTTCTTCAGACCGGCGCTGGCCCAATTGCACGATCCGTTCCTCATGGCGGATATGTCCAAGGCCGTGGAGCGTGTGGAACGTGCGCTCGGTGAGAACGAGCGGATCATGGTCTATGGTGATTATGATGTGGACGGTACCACTGCCGTGGCCTTGGTGTTTTCGTTCCTGAGCCGTTTCACGGGCAATCTCACCTTCTACATCCCTGATCGCTATGCCGAGGGGTATGGCATTTCATACCAAGGGATCGATCATGCTGTAAAGGATGGCGTGTCGCTCATCATTGCGCTCGATTGCGGGATCAAGTCCATCGACAAGGTGGCCTATGCCGCTGAACGCGGGGTGGATATGATCATCTGCGACCACCACCGACCCGGTGATGAACTGCCCGCAGCGGTGGCCGTGCTGGACCCCAAGCGCGACGATTGCCCCTATCCGTTCAAGGAGCTCAGCGGCTGTGGCATCGGGTTCAAGTTGATGCAGGCGCTCGCCGAGCACAACAATATCCCGCTAACCGACCTATTGCCACTGCTCGATCTCGTGGCCGTCAGCACCGCTTGTGATATCGTTCCTGTGAACGGTGAGAACCGTGTGCTTTCACATTTCGGGTTGAAGCAACTGAACGAGGAGCCGCGGCCTGGCATCCGTTCCATGATGCACATGGCCAACGTGAAGAAGCAATTGAGCATCACCGACCTGGTCTTCACCATTGGACCACGTATCAATGCAGCCGGCCGGATCGAACATGGTCGACAAGCGGTGGAGCTATTGCTTTCCCACGATCAGAAACAGGCCGACCAGATCGCGTTGCGCGTGGATGGCAACAATGTGCAGCGTCAGGCCTTGGATAAGGAAATGACCCTTGACGCCTTGGACCGCATTGCCGGTGATGAGGCCCTTCGGGAAGCATGGAGCACCGTGGTGTTCAATGATACTTGGCACAAAGGCGTGATCGGGATCGTTGCCTCGCGCTTGGTCGAGCGGCACTATCGCCCCACGGTGGTATTAACTGAAAGCAATGGCAAGGCGGTCGGTTCAGCGCGCAGCGTGAAGGGCTTCGATGTGTATGAGGCGATCAACGCTTGTTCGGACCTGCTGGAACAGTTCGGCGGACACATGTACGCGGCAGGCCTTACCATGGCGTTGGACCAAGTGGGTCCTTTCCGGGAGCGGTTCGAGCAGGTGGTGCGCAGTACCATCGCTCCTCATATGCGTATCCCCGAGGAAGAGGTGGATCTCGAGATCTCACTGAAGGACCTCGACCAGCCTCTGGTGCGCGTCCTTCATCATATGGCGCCTTACGGTCCGGCGAACATGCGTCCAGTATTCCTTACCCGGGGCTTGGTGGATACCGGCAATGCACGTCTTGTGGGCGACGATCATATCAAGATGAGCCTTTGTCATCCGGATGAGCCCAAGCGATGGTTCGATGCCATTGCCTTCAAGCAGGGCAGGCACTTGGAACTTGTTAAAAGTGGCCTTCCGTTCAGTGTACTTTACACTGTGGAGGAGAATGAATGGAACGGACGCCGTACCGTGCAGTTGAACATCAAGGACATTAAGCCTGGCGTGGACGATCTGTTGGTGCAGGAAATTCCGGCCACCGATCTGGTCCAGGAATCACATTGACCGCACCCGCTCACCGCTTTCAGTGATCCATATCGCTCCGCTCATGCGCAACACTGTTCTCCCCTTTGCCTTGGTGATCGGTTGGTCCGGAGTGCTGCGCGCCCAGACGCCGACCTGGAGCGACGATGTGGCCTGTATCGTTTATACGCATTGCACACCCTGTCATCACGACGGGGGGGTGGGGCATTTCAGTCTTGTCGGGTATGGTGATGCGTATTTCTGGAGGAACGAGATCCGTGCGGTGACCGAGTCGGGATACATGCCTCCTTGGCCTCCCGATCCATCGTATCGCCCACTGGCGCATGAACGAACGTTGACCCAGGAGGAGATCGACATCCTTGCGGCCTGGGTGGATGGAGGAGCTCCATCAGGCGACCTTGCTGGCGAGCCGCCTTCACCACAGTATTCAACTGAAGCGGTCATCGCCGCCCCTGATATCACCGCGATCATGCCCGATTATGTGATACCGGCATCCTCCGCGGACCTCTATCGTTGTTTTGTATTGCCGATCGATAATCCGATCGACAGGTACATCACCGGCATTGAAGTGGTGCCGGGAAATCGGGCAATGGTCCACCATGTCCTGGTCTACCAGGATCCCACTGGCGAGGCGCAGGTGTTGGATGATGCTGATATCGAGCCAGGGTATACCAGCTTCGGTGGTATAGGCGTTAACGATGCCAAGCTTGTAGGCATTTGGGTGCCTGGTTCAGAGCCCTTCTTCACACCACCTGGTATGGGCATCAAATTGAACGCTGGTTCGGACCTTGTCATTCAGGTGCATTATCCAGCGACCAGCAACGTGGAGGTGGATAGCACCCGGGTGAACATCGAGCTCAGTGACGGTGGCTTCATCCGTGAGTTGGCGATAGACCCTGTCTTGAACCATTTGACCAACATGACGAACGGACCATTGGTGATCCCACCCAATGAGGTCCGCACATTCCATGAGCAATACACGGTGCCGGTGAACGCCACCATCACTGCCATCGGGCCACATAGCCACCTGATCGGTCGAAGCATGCGGTCCTGGGCCGTGAAACCCGGAGGCGAGGTGGTGAACCTGATCGATATCCCGGAGTGGGATTTCCGGTGGCAGGACCTCTACCCTTTCCGCAACCCAATCTACCTGCCTGCGGGAACCGTGCTGCACGGTGAAGCCGTTTATGATAACACATCGGCCAATCCGAACAACCCGAGCACACCACCACAGTGGGTGTTCCTGGGTGAGGCTACAACGGATGAGATGATGCTGTTCTATTTCGCATGGACCTACGGTGTGCCATCCGATGAGACGATGGTAGTGGATGACGGCTCCCACGAGGCCCATTACTTGGATTGCATGGTCGATTTCAACATCGGCGTGAACGAGAGCGAACGATCCGCCCTTTACGTATGGCCGGTTCCGACAAGGGACCTGTTGTTCATTGGGTCGGATGAGCCATGGACCGCTCATCTGCTGGATGCGACCGGTCGCACGGTGCGCGCGTTGCAGGGCCATGCGGGACGCACGGAGCTGATCATGGGGGACCTTGCACGTGGCGCCTATTCACTGCACGTGCGATCATCAAAGGGGGAGCGTGTCCGACACATCAACATACTGTTGGAATGATCGTACACGATGACGAACATTTCATGCGGCATGCGCTGCGTGAAGCGGAACAGGCCTTCAGATCGGATGAGGTCCCTGTTGGTGCGGTGATCGTTTGTGCGGACCGCATTATTGCACGTGCGCACAACCTGACCGAGCGGCTCAATGATGTTACTGCGCATGCCGAGATGCAGGCCATTACTGCGGCTGCCGAGAATCTGGGCGGCAAGTACCTGAAGGATTGCACCCTGTACGTGACACTGGAGCCATGTGTGATGTGCGCTGGTGCGCTGAACTGGGCACAACTCGGACGTATCGTGTTCGGTGCGTTCGACGAAAAGGCCGGCTACAGGCGCATCGGCGGCAGGTTGCTCCACCCGAAGACCAATGTGACAGGCGGAGTGCTCGAAGCGGAGTGCGCGGACCTCATGAAAGCGTTCTTCAAGAAGAAGCGCTCGTTATAGCGGTCCGTTCAGGAACTCTACTCCCGTATTAAGCGAACGGACCGCGATGTGCGGTCCGTTCTGTCATCGAGATGCTGCTCAAGGCAGTCGTTCCAGCCTGATCAATGTGGGGATCACCCCTCCGATATTCGTTAGGATCGGGTCCCGGTCGTTGTTCTCTCCGGTGTACCTGATCACACCGTCCATGTTCACGTCCTGTGCATGGTAGCCCACTGCCGAGGTGTTGGTAGGCACGGTACCGCCGATCGCTTGCAGAATGGCATCACGGTCGTTGTCCGTTCCCGTGTAGATCAGGTTGGTGTCACGGATCACGTTGCCCGCCCATAGCGCCGTGCGCGCGCCAATGGTCTTCCGTGCTTCTGTTCCAAAGGTGGTGGTGCTTGTGGCTGTCAGGTCGACCGCGGTCTCGGCACCGGACAGGGCTATTGGAGCGTTCGTCATGCAGCCCAAGTGGTTCCTGTGGCGCACGGCTACGTGGTAGTTACCCGGTGCCGCAAGGAAGGTCACAGGCGATGTGCCATCCTTGTCGACCACATCGCCATCACGTTGGAGCAGTGCAGCACGTGTGGCCACGATAGTGGTCGGGGTGGAGGCACTACGCAACTCGACCAGTACCCAGTCCACAATGGCGTCATTCCCAGTAGTGGTCAATACGGAAGCACTGATGGATTCTCCGCCACCATTGCCGGCCTGCGCAAAGCCCAGTGTCGTGTATGGCTCCTGCAAGGGGATCTGGCCCGCAACGCGCAGGTCATCGCGCATCAGGCCGTTGCCTTGATCGTATGGTCCTTCCAACAGCATGTCAACCGCCAGTTTCACTCCGTTGTTCTCGATCGTCACATTGTCGAGGTAAAGGAAGTTGCCGTAACCGTTGATGGCCGTGAACCGCACCAGGATGGAACCTCCGTCATAGGCGCTCAGATCAATATCCGTTAGGCGCCACTGGGAACAATTGGTAGGGGTCCATGCGCTGGTGGAGGGCGATGCCGTGGCCAGCACGGAACCGCTCTGGTCGAATACGCTCGTCCACGTTGCCCCGCAATCGGCACTCACATCCACGCGCATACGGTCCTCATATCCTGATGAGTAGATCACATAGGCGTGGTGGAACTTCAGGCGCGTACCGGCCGACGCGCTAAGGTCAATGTTTGGTGAAATGAGACGATCTTCCTGGTTGGTGGAGTTGTAGTTGTAAAAGTCGATGGACCAAGCACGGCTACTTGCGCACAAGGCACCATTCGTGAGCAGGGTGTTCCCCCAGGTGGTGGAGTTGTCAGGGTTCTGGCGGGTCCATCCCGTTGGGGTAGCCGAGCCGCTCTCCAGGTCCTGCACATAATTGGTCGCAACCGTGGTGCTGGGCAACAGGGTCACGGCACGTGTCTGCTGGTCATTAGTGGTCAGCTGGTCGCCTACCAATCCTGTGGTGACCGCTATTGTGAAGGGTCCGCTTCCGACCAGGGCTGCGGATTGTGCGAATGTGAAGGTGGCCAATGCACCACTACCAATGGTGCCAGTGAAGGTCTCGGTAACAGGTGTGCCGCCGTTAACACTGTAGCTCACGGGGAAATTGCTCTGGGGCTGGGAGCCCGAGTTACGGATCTCAACCACCACGGGTGAGGTCAGCCCTGGGCAACTGAACAGTTCGGTACCTGGAGCAATGATGGAGGCCACGCCCACATTGTTGGGTACTGGCGTATCAAAGGCTTCGGTCTGGTCCGTCCTGCTGGAAGTCGAGCCTTGAGTGGCACTTGCACCCAATCCACGTCGTGCGAAGGCGGCCCAGATGTAGGCTTGGTTCGCTCCGCCATTGTTGATCTGATCGGCGAGCAAAATGGCATCGCGGCCATCTACGAAGCCAGGGTTGCAGGGGGTCAGCTTCAGACCGTCGATGACAAGCTGCATGGCGATGTTGTTGCCTCCTGTACCGTTATAAATGTCCGGGTCAAGGCCGTACACGCCGATCAGTTCCCAGGTCATTTCCCAAAGCATGGTACACCATACGAATCCGATGCCATGGGGTACGCTCAGACCACTGTTCGTGCTGGCGTACGTGTAATTATTCACACCGAAACTGGTGCTGTAGCGTGCCGGGCGGATGCCTGGGCCTGTGGTGGCCTGGTTCTGTACGTAGGTACCTATACCGCGACCGTCGGTGCCCACGTCCCCTGCCTTGATCGTCATAATAAGGCCGAAGTAATCGCTCCAGCCTTCGCCCATTTGTTCTGCATTGCCAAGGCAGCTCGCATTGGATGGACCACCTACCAGTCGGTTGCTGATGCCATGTCCATATTCATGTGCGATCACACCATTGTCCAGATCGCTGGTGCGGTCAGGAGTGCCCGCGGTCCACACATACATCTGCATGCGCGGATTGCCTCCATCAGGTGGTGTGCCGAAGTTGGCGTTGTTCGTACCACTGCCATCCAGTGCATCAGCGAATACGAAATCGTTACCGAGACCTCCGCGGCCGTAATTGTTTTGCTGGAAATTGCCTGAGGCCTCGTTGAAACCGTATTGGTACCAGACGTCGTGCATCAGGTTGTTCCAATAGAACAGGTTGGTGATGGCCGCGCTCTGGTAGTTGACCGGGGTCTGGGTGAAGTTGATCGGGAAGTCGAAATCCAGCGTGGCACCGCCATCGGGACTGAACCCACCCGAGTTGTTGGCGTCCGCATCCTCTTGGGCCTGCACGTTGTTGCCCTTCGTTATCGTATGCTCTGCGCCAGCAGCACCGTTGGTGTCGTGCCAGCCGAACGGTGAAGCAATGCCCCCGTCCGTCCAGGGGGCGTTCTGAAGGGTGCGGGCACCATGGCTCGGGCTTTCAAGTGGCCAAGCGAATACGTTGTAGTCGTTCGGGGCCAGTGGGGCCGGTGCGGCTTCAAGAGCAGGCGATGCGGCCGGCACATGCGCATGATCGTGTTCCACGTCGAACGCGCATTGGCTTACCCAGTCGTTCCGCTCCAACTCTGCACCGGTCTCGGCATCGATCCGTACGTTCCACCAATGGGATCCGTCCGGCGTATAGTGGTTCACGTTCCACGCAAGGCGAAGGCCGTTGCCTGCGTGTACGAAGTACAGCTCTACCACCACATCGTTGCCGCTGGTGTTGGTGCCATCAAAGCGGTTGCGCTTGCCCCCGTCCTCCGTGGTCAATAGCTGCGGCACTGGTAGGCCGGGCATTGTGCGGGACCATACGCTGGCCAATGCCTGTGCGGCGCTCAGCTTTGGAGTGACCGTGTTCACGCGCTTGGCCATGAACGGTAACGCTCCGTTGTTCACTTTCAGCAAGGCGTTGTTCGGGCCACGGTGGATGGCGATATCACCGTTCCAGACTTCAATGCCTTGCCAACGCTGGCGGAGGTAAACGTGCCGAACGCCATTGTGCTCCGTGGTATAGTTGTCTTTCTCCACCAGATCGGCCAGGTCCTGTTCCAGGAAACCGGCACGGATCAATTCGGCTTGCACATCGGTCGGAAGGGTGGCGCGTTTTTCCTGGGCGTTAAGGGTGAACGGAAGGGCGAGCGCGAGCAGGGGCAGAAAGGAGTGTCGTAAGGCCATGGGGTGAGATCGGAGGTCCAAAGTATCGGAAGGACAAGCTACGGGGCAAGTTGGTTCACTGGCTCTATGGGGATCCCAAGCCAGTTTGGTCGGTAACGGCCCGGCTGCCGGTCATCGTAGTTTTGTACCCGCTTACCAACCGGCACCGGGTATTCCCGCGCTGGAACAAATCCCGAAACATTGATGTATCCCCCTGAGCTTGTAGCCCCCATGAAGACCGACCTGACCAGTGTCGGCTTTGAAGACCTGAAGACCCCTGAGCAAGTGGACAAGGCACTGATGCAGCCAGGCACCGTGCTTTGTGTTGTGAACAGCGTATGTGGCTGTGCTGCCGGTGCTGCACGTCCCGGCGTAAAAATGAGCCTGCGCTCTGACAAGCGTCCCGCGAAGTTGGTCACTGTGTTTGCCGGTGTGGATACCGATGCGGTGATCCAGGCCCGCAAACATTTCCTGCCATATCCGCCCAGCAGCCCCTCAATGGCGCTGTTCAAGGACGGCAAGCTGGTGCATTTCCTGGAGCGCCACCACATTGAGGGCCGCAGCGCCGAGATGATCGCCGACAACCTGATGATGGCCTACGACGAGTTCTGTTGAGGCTCAGTTTGTTTTTTGCCATGAGGAAGCCCCGGACTGTTCGGGGCTTCTTCGTTCATGGAGTGTGGGGCGTCACTTTTTCGAGAAGCGTCGGCGCTTGAACCAAACAACGAGCGCGCTGATCAGTAGCAGGAACGGCCAGAGATGGACGATGGCCTCAAGGACCTGTACGAAGTAGTTCCATCCATCACGCAGGGCCGATCCAAAGTGCGGCGTATAGCTGTTGATGCGTGCATGTGGCTTGGTACAGGTGATGGTCAAGGTGCTCATGCCCACCTGGTCCTTCAGCGCCTTCATCTGGGCCTCCATGCTCTCGATCTCCGCGCGGACATTGCCCAGTTCACGTTCCACTTCAAGCACTTCGGTCACGGTCTTCGCTTGGCCCACAATGGCCAGGAAGCGTTCCTCGACCTTGCGTTTCGCGGTCAACCTTGCCTCCACATCCACCCATTGGCTGGTCACATCCGTGGCGTTGATGTGCTGGTCGAGCAGTTCCCCCAGCCCGCTCAGGTCGCCCAGGAACGTATCGAACCGGTCGGCAGGGATGCGTACCCGCATGGTCAGGTCCATGGATGATCCACGGTCGCTGCGGTCATCGCCTTCCACGTAGCCACCGTTCGTGGTCACTTGTTTCAGGATATGCGCACGGGCAATGTCCAGGTCCGTCACTTCATAGCGCAGGTCTCCGGTGCGGATGATCTTCCGGTCCTGTGGTATAATGTCCACAGCGGGTGTCGGGGCAGCGCTGTGCTCGAACCCGCCGTTCTCGGCCACATCGGCTTTGGCCCATCGGTGGGCTTCGGGTGTGGAACGGCCGCAGGCGAAGAGCAGGAGCAGGGAAATGATGGCTGTGAATTGGCGCATGGTGGGTTGAATTGATGCGGTAACGAAAGTCGCCGTTGTTCAGGTGTGTCCGTACACGAAAAAGCCCCCACCGTTCATCACGATGGGGGCTTTCGTTTCGGGTCTTTGGTCGCGGCTTACACCACGCCCTGGTCCAACATCGCGTCGGCCACTTTCACGAAGCCGGCCACGTTGGCGCCTTTCACGTAGTTCACGCTCTTGCCTTCGGTGCCGTATTTCACGCACGCAGCGTGGATGTCCTTCATGATGGTGTGCAGGCGGGCATCCACTTCTTCGCGGGTCCAGCTGAGGCGCAGGCTGTTCTGGCTCATCTCCAGACCGCTGGTGGCCACACCACCGGCGTTGCTGGCCTTACCGGGGGCGAAAGGCACACCGGCGTTGTGGAACACCTCGATGGCCTCGGGCGTGCTGGGCATGTTGGCGCCTTCGGCCACATATTTCACTCCCTTCTTCACCAGGTCCTTGGCGTTCTTGCCGTCCAGTTCGTTCTGCGTGGCGCAGGGCAGTGCCACATCGCACTTGGCCACCACATCCCAAACGCGGGCGCCTTTTTTGAAGGTCACGCCCTTGAACTTCTTGGCGTACTCTTCAATGCGGCCGCGCTTCACGTTCTTCAGCTCCATCAGGAAGGCGAGCTTCTCCGGCGTGATGCCTGCGGGATCGTAGATGCTGCCGTCGCTATCGCTGGCGGTCACCACTTTGGCGCCCAGCTGGGTGGCCTTCTCAATGGCATACTGGGCCACGTTGCCGCTGCCGCTCACGGCCACGGTCTTGCCCTTGAAGCTGGTCTTGTTGCGCTTCATCATCTCCTCGGCGAAGTACACGCAGCCGT
>CAZQFG010000043.1:0-18967 GCA_964592515.1 uncultured Chryseobacterium sp. | reverse complement strand
AATGTTCCGCACACGAACACCTGTCGACCATGAAGAAGATCCTCCTTTCACTACTATTGCTCGCCTCCGGACAGATCGCGACCGCGCAGGAGTTGGGTATCCGTTTTGGCGATGTGCTTGGCAATACCGTGGCGGTTGACGGTCTCTTCCAGGTCGGCGAGTTCAGCCGCGTGCATGCCGACCTCTCGTTCGGCGATGGGGTGGGTATCGAGGCGCTATATGATTTCCTGTACAAGCCCTTGGGCGGTGAGGCGTTCAACTGGTACGTTGGGGCCGGCCCCTCCATGTTGATCGACGATCCGTTCTACCTCGGCTTCAGCGGCGAACTGGGGCTTGACTATCACTTCAACGCAGTGCCCATCTCGCTAAGCTTGGACTGGCGCCCCACGTTGTGGTTGATCGAGAAGACCGACTTCAGGGCTGGTGGGTTCGGCCTCAACGTGAGGTACTGTTTCGGGCGGTGAATCGGATGGCGTTCATGGAGCGGCTTGGATGCCGCTGCGGCGCACTGCATCACCCATGAACCCGTGCACCTCGAGCAGGAATTCCTGGAGCCATTCGTAGGTGAGCTCATCCTTCTTGAACCGTTGGTAGAACAGGTCCGCCACCACGGTGAACAGGTTGCGTGCCAGTTCGGTGCGGCCCGGAATGCCGAGCGCCTCGGCCCAGATGCCCACCACGGCATGCTCCACAAAGGTGTGGGCCCGCTGATAGCAGAGCTGGTATGAGAGGTTCTCCCGCTGATTGCGCAACTGGCGGTTGAAGACCAGATCAGGCTTGGAATCCAGTAACACGTGCAGGAACTCCGGGTCGAAGGTGGCGCAGGCCCTTGTCCTGTCCCCCAGATGCTCCGCCCGTTCCAGGTGGTAGTTAAGGAGCCGGTCGATGAAAGAGGGGATGTCGGCGAAGTGGTGATAGAAGGAGGACTTACTGATGCCCACCTGGCGCGCCAGCTGTTCCACCTTTAACGCCTCCGGTCCACGTTCCGCGAACGTGGCATAGCCTGCGGTGATCCATGCAAGTTCAGTGGGTTCGCTCATGGGGGCGGAACGGATCGGCGCGATCGCTGGAGGTGTGCGCAAAGATGGCAGCGGGATGATGGCGGAATGTACGAAGGCGTACATTAAGTACCCCGAACGTTCGTACGCATCGGATCTCCCGACCAGTGCTCTGCGGGTCGCTCGATCACTTCGGCGAAAAACGTTCAGTTCAAGTCCATCCGCACGCTGAGCATGATGCGATCGGCCGAACCGTCCGCACCACTGATGTTCTCACGCAGACCATGCAGGTATTCCATGCCCACGAATGCGTAGGGGGTGAAGTGCCACAGCAGGTTCAACGCCCCGTAGGTGACCAGGTCGGGATCGGAGCTGGGCTGTCCGGCCAGGGGATCGTCATCCCCGGCGTTCACCACCGCGAACGAGGACCACTCCTTGGCCCACCAGTGCTGATAGCCTAATGTGGCCGCCACACCCGTGATGGGTGCCAGTTCGCCTTGCGCGTCCGGTGCGCCGAACTTGCCGAAGCGATAGCGCGCTATGCCCGGACCGTAGATGACCTGTGCGGTCAGCTTGTCGCGCTTCCCCACGTTAAGGGCGCCGCTCAGGTTCACGCCGGTACTCGTCATCTGTTGTACCGCTCCACTGTCGGGCGTGAACTCCACCGTGCCGAAGAAGCCGGCCAGCAGCAGGTGGCCGCGGGAGCCGCTGTACTTCAACCGGGCCACCACATCGGGCAGTGGATTGGTGAGCTCGCCTGCGCCAGGTGCCTGCACGTTCTTCGCCGGCTCTTCCAAGGCCAGGGCGAGCGCCAGCTTCTTGCCCAACGGATGTGTATAGCGGAACTGGGCGTGCCGCGCGAAGGCATAGGCCGCGGGCTTTTCAAAGTCCAGCGTGGCCGGGATGATGGACTCATCCATGAAGGTGCTCCAGGTCTGACCGATCAACCAGCGCTCGCCCACCTGCACGTAGGCATGGCGCAGGCGCAAGGTGTTGCCGCTGCCGTAGAAGTCGCCCTCCACGAAGCCGCGCACCTCGCCAAAGCGGGAGTCGCGGCGCACATCCAGGAACAGGCGAGTTTCCATGGCCTGCAAATGCGTGCTGGTGCCGGTACTGCCGTCCGTGGGGATCTTGCTCACATCGAAGAAGTTCGGTGAGCCGATGGGCTTCAGGTCGTGGATGAGGTCCACCTTCACATAGCCCCCGATGGTCATGCGGGTCTGTGTGCCGGGGATCCGCCACCAGCCGGGCTTGAGCGGGTGCGTGGTGGTATCGGCCGGTGCCTGGGCGTGCGCCAGTGCACCAAAGGCCATCAGGCCGGCCAGCAGCAGGGTGCGAGCGGTGCTCATTGCATGCTACCGCTCAGTCCGACCACCTGCACGGTACGCGTGTTCACCGGTTGCGTGGGCCGGTTGTTCGGGCCCACACGCGAGCTGAACGCCTCGATCTGGTCCTTGCTCAGGGTGATCATGTCATGCAGTACGAGCCACTGCACGCCTTCGCTGCAGGGCGGTGTGGTGAGCGAGCCCACGTAGTGGTAGGCCTTCTCCTGAGCGGGCAGGTGCATGGTGAGGTCGAGCTGCTCGCCGGCCACGGTCACCGTGTCACCCTTGGCGGCAGGCAGGTTCGCCACCAGCTTGGCGAAGTTGGCGTTGGCGGCGCCTTCCTTCACCAGCACACCCACAACCGCGAAGTGGCCGGCGCTATCCTGGTGTACCAGGTGCACCTCCATGGGCATGTTCTTGCCGTCAATGGTGTGCTCACTGGGCGTGTGCACATGGAACTGCTTCAGGGTGTAAGTGGTGCCGTTCAACGTGAGCGTGCTGCCTTCATCCACCGTCACTTGGATGGTGTGGCCATTGTCCACCAGGTCCTCCACATGCTCGTGGTGGGCCACCGCGAACTTGGTATTCCCATAATTGAATGACCAAGTGGGGCCGGTACTGGTGGCGCCGCTGGTGAGGGCGATAGGCGACTGGCCCTGACCGCTGCCACAGAGGGCATACACCGGGCTGAGGCTTCCCCAGGTGGCGGGACCGCTCTCTGCACCGTAGCTCCAATGCACAGGACGCGCAGAGGCCTCAGCGGGCGGGGCTACGGCCACCGTGTCAGTGGCCGGTGTGGTTGCTTCAGGCGATGGGGTGCTGCAGGCGCTGACAGCGGCCAGGACAGGCACCATCAGCAGGGGATGGAACGGTGAACGCATGGACATGGTCGTTGGGGTGATGGAAAGGAGGATGATGTTCGAGGCTGTTCTTAGCGGATCCGCTGCGTATAGTCCTTGTTCTCGGCATTGATGCGCATCTTCTGGGCCGGCATGTCCAGCACCGTGGTGGTGCCGTGCACCACACCGCTGGCGAACGCGGCATAGTCCATTTGTCCGGTGATGGCATCCGCACCCAGGAAGCTGCTGAACCACTTGCGCACCGGCAGCTTGGTCTTCGCGTCGAACCACATCACCACCTTGTCGCCCTTCACACGCACATCACTGGCGGTGGCTTCGATCAACCCGTCCTTTTCCGTAACGGTGGCCTTCGTGAAAAAGTCGATCAGCTCCCCTTTGGTCATGAAGGTGTAGCCTAGGGAAAGCGCAAGTGCCTTCTGCACATAGTCGGCCTTGTCCTCGGCGGCGTTCTTCTGCATCTGCCCGCGGATGCCGGGCTTCTGCTGCACGGAGCTCTGCGCGTCCACCAGCTTGTACTGCAGCTCGCCCTTCTCATCGAAGCTGAACTCCGTGAGGGTGGTGAGCTTCACTTGCCCATCCACGCTCACCGCGGAGCTGCGCTTCCAGACCAGGGGCATCAGACCGCGTGTGTTGGCCGTGTCGGCGCGGTAGACCTGCAGGGCCAGCTGGTCCTTGTCGATCTGGGCAACGAGGGGAGCTGCGTGGAAGGCAAGCAGGGCCAGCAGTGGCACATGCTTCAGCGGGAACAGGTGGCGGAACATCAGGGGAACAGGTGTTGTGGGTGAAGAGGTTTTCGGTGGACCGGATGACGATCACTGCACCGGTGCGGCGGCCGGGAAGGTCCAGGTGCCTTCCAGCAGTTCCTTGCGGGGCTGATAGAGGCGCACGATGTAGTTCCAGCCGGCAGTGATGGGCAGGCAGTTGGGTACGCTGCCATCACAACCACCGAACTGGATGTCGATGGAGCCATCGGCGTTCTTCTGCGCGGTGATGTTGTTGATCGAATAGGCGTTCTGCGGATTGGGCGCGAAGAAGCCCTGGGCGTTGTACACGCTGATGGACCAGAACCCATCCACGGGCACCTGGTCCACGTGCAGCCGGTGCACCGTGGTCCCATCGTTGCGCTCGGGCACGGCGTTGCGGTAGATGGCCTCGCGGTCGGGGTTACCACCCCAGCCAGCGGCCGTGCCGATCAGGTGGCGCACGGGGTCCACTTCATCGCGCGAACCAAAGGCATGTGCGAACCCGGTGTAGGTGCTGGCGAGCACATCCAGCCCCTTGCGCACGGTGGCATGGCTGGTGCTGTCCCATTGCGGCACGGTGAAGGTGCCCGGACCACCGGGCTGCGCCACTTGGATCGCGTCCTGCAAGGCATGAGCGGCCTTGACGTCCTCTGCGTTGTTGGGGTCCACGAAGGTGCGGAAGAGCGCGACCATGTAACGGGTGCCAACCTGCTCGCGGGTGTAGGTGCGCGGACCGGCACCATGGGCCACATCCACCACATAATGGTCCTGATCGATGGCGAGCAGCGACTGGAAGCGGCCCTTCGAATCGGGTAGTGTGATGGTGACGGGCCCGGCATCCAGATCGAACACGCCGCTGGAGTAGTAGGTATCGCGATTGGAGCGGACCACCACCTGGGCATCGATCGGGGTGAGCTCACGCTCGTGGGTGATCTGGCCCAGCGGCTTTCCGGTGGTGAACCGCGTGAAGTACATGTCCGTTTCGGCGCGGCGGAAATTGTCGGGGGTCACTTTGCCTCCGTTCAGGTCCACTTGGAGCACCGGCTTGTCCGGTGCTGCGGCCGTCTGCTCTGTAGCCGGGGCTTGGGGTTCGGGCGTGGAGCAAGCCACGAATGCAGTGGCAAGCAGGATGGTGACCAAGGAGTGAATGTGAACGGAAGAACGCATGGCGACAATTTGACGCGAACGTAACCAATGCCCTTCGGTCCTGATCGTACGGTACCGTATGATCGCACGGCCCCTAGGATCTCCTACCCTTGTGTCCTGATCGCAGCACCATGATCGCTCTGTAGCGGTACACGCAGGTATGCGCTCCTCAACCTTGAAGACCCAATTCGTATCCCATGCTTCGCCCCCTATGCACCATCGCATTCACACTGCTATTCACCCTTACCACCTCGCTGGCACATGCACAAGCCGCGCTGTTGGTGCTTCTTTTCGGTGACAAGGCAGCCACTGAGAACTTCCACTTCACCCTCGATGCCGGGCTCAACCTCAGCAGCATGCCGGGCGTAAGCGGCACCACCCCGGCCACCGGTTTCTACTTCGGCCTGGGCACCTTTATCAAGCTGAATGACAACTGGGCCTTCACCCCGGAGTTCAAGCCCGTTTCCCCGCGCGGCGGCAAAGGCTTCGAGAACGCCTTCGTGGATACTACTGGCGCGGTGGGTTCCTATGCCACCCAGCTCAAGTTGAACTATATCGACATCCCGCTGCAGTTCCACCGCCAGGTCAGTGAACGCTTCTACCTGCGCGCCGGCCCGCAAGTAAGCTTCCTTACCAGCGGCAAGCTGGCCACCACAGGCGACCTGGTGGGCGGCGATGCGTTCACCGTAACGAAGGACATCCAGGATGACCTGATGCCCGTGGAGCTGGCGCTGCCCATCGACCTCGGCCTGGTGTTCAGCAAACCACGGGGCTACAAAGGGATCGACCTTCGATTGCGCTACTGCCTCGGCCTTACCGAGGTGTTCGAAGCGAATACGGCAGGCATCTCCTCCACCAATTCCACCGTTCAGTTCTTCCTCAGCTTTCCCTTCGTGAACGTGGAGTGATGCGGTGCATAAAAAGGTGCTGCGGAACCATGTCGACCCAACAGGTGCTATCCGGAAATGCTACCCTTGTAACCGGAAGACCGAACGGCATGAAAAGCGCACTCGTTACATCCATCATTCTAGTTGCTCTCCTGGTCACGAACGGTTGCGGATCGCCAACTACGCCAGAGGGTACGAACAGCGCCAGTGCGGTCAGTGTAAACAAAGCAGCGCCGTCCGGCATGGTGTACATCCCCGGTGGCGAGTTCACCATGGGCAGTGACGACACCCTCGCCTGGCCCGAGGAACGGCCCGCTCACCGCGTTTCGGTGAAGGGCTTCTTCATGGACACCACCGAGGTGACCAATGCGCAGTTTTTCGCCTTCGTGGAGGCCACCGGCTACGTGACCGATGCGGAGAAGGCCCCCGTGCTCGAGGACATCATGAAGCAGGTGCCGCCGGGCACCCCACCGCCCAAGCCCGAGGATATGGTGCCCGGCTCGCTCGTGTTCAGCCCCGTGGGCAAGGAGCTGCACGACTGTCGCTACCTGGAGTGGTGGAGCTGGACGCACGGAGCGGATTGGCGGCATCCCGAAGGTCCGGGTAGCAACATCGCCGACCGCATGGACCATCCCGTGGTGCAGGTGAGCTGGAACGATGCGATGGCCTATTGCACCTGGGCAGGTAAGCGGCTGCCCACCGAGGCCGAATGGGAACGCGCCGCACGGGG
Organism: uncultured Chryseobacterium sp.; assembly: GCA_964592515.1. Taxonomy (GTDB): domain Bacteria; phylum Bacteroidota; class Bacteroidia; order Flavobacteriales_F; family PHOS-HE28; genus PHOS-HE28. Next base: position 12,278 of record CAZQFG010000043.1, on the reverse strand, counting down.
CGGCGTGGAGCAGCAACCCTACATCTGGGGCACCGAGCACCCCACGGACAGCCTGGTGAAGTGCAACAGCTGGCAGGGGGGCTTCCCGCAGACCAACACCGCCAAGGACGGCTACGTGCGCACCGCCCCGGTGGGCCGCTTCGCCCCGAACGGCTATGGGCTGTACGACATGGCAGGTAATGTGTGGGAATGGTGCAGCGACTGGCTGGACATGCAGCTGTATGCGCGCCGTGCAGGACGACAGGTGGTGGCGGACCCTCAAGGCCCTAACAAGAGCTACGACCCCGACCGTCCTTATGAACCGTTGCGTGCCCAACGTGGTGGCAGCTTTCTGTGCCACGACACCTATTGCTGGCGCTACCGACCCAGCGCACGCCAGGGCAGCACGCCGGACAGCGGGATGAGCCATGTGGGCTTCCGGTGTGTGAAGGATGCCTCCTAAGCTCGGACGGTCCAGACCGTTCGGTTGAAGGGTCTTATCTCATTCTTGCCGTTTGTCCATCTTCGCCATCCGTTCCATCATCGACCCCGACCTCCCCATGCAAAACGCTCTTCGCTTGTTCGCATTCGTCCATGTCCTGCTGCTGCTCGCAGCCTGCGGCACGCCGCCACCCGATAAGGGCGAGGGGCAGGTGCCCACCGATGGAAGAACGGTCTCGGAGAAGAGCGCCGAGCACGGTTCCCGGCCCAACATCATCTACATCCTGGCGGATGACCTGGGGAACAAGGATGTGGGCTTTCACGGGTCGGACATCCAGACCCCGCACATCGACAAGCTGGCGGCGGACGGTGCACGCTTGGAACAGTTCCACACCCAGCCCATGTGCACACCCACGCGGGCCGCACTGCTCACCGGCCGCTATCCCTTCCGCTACGGCCTGCAGACCTTCGTCATCCCTTCGTCGGGCACCTATGGACTGGACACCACCGAACGGACCCTGCCGCAAGTGCTGAAGGACGCAGGCTACGCCACCGCGATCGTGGGCAAATGGCACCTGGGCCACGCGAACCCCGCGTACTGGCCCATGCAACGAGGCTTCGACAGCCACTATGGACCGCTGATCGGTGAACTGGACTACTTCACGCACGAACAACATGGGGTAGTGGACTGGTACGATCGCAACGAGCGCAAAGTGGAGAAGGGCTACACCACCACCCTGTTGGGGCAGCGTGCCGTGCAGCTCATCGAAGGCCATGACCCGGCCACACCGCTCTTCCTCTACCTCACCTTCAACGCACCGCATACCCCTTACCAGGCACCCCAGGAGTATCTTGATCGGTACGCACAGGTCACCGATCCTTCACGACGCGCCTATGCGGCCAGCATCACGGCCATGGACGACCAGATCGGGGCGGTGCTTGAAGCATTGGAGCGACGCGGCATGCGGGACAACACCTTGATCGTGTTCCACAGCGACAACGGTGGTACGACCAATGCGATGTTCGCCGGTGAGGGGGACATGTCGAAAACGAAGATCCCCTGCGACAACAGCCCTTACCGCGATGGCAAAGGCACCTTCTATGAAGGCGGCACACGCGTGTGCGGTCTGGTGAACTGGCCCGGTCACATTAAGCCCGGATCGGTGGTGGACGAACTGGTGCATGTGGTCGACATGCTCCCCACACTGGCCTCCCTGGCCGGCGCTTCCACCGCTGCGTGCAAACGACTGGATGGTAAAGATGTGTGGCCCACACTGAAGGCGAATGCGCCCTCCCCACGCACGGAGATGGTCTACAACATCGACCCCTTCCGGGCCGCGATACGCATGGGCGAATGGAAGCTGATCTGGCGGACGCTGCTGCCCTCCGCAGCCGAGCTGTACCACATTACACAGGACCCCGGCGAAAGCCACGACCTTGCCGCAGAACAGCCCGAGCGCGTGGCCGCCATGAAGGCCCGCATCGATTCACTGGCGAAAGAAGCTGCGCAGTCCCTTTGGCTGGCCACACAGTTCAAAGCGATACAGCCCGGCCTGCATGCACCGCCAGTAATGCCTTCCGATGCGGCCTTCTATGCAGGGGATGAACCGTGAGCTTGGGATGGCCGGAAGGCCAGTTGACCATGCTTGCCCGAGCACCGCTCAAGCATGCAACACCCTGTGCGAGCGGCGATCGTTCGAACGCAGTGTCCATCACCGTGCTTACCTCAGCAACCTCCGGTGGGTGCGGCGTATGGTCTTGACGGTCCTGGCCGTTGCGAGCCTGATCGGTCTTCATGCACAGACATCCAACACCCAGCTATGGATGGACGGCATCGTGGGCCACGGCTTCGGCGGGTACTTCATGGCCGAGTGCGAGTTCAGCTACCAGACGCTGCTCAGCGACCAGCAACCCTGGGAAAGCCTCAACGTGAGCCCGTCCTTGGAGGTGAGCCCCACGGCGCACTGGAGCTTCCTCGTCGGCGTGCCGTACGGGTACACTATCCAGCAGGAAGGATACAACACCGCCGAAGTGCGCCTGCAGTTGGGCGCCAAGTACACCTTCACGCCGTTCAACAGGGTACAGACACGCCTGAACACCCGGTACGAGCTGCGTCAGGTGCGCGACACCGGCACCGATTCCCTGCAGCGTAGCCAGCGCCTGCGTCTGCGTGCGGAATTCGCGATACCACTCGATGTGCGCAGTTATGACAACGACACCATGTGGTATGCATTGGCCGATGGCGAAACGTTCCTCACCATGGACCAGGACGTGAAGGAACGGTTCGCCAACCGCGTACGGTTCCGCGTGGGACTGGGGCGCAAATTCAGCTACAACTGGCGGGCCGAGGTCATTTACACCCTACAACGTTCGCGCGATGCCATCGGCGATGAGGACTTCTCCACGGACAACATCATCCGCCTGCGGCTGAAGTACTATATCAAGCAGCGGTCGCGATCCCAAGCCCAAGGCGATAACGCGAATTAGACGGTGCCGTCCGATCGGGTATCCGGCAGAAGACATTACTTTGAGTCCTCTTCCGATCAGTCCGAACCTACCATGAAACACCATTTCATCGCACTGGCCTTGGCCGCGCTTGCGATCGCCTGCAACGCCCCGGATGGCCAACGTTCCAGCAATGACGCTGGGAAGGCCAGTGTTTCCGGGGACATGGACCGCACCGTGCTGCCGATCCATGAGCCCGAGGCACCCTCGATCACCGAGTTGGATGCACGCAACGCGCAGGCACCGGCCCGCTTTGAGGTGAAGCCGCCCGAGGGTGCACCCAACGTGCTGGTGGTGCTGATCGACGACATCGGCTTCGGCCACAGCAGTGCCTTCGGCGGGCCCATCCAGATGCCAACGCTGGAAAAGCTGGCCGCGAACGGGCTCAAGTACAACCGATTCCACACCACCGCGCTCTGCTCCCCCACGCGCACCGCGCTGCTCACCGGCTATAACCACCACAGCAACAACGCCGGCGCCATCATGGAGGTGGCCACGGCCTTCCCCGGCAACACCGGCATCCGCCCACAGTCCATCACGCCCATGGCCGAGGTGCTCCGATTGAACGGGTATGCCACCGCGGCTTTCGGCAAATACCACGAAACACCGCCTTGGGAGGGCTCTGTGGCCGGCCCCCTCGACCGATGGCCCTCGCACAGCGGCTTCGACAAGTTCTATGGCTTCATCGGCGGTGAGACCAACCAATGGCACCCCATGGTGTACGACGGCACCACGCGTGTGTACCCGAACGTGGACGACCCCGGTTACCACTTCACGAACGACATGACCGACCAGGCGCTTGCATGGATGAACACGCAACAGAGCCTCACCCCGGACAAGCCCTTCATGATGTACTTCGCTACCGGCGCCACCCACGCGCCACACCATGCGCCCAAAGAATACAGCGACAAGTACAAGGGCAAGTTCGCCCAGGGCTGGGACAAGGTGCGCGAGGAGACACTGGCCCGGCAGAAGGCCCTTGGTGTGGTGCCCGCCAACACGGTGTTGGCCCCCAAGCCGGCGGACATCAAGGACTGGGACAAGCTCACGGCGGATGAGAAGCGCGTGTTCGAGCGGCAGATGGAGGTGTTCGCAGGCTTCGCCGAGCACACCGACGCCCAGGTGGGTCGCCTGATCGCTGCCCTCGAAGAACGCGGCGAACTGGAGAACACCCTGATCCTCTACATCGTGGGCGACAACGGTTCCAGCGCCGAGGGGGGTATGATCGGCATGTACAACGAGAACACCTACTTCAACGGGGTGCAGGAAACGCTCGATATGCAGCTGAGCCGCATCGATCAGCTCGGTACCGAACACACCTACAACCACTTCGCCGCCGGCTGGGCGGTGGCCGGCAACACGCCCTTTACCTGGACCAAGCAAGTGGCCAGCAACTTCGGCGGTACCCGTAATGGCATGGTGATGCACTGGCCCGCCGGCATCAAGGCGAAAGGAGAGGTGCGTTCGCAGTTCCACCACGTGATCGATGTGGCGCCTACGGTGTTCGCCGCTGCGAAAGTGCCCGCGCCCCGCATGGTGAACGGCATCGAGCAACGCCCCATGGAAGGCGTGGCGATGAACTACTCGTTCGATGACGCCAAGGCGCCTGATACGCGTAAGACCCAGTACTTCGAGATGATCGGCAACCGCGGCATCTACCACGACGGCTGGTTCGCCGGCACCATCCACAAGGCACCCTGGGAAGCCGCGCCGCGCCGCCCTCTCGCCGAGGATGTATGGGAGCTGTACAACGTGAATGAGGACTTTAGCCAGGCGAACAACCTTGCCGAGAAGGAGCCTGCCAAATTGGAGGAGCTGAAGAAGAAGTTCATGGAGGAGGCCGTGAAGTACCATGTGCTCCCCATCGACGACCGATCGATCGAGCGCTTCGACCCGATCATCGCCGGCCGCCCGGACCTGATGAACGGGCGCACCAAGCTGGTGCTGTACCCCGGCGCCAAGGGCATGCCCGAGAACGCCTTCATCAACATCAAGAACTCCTCGCTGAAGTACACGGCGGAAGTGGAGGTGCCTGCCAAGGCCAATGGCGTCATCATCTGCCAGGGAGGTGACTTCGGTGGATGGAGCTTCTACATGCTTGACGGCGTGCTGCACTACACCTACAACTGGGTGGGTCTGGAGAGCTACACCGTCCGTTCCACCAAGTCCGTGGCGCCCGGCAAGCATACCCTCGTGCTCGACTTTGCTTACGATGGCGGTCGCGGTGGAGGTGGTATGGCCACACTGCTGATGGATGGTGAGAAGGTGGGTGAAGGACGCATCGCGAAGACCAACGCGAACACCTTCGGCATTGATGAGAGCGCCGATGTTGGGACCGATGAGAACACGCCAGTGGTGCTCGCCTATCGTAACAAGGAGACCTTCTCCGGCCGCATCTCCAAGGTGACGGTGGAGACCTTCCCGGTGGCGGCGAAGAAGTGATCCGCGCACAGCATGCGTTTCGTCCTTCGTACCGCTGTGATGATCATCGGAGTGGTGCTCGTGCTGGATGCACTGGTGCTGGTGGGCCGTGGTCTGTGGATGACCTATGAGGCCTACCACGACCTGCTCATCCATCCGGAGATGGAGAGGCCGTTGCTCCCGGCGCTCGAGGCCGTGGACGTTTTCTTCATGGCCATCGCCTTCTTCATCGTGGCAGTGGGGCTGGTGCAGCTCTTTATCGGCGACTTGCACTTCCTGAAGGACGTCTCGTTCGCGTGGATGCGGGTGGAGAGCTACACCCAGTTGAAGCTCTTGCTATGGGACACCTTCCTGGTCACCCTGCTGGTGCTGTTCCTCACCCGCATCTTCGCGGCGCAGACCATGGGCTGGGACATGCTCATCCTGCCAGGGGCCATCCTGATGCTCACGGTGAGTTCCTTCCTACTGAAGAAGGGGAAGCACTGAACGCATGGTCCAGCGTACGCTCATTCCGGGTGTGCTCGCATTGCTCGCCCTGACCGGCTTGCGAGCGTCCGCACAGATCGCGGCCGTTATCGGGCCTCCCCAAGGGGGCGGGCCCACTCCGGTCCTGGCCGAGTTCCATCTTCAGGACATCGACGCCATCGACGATGAGTCGGAGACGATCAGCTTCGCGGGTTCGCTCATCCTGCGCTGGAAGGATACCCGCCAGGTCTTCGACAGTGCCGAGACCGGTGTCCCGGAATTGATCTTCAATGACCTGGGCGGCCTCATGGACGTGCACCCCATCTGGTTGCCCACGGTGGACCTCCTAAATGCCGCAGGGCCACTGGATGTGCGCAGTGAGATGTTGCGCATCACACCGGACGGAACCTGCACGCTGATGCGTTCATTGAACGGCTCAGCGAAAAGCCGGATGGACCTGTCCAGGTTCCCCTTTGATGAGCAGCAGATGGAGATCAACCTCCGGATCCACGGTCTCTACCCACAGGAGGCATTCCTGGAACCTTCCGGTCATGGCGCCTACTTCGATCAGGGGTCTCTGCGTGTGCCGCAATGGGATGTCCGCGGTGCTTCGATGCGCAAGGAGGCCATCGTCACCACTGTGCTTGGAGCCCACGTTAACGTGCCCGTTTTGGCCGTTTCCATAGACATCGCGCGAGATCCGGTGCATATCCTGCGCTTGGTACTGTTCCCGCTCGCGGTCATCGTGGTGCTTTCCTGGGGCGTGTTCTGGATGGACCGTTCGTCGCTGGGCGACCGAATGGGCGTTTCCTTCGTAGGCATCCTTACCGCGGTCACCTATCAGGTGCTCTTATCGGATGTGTTGCCGGATATCTCCTACACCACGTTCATCCACGCTTTCATCAACTTCAGCTTCTTCACGATGGCGCTCTCGGTGCCGGTCAACCTGCTCGTCGGAATATTCGATCAGCGCGGCCGGACGGACCGCGGCGACCGCTTGGACCGGGTTTGCCGTTGGGCCTTCCCGACCGGCTATGTGCTTTTGCTTGCCATCAGCTGGGCATTCTTCCGTTCGTGATCGCTCGTTCACCTGCGGAAGACGACCCTATTGGAACGATGCAAGGGGCGCGCAGGCCCACTTCCCATCGCATATCCATCGGCGGGTAGGCCGCGGGGCATGTGCATCTCCACATTGATCGGCGGATGATTGACGGTCATAACCCCGTCCCCCACCGGTATTGCCAGGTCACGGCCACGAGGTCGAAGTTGTTGCCGGTGCGCGCGTACACCCCGCTGCTGGCATTGAGCTTCAGCGCGTGCTTGGGGCTCACCGGTGCCACAAAGGTGGCCCCCAGTCGCCAGTTCTGCTGAAGGTCGTTGCGGAACACCCCGTTGATCGTGGTGGCGCCTCCGGTGTAGTAGGTGGCGTCCACACTCGCCCACATGCCCTTGGAGAAATTACGGATCACATGGCCTTTACCGGCGAACACGGGGTCCTGCTCGCGCAGCTTTCCGCCGTAGAATGCGGCGTTGTCGGTGAACACCTCGGCGGTGCTCATCAGTTCCAGCACCCACTTGCCCACGGCCTTCGATACGCCCACCTCGCCCTTGAAGCTCCATCGATTGGCGCCGATGTTCACCAGGCGCTCGGGGTCGTACTGGCCGGTGGGCGCGGTCACAGTGATGCTCGCACCTACGACGAGATCCTGTTTGTATTCGATGAACTCCTTCAAGCCCATCGCGGGCGCGCCGAACAGGTTGGCGGAGAACCGCAGCTTGGCATCCGTAAGCCCCTGCACCGAACGGGAAACAGGCTGACCATTGAACAGCGCATCGCCTTCCAGCCACATGTAGGGCACCACCACGCTGAGCTTGGCGCTCTGCCCACCCATGCGCAACACGCGCGCGTAGCCCAACACGGGTCCTGCGGTGTTCAGGCGCGGTTCTTCCAACGGGATGGCGGGGTCCTGCGGCAGGCCCAGCCGGGTGACGGCCGGACCGGCAATGAGGAAGTTGATGCCGATGGGCGCGTTGGCGTATTGGCGCGGATCAATGTCCTGCGCATTCGTAAGCTGAACGAGCCCGATGATCAAGGCCCCACCTAGTAATGGGCGTATCGGGTTTCTTTCATGGCTCATCCCAACGACCGGGTGTAGCCATCGAATCTACGATGGTTGGACGCATGAACGGTGGTCCTGCAATATGGACCGCGTGGCGGCTCGCCCGTCCAGCACGTATCCCGTTGTTCGGGTGGATAAGGACCAGGAACATGCAGCCTGCGTGGGCGGAAAGCAAGCCAGCTTGGGGCCTTATCTGGACCATGCTGTTATGGATCCTCCACGCCAAGGAGAAATGGTTGAACACTGGAAAAGAGAAGAGGGGCCCTTGAGCCCCTCTTCGATCGGTGTATCATCCCGGCTCAGCGGCGGGTCGGCATCAACGGGATCTCACTGGCCAGTTGCAGGTCCACCACCTGGTTCAGTCGGCGCTCCACTTGCATCCAGCGTGCAGCAACAGTTGTGGGCAGCACCTTGGCCACCTTCTTGGCGTAGGATTCACGCAGGGCCATGCCCTCCTTTTCCAGCGCGCTCATCCGCTTCATGAAACCAGCGGCCGTCTCATCGTTCATCGTCTCGTACTTGGCCGCGTAATCCTTGATCAGTTGGATACGCTTGTCCCAGTGCTTCTTCAGCGCATTTGAATACTCATCGAAGATGGGGGTGAACAGGGCGCTCTGGGCTTCGGTGAGGCCCAGGCTGGACATCACGATGGCGCGGTGCTCGGTGCGCATGTCCGAACGGACCACCTCTACGAGGTCATTGTAGTTCTGGGCGGTGGCGGATAACCCCACCACAAGGGCGAGGGAGGCAAGGATCTTACGCATGTTCATGAGAGGTTTAGGGACGGCCAAGGTAAGCGTGCGCGGCAAAATCAAGTAGAAGCCCGGTCCATGATACCAGATCCGAAATTTCGGACGAGCTTTGTTCACCATGCGTTCGTTCCGCCTTTTCCCGCTGTTACTTCCAGCGCTCTTGTTGGTCCAGCCCCTGACCGCACAACCTGACAGCGTGGGCTTCATAACGCGCAGGAACGTGGTGAAATTGGGCCTCACCTCCACTTTTGTCAAAGCCATCTCCCTCAACTACGAGCGGGTCCTGAACCCCGATTGGTCCGTCGCGCTCACCGTGAGCTACATGCTGCCGCTGACGCCCAGCGGACTTTTCGACCTGAACGCGGAGCACATCACCTTCGGGGCCGATCGCGAGCTCACCGGTTATTACATCACACCGGAAGTGAAGTGGTACATCGAGAAAAGCGACAAGCGTCCTGCACCGCGAGGCTTGTACCTGGGCGCCTATCTCCGCTACAGCGACACGCGATACACCGCGTCGATCTCTGCCGTGGCCACAGGTGAGAACGGAGATGGACGCATCGACAGCGACCTGCGTATCGACCTGATCGAGTTCGGGGTGGGTCCTGCGCTCGGCTATCAATTCCTCTGTCTGAAAGACCGCCTGGCCATTGATGCCATCTTCTTCGCCCCGCGTTGGTCGCTCTATACGCTGAAGGTGAAGGCCGACCTGCAGGGTGAAGGTGAATTGTACAGCGACCTGGCCCAGGCCATCGAGGACAGGCTCGGTCGGGATGTGAACGACATGAACATTGACCTCTCGACCTCCGGCAGCACCACCATCGATCGCAACAGCCTGGGATACCGCTACGGCATCAAGGTGGGCTACGCTTTCTGATCCAAGGTTGCAAGGACGCGGGGGTGCGGAAATGCCCGCCCCCATCACGGGTCGTCAAGGAAGGGGTACTCCCGCACATATCACCCGGCATGGGATCGCTCCGAACAGCGTGCACGCAGCATTCTTGCCGATGCAGAGCCGCTGCGACTAGAACGCCTCGTAGAAGGTGGCGTAGAACGCACTGCTGTTCAGGCCCACCCCGTAATCCAGACGCACATTGGAGCGCTTCTCGGTCTCGAAACGCAGACCGATGCCGGCGTTCGGCAGCAGGTTAGGAATGGAGGCAATGTCCGGCGCCACGGCACCGAATCCGATCCAGGTGGCGAACCCCAACCGGCTGTCCAAGCTGCCATGCTTGTTCGGCGTCCGCCGGTTGAACATGTGGCGGTATTCACCCATGGTGTAGACCATCAGCTCATCGCGGTACTGGCCCCATGTATAGCCCCGCAGGTCCCACGGGGTACCGATCTGGGAGAGCTCCGTCCACGGCACATCGCCCAAACACCCCCGGCTTCGTACCTCCCAGGCCACCGTTCGGCGTCTACCCACCGGTGCATACTGCCGGTAGTCGAGGTCGATCACCCAAAAATCACTCGCCGCCCCCAAGGCCCTGCCGTACTTGATCACGCTCATGTCCAGAAAGAGCCCCGTGTAGGCATTAACCGGCACATCCCGGCTGTCGTACTGCCACACTAAGCCTATGCCCCGGTTCTCCAAGGTGTCCCCGTACAGGAGCAGATCGGGATCCTCCTGCATCAACTGATTGAGTTCGCTCGCCTTGGTGGAATTGACATCGCAGATGCCACCGATGAAGTACTTCGGCTTGAACTGCCAAACGAACTTGCCATAGATCCGCCGCCAGTTGCGGTGATAGGCGCTGGTGCTGTCGGACCGCGGTGTTGTGCGCCCATCGTCATAGCCCACGCCATAGTAATTGTCCGGCATGTCCTTGTGCCAGATCTCACCGGTCAGGCGGAACTTATCGTCACGGAGATAGAGGTTGGCCTTGATGGAAAGCTGCGTGGACCCGTTGGTGCTCTTCCCATAGGAGAAGGGAATGGAGGACCGGAGCAACCCGGGGTCCTTTCGATCGAAGGTGAAGGTGATGAGCCCCCCGGCCGTGAGAAGGAACTTCATCTCGGGGGTGTAGCTCGGGGCGATGAAGGGCACGAACTTCATCGGGCCAGCCTCGAAGCTCAATGCACGGAGCGAGTCGCTGTTGTGCAGCATCTCATGCACCACGGTATGCGGAATGGTGTCCTGCATCGGTTGGGCCTTGGAAACTGCAGCCCCAAGAAAACCGAGCACGGTGAGCACAAGGAACAGAATGTACTTCGCCATGACGGAGCGAATGTAGCCGACGGGCCATCCACCGGAAACACAATACACCAAGTTCCCCTACTCTTTGACCAGAGATGTTCACTGTCATTCAACATCGCTCATCCCCGCTTACCTTTCGGCCATAGATCTGATACCCATGCGTATGAACCAACGAACCCTGCTGGCCCTGGCCGCACCATTCATGCTGGCCGCTGGGCTGCATGCTCAGAACGTCAGGTTGAACATCTTCTCAGGCTACACCTACCAGGACCGCTTTCCCATGGGCGGCACCTATGGTGGCTATTCCTACACCGAAGGCCGTGTTGCGGATGGGCAGCACATCGGTGGCAGCATCGAGTTCGATGTGCGCCCGAACAAGGCCATCGAACTGCTCTACCAGAACCAGAAGACCGAGGCGTACCTAGGAGGTAGCGGATTCAACGAGTTCGGCCCCTACGACGTCACCCTGCATTACATCATGCTCGGCGGTCTCGGTCGCATGCCGTTCAGCGATGCCGTGAGCGGCTATGGTGGGCTCAACATCGGTTGCGGCTGGATGACCGGCGACGACGAGGCCACCAAATTCGCGTGGGGTGGCAAGCTCGGCCTGCAGATCAACGTTACCGAGACGGTGGGTATTAAGCTGGGAGCACAACTGATGTCGCCTGTACAAGGCTTCGGCGGAGGATTCTACTTTGGCACTGGTGGGGCCGGTGCGGGTGTTAGCACCTACAGTTCCATTTACCAGTTCGCTTGGACCGGAGGATTGTGCTTCACCTTCTCTCGCGGAGGCGGATCGGCGCGAGCCACGCCAGCCCCTGCATCGAGCGCACCCATGCCGGCCGCTCCCGGTGCAGGCACTCCTCCCCCGCCTCCTCCGCCCCCGCCGCGTAATTGACCACTACAACTGCATTGTTGAAGGCCCGGATAGCTCCGGGCCTTCTTCGTTAGTGCCTGTTCATTCCGGGCTTGACATACACCAAAACCCCGCCCTCTATCGCATGTGTTCGGAGAATGTCCCGCACATAGGCACGTTCGACCGTGCTACCGTCACTTCGCAAGCTCGGCTATTGACCAAAGTGGTCATCGGCGACCAGATCGCACTGCCATTCACCACGCCCTGGTGAGGACCGGATCACGAAGCCATGATCACGGGTATCGAGCGGCCTTAATCGCTCAGGCCATTTAGCCAATAGGCATGGTCACACAAACCCAAGTAAACTGAGCTTGGTGACCTCACACTTCACATGCAGATCAGGTCTTGACCAAGCGCCAGATGCGGCGATGGTCCGCCCCCGAATGGGAAGTTGGAGGTCCGGGGATCGATGTAAAAAAGACAGGGCCGTCCCTCAGCGGGACGGCCCTGTTCAACACTGTTCGTTCGGATCAGTCAGCGAA
>CAZQFG010000042.1:0-19063 GCA_964592515.1 uncultured Chryseobacterium sp. | reverse complement strand
GAACAAGCCGCAGGTGAGCTGCCCTATCGCAATTCGTTCTCATTGGGCTTCGATATCGAGACCGGTGGCCACGTGTTCCAGCTCCACATCACCAACTCGCTGGCCATGTTCGAGCGGGGCTACATCACCGAGACCACCGAGCAGTGGTCCGATGGGGGTATCCACTTCGGATTCAATATCTCGCGGGTGTTCACACTGCACAACCCGAAGCCCAAGCGCTGATCGCATCAGCTTTTCCGACCGGCGGCCTGCTGCACTTGCAGATATTCCGCCAGGTTCTCAGGTTCCATAATGCCCACGATCCGGCCCTCGGACAGCACGGGCAGAACGGGATGCGCTTCGTTCACCATGCGCAGGAAGGCCTTGTGCGCTCCTTCCTCCGGCGCCACGACCGGCACAGCGCGTAAGGGAATGGCTTGAAGTGGGTCATGGTCACGGCCGTTCTGCAAGGCGCTCATCAGGTCCTCACGGATCAGCAGACCGGCCAGCCGTTGGCCGTCAAGCACGAGCAACACACTATCCCCGCCGGCAAGCAGCTCATCCACCGCCTGCTGCACCGTTGCGGTCTGTTGGAGCGACCAGTACCGTGTTCGCATCACCTGGCCTACGGTTATGCCTTCCAACCTGGCCTTCTGCCGCACGCTGCGTGCTTCGGAACCAGCGGCAAAGAACACGAACACACCCACGAGGGCCATGAAAGGTTGGCCCCATGCGATCCCTGCGATCACGAAACCAGCCGCGAACATCCGCCCGACAATGGCCGCAATGTCCGTTGCGCGTTCACGGGGCAAACGCATGCTCAACAACGATCGCAGGATACGCCCGCCGTCCATGGGGAAGGCCGGTATCAGGTTGAAGAGGAACAAGGTGATGTTGGCCATGATCACGAACGACAGCACGTTCGTCCATGTGGTGGCGCCTAACAGCAGGTCCGAGAAGAAGAGCGATACGCCGGTGATGGCAACGATCAGGAAGGCCAATGCCGCGATCAGGAGGTTCATCAGCGGGCCGGCAATGGTGATCCAGAACTCCTGCTTCGGGTCCTCGGGCATGCGTTCCAAGCTGGCCACACCTCCAATGGGCAAAAGGGTGATGTCGCGCGTGCGAATGCCGTAACGCTGTGCGGTGAGCGCGTGCCCGAACTCATGCACCACCACGCAAACGAAGACCACAAGAACGAGCCCAACATGCGCCAGTAGCTGCATGAAGGGCACACCGTCGGACAACCCCGAAATGACGATCCAGGCGGGCAAGAGAAGAAAGGACCAATGCACCAACACCTTGATGCCCCGGAAAGAGAAGAGGGGCAGGCCTCCGCGCAGTGTGGGGGAGGCCATCAGTCGGCCTGTTGTTGCAGCACCAACATGGGGATGTGGGTGTGCATGGCCAGTTTGGTGGCGGTGCTGGTATGGAACAGCTGTTCGAAGATGCTGCGCTTGCGATGTAGCACCACCACCATGTTCGCGTCGCTCTGGTCGGCGAAGCCGTTGAGCGCCTGCATCACGTTCTCGCCACTTACATAATGGTGCGAACGGGGAATGGCGCCCAAGAGATCATCGAACCGCGCATCCGGAGCACCGGGTTCAACGGTGGTATCCTCATTGATCACACGCACGATCAGGACCTCAGCCTTCGACCAGCGCGCAATGTCGATCAGGATCTGCAGGGAACCCTTGTCAATGGGACCGCCATCATCGGCGACCACGATCCGCTTAGGTGCTTCATATCGGGTGTTCTCCGGAACGGTCAGCACTGGGAAACTGCCGCGTTTGATAACGTCGGCGGTATTGCTACCGAGCAGCACTTCCTTCAGACCGGAAGCGCCTTGAGTGCCCATCACCACCAGCTGCGGCTTGTCCGCGTCCTCGCTGAATCGGGCCACCACATTGGGCAGATCGCCGTGCTCCACTGCGGTCCGCAGATCGATGCGCATACCGGGCAGGGTGGCTTTCAGCTTGGCCACGAAGTCGTCAATACCTTCCTGGGCCTCTTTGGCCAACAGTCCATCAATGCTCCACATCGAGCTCGCTGCGCCGTGGGGCAGCATGTAGCTGTTCAGCACGGTGAACGTGTTGCCCTCCACTCCAAAGAGCTGCACAGCGTAGTTCGCTGCGTTCATGGCGTTGGCGCTGAAGTCGGTGGGAAGCAGGATATGGGCCATGTGAAGGCGGAATATTGAGCGTTGAACGGCTCAGTGACCGTGCCCGTCGCTGGGTGCAGCGGCCTTGCTGCCATCCACCAAGGCATAGCCGATGAAGAGCAGGGCCAGCATGGCCACGAAGCTGATCAGGCCCTTCACGTTCTCTGCGCCCTCCGGGGTCTGCAATTCGCCGGTGTCCAGCAATGCAAAACGGAAGGGGATCAGGAAGGCGAGGAGCCAAAGAGCGAGTCCGATGAGCTTTTTCATGAGTGGTTGTCTGTCGGTGGCGAAGTTAACGGGCCATGGGTGATGCGAAGCAACGGGATCGAACATCATGCATTGGCCAGACGCTCCAGACCATGTAGATCGCTGATCCGGATGTCCCTGCCTTGGACCTCGATCAACTTGCCCTCCTTGAGGTCCGTGAGGGTACGGATGAGAGATTCCGTTGCGGTGCCAACCATCGTTGCCAGGTCCTCGCGACTTATCCTGACCCCTAGGTCGTGGTCCGATCCGCCGCCATACCGTTTGTGCAGTCGTACCAATGCCTGGGCAACACGTTGACGGACCGGGGCATACGCGAGCTGCAGCAGGCGCTCTTCATTTTCCCGCACCTCTTTGCTCAGCATCTTGATGAACCGGATGCTCACATCGCGATCACGGTACAACAGGGCCAGCAGTTCCTCACGTGGGATCAGGGCCACCTCGGTCTCTTCCAAGGCTTCCGCACTTTCGGCCACACGACCTCCTTCCAGCACGCTCATGTAGCCCAGGAAGTCGCCTTGGCTGTATAGGCCCGTGACCAGTTCCTTGCCGTCGTTGTTCATCTTGAATGTGCGCACCTTGCCTTGCTGCACGAAGAACACCGAACGGAGTTCGTCCCCTTCATGAAAGATGATCTCCTTCTTGGGGATGGACCGGGTCTTGCGATTGCTGGTGATCTCCTGCAGGGCACCCACGCCACGCGCATTTTCCAGCAGCCCGTTCAGGCCCTCGGCGTTCGGGTCGTAGCCTTTGCGGAACAGGTCGCTGCGTTTCAACCGGCCTTCGATCGCGTTCAGCAGTTCGCTCTCCTCGAACGGTTTGGTCAGGTAATCATCCGCGCCAAGCTCCATGCCCTTGCGCACATCGCTGCGTTCGGCCTTGGCCGAGAGGAAGATGAACGGGAGTTCTGCCGTGGCCGAGTCCTTTCCGAGCATGTGAAGCACACCGTAGCCGTCCAGTTCAGGCATCATGATGTCGCAGAGCACCAGGTCGGGCATGTGCTTCCGGGCCAGTTCCACGCCTTTCTTGCCATTCTCGGCCTTGAAGACCTTGAAATTGGCCAGTTCCAGGATCTCTGCGGTGTTCTCCCGCATGTCCTTGTCATCCTCAATGAGCAGGATGGTCTTCATGGTGGTGGTGTTGGGGCAAGGTGGCCGTAAAGGTGCTGCCTTTTCCGGGTTCGCTGGTGAATCCGATCGTACCGCCCATGAGGTCCAGGTACTTACGCACGATGTTCAGGCCCAGACCGGTGCCCTGAACGGTAAATGCATTGCTGGCGCGGAAGAAGCGCTCGAACAAGTGTTGCTGGTCCTCCAAGGGAATGCCGATCCCTTCGTCCTGTACACTGATGGACAACATACCATCCTCGAGGGTCGTGGATAGTTTGATACGCTTTCCCTCGGGGGTGTACTTGATGGCGTTCTGGATCAGGTTGCTCAACACATGGTTCAGCATCTGATGGTCCTGGAACAGTGTGCGTTCATTGCCATGGTGGTCATAGTCCACCTCCTGTCCCGGCTTGGTAAGGTTGCGCAGCTCCTCCACCAGTTCAATGCACAGGTGCACCACGTCCACTTCGCAGGGATTGCAGCGCACCATGCCCTGTTCCAGCTTGTCCAGCGACAGGAAGTCGTTCAACATGGCCGTGAGCTCCCGCACCTTGCTGCGGATCTTGGCCACGTGCCGGTCTATCTTCTCCTGCTGCGGGCCGTCACTATAGCGTGCGATCAGGTCCACCGAGCTCATGATCGTGCTCAAGGGCGTGCGGAACTCATGCGACGCCATGCTTACGAATCTCGATTTCAGAGCGTTCAGTTCCTTCTCCGCTTCCAAGGCTTCGCGAACGCTCTTCTCGGCCTCCCTCAATTCCGCAGTGCGTTGGTCCACGCGGTCCTCCAACTCGTCATTCGTACGCTGTAATTGGAGCTCGGCCTCTCTCCGCTGGGTCACATCGGTCACCAGGCCCATCACGTAGCGGTCGCTGCCGATCACGAAATGGTTCAGGCTTACCTCTACAGGGAAGGTGCTTCCATCCTTGCGTTCGCCCATCAGGTCCAACCCCATGCCCATCGGCCGCTTGTGGGGTGTGCGGATGTAGCCTTCGCGCAGGTGCGTATGATGGTTGCGCTTTGCACTGGGGATCAATGCTTCGATCGGCTTGCCAAGCAGGTCGTTGGCACTGTAACCGAACAGTTCCGTCATCCGGGGGTTCAACAGGCAAATGGCGCCATGGCCATCCACCACCACCAGCCCTTCGGCAGCGGAACTGAACAGCATGGCCGCGATCTCCGCGACCTGCCCGGCATTGAAGATGGAACCCGTCACGATCCGAAAAATAGGGGAGATCCCAGTAACGACCTAGTTAACTCGCGAGCGGGTATCTGTCCTGGGGTTCCCCCGAGCCTTCATCGTACACCTTCCACTTGATCAGGGGCTTGGCGTACAGGTTCAGGGTAATGGACCTTCCGCTTTCCGCGTTGGTGTAGCGGTGAATGCCCCTGCCGTTGTGGAGGTAGGAGAATGATCCGGGGTCCAGTTTCGCCGACGAGACCTTTCTTAGCGGTTGACCGGGTATGTATTCGAACCGCTCTTCAACGACGGAGCCAAATAATGGGTGTACCCAAGCCTCTTCGGTGGAGTAATCGTGGATGCTGGTCCGCTGCCCTGGTTCGTAGCAGATCACCAGCAGCTCGAAATCCGCCGTGCGCGAAATGCAATTGCGTGTGTAGTGCTTGTCGTTCCAGCGGCAGTAGGGCTCAAAGTCCTCTACCGGTATCGCGATACGGTCCAGGATCTCCAAATAACCCTTCCGTCCGACCCCTTTGCAGAGCTCGTTCACCAACTCGTCGATGGTCGTGATCGGTCGCTGGTTCCTGGTCATGTGCGAACGGCTTTCGCCAAGAAAGGGAAAGCGGTCAAGCCGCGAACGTATAAGCATGTGGAGGACCAGAGACTGATCTTTGTCAGGTGTTCGAGGGGGGTTTGATCGGCGCATTGTGGATAGGTTATTGGCACACGAGGAACGGTCCGGAGATCGAACCGTTCCGTTCGCGCCATAGCGATCATACCTATCGCAGCCCTGCACATTCCGATCAAGCCCTTAATGTCAGTACCGGTACGGTTGAGTGGTTCACAATGGTCTCGGCAACGCTGGCGTTCAGCATGGCACGCAGGCCTTGTCGTCCATGGGTGGGCAGTGCGATCATGTCCATGCCTTCCCGTCGTGCGAAGGCCACCGCACCTTCCCCCACTGAATAATGGTCACATACGTGAACAAGGCACGTGGGTTCCAGTTTGCGGGCGAGTTTGTGCAGTTGTTCCAATGAGGTATCGGTGTCCTGAAATCCGTTCGGCGTGTTCACCCGTACCAAGTGCAGGCGCGTTCGTTGCCCCTCCATTGGTCGCAACAATCCGGCAATGGTCTTCTCCAGGCCGGGTTCCAAAGGGTCGAGCAACAAGGCAACATTGGCCACGCGTTTTGGGAAGGCCTCCCGCAGGGTGAGCACAGGCACTTCGGCAAGGCGCACTACGCGTTGGGTGTTGCTGCCGATGAGTGCTTCTTTCATTGCACCGGCGCCATGGGTGCCCATCACGATGAGGTCCGCCTTCATGTCGCGCGCCACCGCAGTGATGTCCTTCCAGGCCACGTTCGCCCCCACATGGTAAGTGGCCTTCACTTTTTTACGGGTAAGTCGAAGCGTCCGCGTTTCCAGCATCTGTTTCGCTTCACCCACACGCGCCCTCACCTCGGGGTAGAGGTCCTGTTGCTGTTTCGGTGTCCGGGTGGCCAGCACCGCATTGCTGAACCTCGCGTCCTGCCAGGTGTCGGGCACATCCACGGAATGAACGAGGTGTACTGTTGCTCCGCTCTTCAGGGCAAGCTGGGCGGCGGCCTCAACTGCGTGTTCGGCAGGTGCGCTGAGGTCGGTGGGGACGAGAATGAGCTTCATGGTCGCTATGAGTGGGGTGTTGGTCTGTTCCTGTCGATGGTGATGTGCGCTGGAACGATCACTTGACTAACTGGCCTGGGTGATACACTGATCAGGGCAACGACCTTCCACCACGGATGTTGCGAACCTATTCCTAACGAGGACCGGTGTCCATGACCTTCGTCGTCATTTCGGATGACACAGGTCATGTATGCGAACAGGGGCCTCAAAGAAGCCCCTGTTCCAAATGGTAGTGCCGAGCACGGTTCACATCACCTTCGCCATCCAGCGGTGGAACTCGTCCTTCAGTTCGCGGTACAGTTTCTCGAAGGTCACCATGCGGTCACGCAGTTCGGTATGGTCGCCGAATGCGCGGTGCTCAATGGCCACGGGATGTTCCTTCATTTCCTTTTCCAGGAAGTTCTCGTGCTCCTTGATGCCATGGCGCAGTTCATCGATCACTTCGCGCTCGCGGATGTATTGGTTCTGGAAGTGCTCAAGCTCGGCCAGCAGTGCTTTGTCGGTATTTCGGGCCACCAGTTCTTCCATGCGACGTTCGAAGATGGTGATCTCCTCCTTGCAGAACTGCAGGGTGTTGAGCCACACTTTGTGATCGAAATGGAGGTCCGAGAGATGCTTGGTGGTGCGGTCCTTGGTGGCAGTGGTCATGGTATGAAAAGCGTTGAGGTTCGCAGCGAAGTTCCGTCATCAACGGGGAGGCGAACATGACCATGGTCAGTAAAACGAACGAAGGAGATGCTTGCGCACCTCCTTCGTCACATTGATCGGGGAACGGGCTTAGCCGCGGTCCTTCAGACTCACGTAGTCCCGCTTGGTGGCACCGGTATAGATCTGGCGCGGGCGACCGATGGGTTCCTTGTTCTCCACCATCTCTTTCCATTGTGCGATCCAACCAGGCAGGCGGCCCAGGGCGAACATTACCGTGAACATGCGGGTGGGGATGCCAATGGCGCGGTAAATGATGCCGCTATAGAAGTCCACATTGGGGTACAGCTTCCGCTCGATGAAGTAGTCGTCCTTCAGGGCGATCTCCTCCAGTTGCTTCGCGATGTCCAACACGGGATCTTTTACGCCCAACTTGCCCAGCACATCGTCGCAGCTCTTCTTGATGATCTTGGCGCGTGGGTCGAAGTTCTTGTACACGCGGTGACCGAAACCGAAGAGGCGGAAGGGGTCGTTCTTGTCCTTGGCCTTGTTCACCCATTTCTGGATATCGCCACCATCGTTGCGGATGGTCTCCAGCATTTCGATCACCTCCTGGTTGGCGCCACCGTGCAGGGGACCCCACAGGGCCGCGATGCCGGCGCTCACGGCGCTATAAAGGTTGCTCTGGCTGCTACCCACCAGACGCACCGTGCTGGTGCTGCAGTTCTGCTCGTGGTCCGCGTGCAGGATCAGCAGGGTGTTCAGGGCACTGGCCACCACTGGGTCCACCTCGTATTCCTCGGTGGGCAGTGCGAACATCATGTGCAGGAAGTTCTCCACGTAACCCAGCTTATTGTTGGGGTACATGTAGGGGTGGCCCAAGTTGTTCTTGTAGCTGATCGCGGCCAGCGTGGGCATCTTGGCGATCAGGCGGAAGATCGTGCGCTCCACGTCCTTCTGCGGACGGTGGGGGTCCTGGCTCTTGGGGTAAAAGGTGCTCAGCGAGTTCACCATCGCCGAGAGGATACCCATGGGGTGGGCATTGCTCGGGAAGAACTCGAAGAAGTGCTTCATGTCCTCGTGCACCAACGAATGGTAGCGGATGTTCCCTTCGAACTCGTCCAGCTGCTTCTTGTTGGGCAGGTCGCCGAACAGGAGCAGGTAGGCTACTTCCATGAAGGATGCCTTCTCGGCCAGTTGCTCAATGGGGTAACCGCGATATTGGAGGATCCCTTCCTCGCCGTCGAGGAAGGTGATGGCGCTCTGCGTGGCGCCGGTGTTCTTGTATCCGGGGTCGATGGTGATGTACCCGCTCACATCGCGCAGCTTGCTGATATCGATGGCCTTCTCGCCTTCACTGCCCACGATGATGGGGAACTCGTACGTTTTGCCATCGAGGATGACCTGGGCTTTTTCACTCATCTCAGCTGCCGTATTGAGGTGTTTTTCGTTTGAACGGGGGCGAAGTTAGCAAAGAACAATGCGGGCGCCGTGATGTTCATCAACGAGAAAAGGCCCGCGTGTGCGGGCCTTTTACTGAATGCTCGGAAGCTCTTATTGGGCGGCCCATTTGGGCTTGAATGTGGTCATGAAGGCCTGGTAGTCCATGGTCTTATAATGGCCTTCGCCGAAGTACACCAGGATCGGTTCGATCTGGTCCGGGGTCATGTAGCCCTGCACCGGGGCCAGCACGTTCATGTCGCTGTCCAGGTAAACCACGGTAGGGTAGGCAATGCGACCGTTCACGTTGGCAATGGCATAGGTAAGGTGGTGGGTGCCATTGCGACCGCCCGTGTTGGCGGGGTTGTAGTCCGGGTTCTCCAGCTTCTGGCCCTTGAACATCACCGGGTCGCCGCTCTCGGCGTTGAACTTCACGGCATAGAAGTGCTTGTTCACGTACTCGGCCAAGCGCGAATCGCTAAAGGTTCTGGAATCCAGCATCTTGCACGGGCCACACCAGCTGGTGTACACATCCACGAACAAGGGCTTGGGGGCTTTCTTGGCCATGGCCTGGGCCTCTTCCATGGTCATCCACTTGATGCCCTTCGTGGCCGTGGCAGGGGTTGCTGGCTTGGTCGTGGTCTGAGCGAAGAGGCTCAATGGGGCCAGGGTGAGGGCGAACAGGAGGGTGCGCATCGCAATTGGAATGAGGTTCAGGCTCAGCGAAGACCGTGCCGTAACGGACATGTTAGTGAATGCCGCGCATGAGGCGACGAACGAAAGGGGAGATGGCGACAAGCACCAGGCCGGCGATCAATGCGTACATGCCCAGTTGCAGGTATCCCGTCGTGTAGCTCTCGAGCTTGGCCATATTGGTGGCGTTCTCGTCGGCGATGCTCATGCCTGCGCCCAGCAGTCCGGCCACATACTGACCATAGGCGCTGGCCAGGAACCACATGCCCATCATCAGGCCCTGCACACTTTGGGGCGAGAGCTTGGTCATCAGCGAAAGTCCGATCGGGCTCAGGCAAAGTTCGCCGAAGGTGATCACGAAGTAGCCCAGTGTGAACACGTCCAACGAGGTCACACCATCGGCATCAGCAAAGAAGACGGTGGCGTAGAACACATAGAAGGCCAGTGCCAGCAACAGGAAGCCCAGGCCGAACTTCACTACGCTATTGGGCTCCATGCCGCGCTTGCTCAGCCATACCCAAAGGATGCCGATCGGTGCAGCGAACAAGATCACGAAGAGCGAGTTGGAACTGTTGTTCACCACGTTGGGGTCCATCGGAATGCCCAGCAGCGTGTGCTTCAGGTTGTTCAGGGCGAACAGGCTCAGCGAACCACCGCTCTGCTCGAAGAAGGCCCAGAACAGGATGGAGAAGAGGATAAAGACCAGGGCTGCACCCAAGCGTTTGTTCTCCTCCTTGTTGAATTTCCGCATCTCCCAGCCGAGATAGACCAAGGTGGCCGGTCCGATGATGTACATGAACAGGTCCGTGTAACGGGTGTTCGTCACCAGCAGAAGGATGAAGGGAATGGCGATCAGCGAACCAACGTAGGTGGCGATCTCCATGAATTTCCGCTTGCTCGCTGGTACATCCGGATGAATGGGGCTCAGGCCGATGGGGCCCATGCTCTTGCGCGTAAGGGCGAAGTTCACCAAGCTGATGGTCATCACCACCGAGACTAACGCGAACGCCCAGCTCCAGCTGTGGTACTTGCCCACATACACCATGATCATCCCGCCCAGCAAGGCGCCCACGTTGATGCCGGCATAGAACAGGCTGAAGCCAGCATCGCGACGGCTGTCGTTCGTATGGTAGAGCTGCCCCACCATGGTGCTGATGTTGGGCTTGAAGAAGCCCGTGCCGATGATGGAGAAGCAGATGCCGATGTAGAAGAGCTCTTTCGGCGAAATGGCCACCACAAGGCCCCCAACGATCATCAACAAGGCACCCCAGAACAACGACTTCTGGAAGCCAAGGATCTTGTCCGCGAACACACCGCCAATGAAGGTGAAGGCATAGACGAAGGCTTGGATGGCGCCGTATTGCAGATTGGCCGTCGGGTCATCAAGACCCAGGTTGCTCACCATGAACACCGTGAGCATGCCCCGCATGCCGTAGAAGCAGAACCGCTCCCACATTTCGGTGAAGAACAGTGCCCAAAGCTGCTTCGGGTACTTGCCCTCGAAGTTGCGGATCTGGTCGAGGGTGAGGGAGGCGGGCGTCATGCGTTCGCGGCTATGGATCTATGGGCGTGGTCCGGCCGATCCAGCTGGGATGACCGATGTTCTCCGTACTTAACGGATGCCGTGGAAAAGGCGGTTCACCAGTGGGCTTACCAGTACAAGGAACAGACCGATGCCTACGGTCACGTAGCCCATGGTGCTGTAAACATCCACATAGGTGGCAAGGCTGGCTGCCTTGTCAAGCACCTCGCCTTCACCAGCACCGTGTTCAGCGCCGGTCAGCTTGGCCAGCATGCCTGCGGCGTAGTTGGCACCGGCAATGCTCAGGAACCAAGCCCCCATGGCCGTGGCGGTCATGTCCTTGGGCACCAGCTTGGTCACCATGCTCAGGCCGATGGGGCTCAGGAACAGTTCACCTGTGGTATGCAGCATGTACAGCAGGGCGAGGGTCCACAAGGGTACCATGTACTCCACGGCGAGCGGTGCGGCCAGCAGGATCACCAAGTAGCCCAGACCCAGTTGAAGAATACCGAGACCGAACTTCATGGGGATGCTGAAGTCCTTGTCGGCCTGTTTCAGCTTCACCCACATGATGCTGAAGAGCGAACCGAAGAGCAGGATGTATGCCGGGTTGAAGAATTGCGTGGTGGCGGCACCCATCTCCCAGCCGAACACGTGGCGGTCCACATTGCGGTCGGCGAAGAGCGTGAGGCTGCTTCCGGCCTGCTCGAAGCACGCCCAGAACACCACGTTGAAGAACATGAGGATGATGAAGCCGAACATCTTATCGAGCTGCACTTTACCGTCCTTGACGCCACGGGCAATGAGGCTGCCGATAACGAATGCGGCCACGGCGAGCAGGACATAGCCGGCCACATCGGTATTCCGCAACAAGAAGTACAGCACGGGGATCAGCAGCAGACAGCCAAGCACCACCGCATTAAATGGGCTGAGTGGACCATAGGCGGGTTTGTGGAGCGTATCGGGTGAAGGGGGGGCACTGACGTGGCCGTAGTGCTTGCTGCCCATTTGGAAGATGAGCACACCCAGCAACATACCGATACCGGCCAGAGCGAAGCCGGCCTGTGCGCCATAGATATTGCCCACTTCGGCGCATACAGTGGTGGCCAACAGCGCTCCGAGGTTGATACCGATATAGAAGATGGTGAAGCCCGAATCCTTGCGGTGGTCGCCATCGGGGTAGAGGCGGCCCACCATGGTGCTGATGTTCGGCTTGAACAGTCCATTGCCCACAATGATGATGGCCATGCCCCAGAAAAGCAGCATCTCGCTGCCTCCAACGATCACGAACTCGCCGAGCGCCATCAACACACCACCCAACAGTACGGCCAAGCGCGAACCCAGGATCCCATCCGCAATGCGGCCTCCGATAACGGGCATCACATAGACCAGCGCGGTATAGGCCCCATACACGGCGAAGCCCTTATCGTCGCCCATGGCCAGTGACTTCACCAGATACAGCAGCAGCAGTGCGCGCATGCCATAGTAGCAGAAGCGTTCCCACATTTCTGCGGCGAAAAGCCAGTACAGTCCGGGTGGGTGACCGACGGTCGGTGCGTTGGAGTTGCTCATGAAGGAATGAGGGGGTTGAGGTGCGCCAAGGTAGGAAAGGCCATGAACTGGCAAAGGGGCAGGGCCGATGGATGCGTATGGGCCTTACAGGTTCTCCAGCAGCCAGTTGGTCATCATTTCATACAGATGCAGTCGGGTGGTGCCGCCGTAGATGCCGTGGTTCTTGTCGGGATACATGAACTGGTCGAAGGGCTTGTTGGCCTTCACCAGGGCGTTCACCATTTCGGCGGCGTTCTGGTAGTGCACATTGTCGTCGGTCAGGCCATGGATCAGCAGGTAGTTGCCTTTCAGCTTGCCCACGTGGCTCACAGGGCTATTGTCGTCGTAGCCCTTGCCGTTCTCGTTGGGCAGGCCCATGTAGCGCTCGGTGTAGATGCTGTCGTAGAAACGCCAGTTGGTCACCGGGGCCACGGCAATGGCGCTCTTGAAGTGGTCGGCGCCGTT
The DNA here is from genome assembly GCA_964592515.1 of uncultured Chryseobacterium sp. GTDB lineage: Bacteria > Bacteroidota > Bacteroidia > Flavobacteriales_F > PHOS-HE28 > PHOS-HE28. Next base: position 6,393 of record CAZQFG010000042.1, on the reverse strand, counting down.
GGTGATGCACAGGCTGCTCATGAACCCACCGTAGCTCCAGCCCCAGATGCCGATACGCCCGGCATCCACATAGGCCTGTTGGGCCAGCCATTGCGCGGTGGCTATCTGGTCCTCGGTCTCGTAGCGCCCCAGTTGGCCATAGGTCACGTGGCGGAAGTCGCGTCCGCGATGTCCTGTGCCACGCCCATCAACACAGACCACGATGTAGCCTTTCTGGGTCAGCAGGGTATGCCACAGTTGTCCGCGGCCATCCCACTGGTCCAATACCTCGTTGCTGTTCGGCCCGCTGTACTGCACCATCAGCACGGGGTATTTCTTGTTCGGGTCGAAATCCACGGGCTTCATCATCCAGCCCCGCAATTCGAAGCCGGCCTTGGTGGGGAATTGGAAGAACGCGCGTGTGGCCAGGCCGTATTCCTTGGCAGTGGCCGCAAGCTTCGCGTTGTCCTTCAGGGTCTTCACCAGTTTGCCGTTCCCATCGTGCAGGGTGATCACGGGCACGGTGTTCAGGGTGCTGCGTGTGTTGATGAAGTAGCGGAACCCGGTGCTGAACTCGGCATCGTTCCAGCCGCCGGCGGGCGATAGTTGGACCATCCCCTTGCCGCTAAGTGGAACAGCCAGTACCTCTTGTGCTTCGGGCGCGCTCTTGGAGGCAGTGAACACCACACGCTTGTTCTTCTCATCAATGCCCTTCACACCCACAACGTCCCATGTTCCGCTGGTGAGCTGCTTGGGCTCACCGTTCATGGGCACCAGGTAGATGTGGTTCCAACCATCGCGCTCGCTGGTCAGCACGAAGCCGGTACCATCGGCCAGGAAGTGAAGGTCGTCGGTCACTTCGGCGTAGGTGTCGCATGTCTCGATATACACCGGCGAGGGCATGAGATTGAGGCCACGCTGCGCGAGGTCCACGGTAGCGATCACCTTTTCGTTCTGCAGGCGGTTCATGCGCATGAACCAGAGCACATTGTCGTTGGCGGTCCAGCCCAGGCGAGGGATGTACAGTTCGCCCTCGGGGCCAAGAGGCACGGCTGTGTTGCTACCAGCGGCCAGGTCGTGGACGAACAACTGCACGGTGCTGTTGGTCTCGCCGGCCTTGGGGTATTTGAAACGGTATTCGCTCGGGTAGAGCTGGCCTTTGTACATGGTGAGGTCGAACTCGCGTACGGCGCTCTCATCGCTGCGCAGGTAGAGGATCTTGGTGCCATTGGGGCTCCAGGCGTAGCCCTGCACCAGTGCGAATTCCTCTTCGTACACCCAGTCCGTGGCGCCGTTCAGGACCTTGTTCCATGCGCCATCGCTGGTGATCCGGGTCTCTTTCATGGTAGCGAGGTCCACCACATAGAGGTCGTTGTCGCGGACAAAGGCGGCCTTGTTGCCATCGGGGCTGAAGGTGGCCAGCCGTTGTTTGGCCTTGGTCACATCGCTCAGGGGCACCAGGGTCTTGGTGGTGCGGTCGAAGATGTAGTTGTAGGCATAGTAGCTGTAGCGGTAGATGGGCTCGTGGTCGGTTTCGATCATCAGCTTCCGCTCGTCGCCGCTGAAACTGTAGCCTTCGATCTCCAAGGGTTCCTTGGCCCCGGGCAGCATCAACTGACCGCCTCGTACCAGTGTGGCCACTTTGTCGCCGGTGCGGTAGGCGTATTGGGCGATCACGGCCTCGCCATTGTCCTCTTCCAAGGCGGTGTAGTGCAAGCCGTCCTTCATGCTTGCCAGCCCTCCCACGAACTCGGTGCTGAACAGCGGACCGGCCCAGATGTCCTTGTTGGTAAGGGTCTTTTGCGCCTGCAGGGGCGGGGCGATCAGCAGGGCGACCGCCATTGCGGCCAGAGCGGAACGGTATAGCATGGTGCGAATATCGGGGGGAAGGGGCAAGGGGCGTACCAACGTTGATGGTGGGGGAGGGATGAGCGGTGAGGTTCGGTTTTTCGGCGACCGTTGATAGGCTCACTCCTCCACGAAGTCCATGTCCTTATGGAAGGTCTCGTGCACGCGGGTGGTGGCCCAGAAGGCCGCACCAATACACACAAGGCCCACTACCAGCGCGCTGGTAAGGTTGCCCACAGGCACGGCCAGGAACTTGAAGGCATTGGTGACAGGCAATACGGCACCTCGCACGAAGTTGGGCGTGGTGGTGGCCACCGTACTCCGGATGTTGGTGCCGAACTGTTCGCTGGCCACGGTCACGAAAATGACCCAGTAGCCCGTGGCTGTTCCCAAGGCGAGGCACATCCAGTTGTAGGTATGGATGCTGGCGCCCTGCATGCCGTAGAGGAACACCAGTGTGAGGGCGAGGTTGGCCGTGAGGTAGCCGTAGATCACCTTCTTGCGGCTGCGCAGCACCTGTGAGAGCACACCGCTGAGCAGATCGCCGATGCTGAGGCCGATGTAGGCGTAGCGAATGGCCTTCCCGTTGATACGTTTGAGCTCCTCGGGAGAGAGCATGCTGGTATCGATGCCAAGCTGGGGCACGAACACGTCCTGGCTCAGGTTCACCAATACACCGATCACATACCATACGGGCACGCCGATGAGGATACAGCCCAGGTAGCGCAGCAGCCGGTCGCGGTCGTTGAAGAGCATGCGCAGGTCGCCTTTCCGGGCGGTGCTTTCCTTCATCCGGTGGAACATGCCGCTCTCGAATGCGCCCACACGCATCACCAGCAACACCAGGCCCATGAGACCGCCCATGAGGTACGCCACCTGCCAGTCCATCAGCGGACCGGTGATGTGTGCGAACACCGCACCCAGCGCTTTGCCGCGGCTCACCACTTCATCGGCGAACACCGCCCCCAGCGCACCGAAGGTCACCACCACCATGGTGCCGTAGCCGCGTTTGCCCTTGGGCATCGACTCGGTGATCAGCGTGATACCCGCGCCCAACTCGCCCGCCAGGCCCACACCGGCGATGAAGCGCACAATGGCGTAGCTGGTCACATCGAAGGTGAAGGCATTGGCGATGTTGGCGAGCGAGTAGAGCAGGATGCTGCCGAAGAGCACGGTGATCCGGCCTTTCTTGTCGCCCCACACACCCCATAGGATGCCGCCTACCAGCATGCCCAGCATCTGCATGTTGAAGAGGTCGATCCCAACATCCTTGATGCGCGGGTCACCAACACCCAGGATGAACTCAAGGCTCTCGCGCTTCACCACATTGAAGAGCACCAGGTCGTAGATGTCCACGAAGTAGCCAAGTGCGGCCACAGTGATCAGCAGCGCGGTGCGCTTGTCCGGAAAGAGGGCGGTCATGGTGGGGAGGCCTGCGAAAATGCAGAGGATCCGGCGATGTTCAACGTGCAGGGTGGTTCCGGGGGCGGCCGTTATCTTCGCCGCACCGGTGGCCACTGCCATCGGCACTACGGATGCAGCCGGTCACCATCCTCGATACCAAGGCCTTCGGGCTTACCATCACCCGGCTGTGCCATCAGTTGATCGAGGATCACGGCGATCTTTCCGGTGTGGCCATCATCGGCCTCCAGCCACGCGGGGTGCTGCTTGCGCGCAGACTGCGGACCGAACTGGCCCGCATCATCGGTAGGGAGCAACTGGCCTATGGCGAACTGGATATCACCTTTCACCGGGACGATTTCCGGCACCGTACCTCGCTGCCTTCGCCCAGCGTCACAGAGATCGATTTCACTCTCGATGGACGCCGGGTAGTGTTGGTGGATGATGTGTTGTTCACCGGTCGCACCATTCGTGCCGGTCTCGATGCGCTGCTCGCTTTCGGCCGACCGGCCAGTGTGCAACTGCTGGTGCTCATCGATCGCCGGTTCAGCCGCCAGGTGCCCATACAGGCCGAGTACGTGGGCAAATGGGTGGACAGCATAGCCGACGAACGTGTTTCCGTGGAATGGAAGGAGAGTGATGGACGCGATCAAGTGCTGCTTCATCCCGCCGCTCGCGATTCACGGGCCGCCGGTCGTTCCCTTAATGCCGCATCGGACCAATGAGCAACTCGATCTCCTTCGCGGATACTGCAACGGCGAGCGATCAGCTCAGCACGGAACATCTGCTCGGCATCAAGGACCTGAGCGCGGCCGATATCGAGCTCATCTTCCGCACCGCCGATGGGTTCAAGGAGGTGCTCAATCGCCCGATAAAACGGGTGCCCTCGTTGCGCGATATCACGGTAGCCAATCTCTTCTTCGAGAGCAGCACGCGCACACGGGTAAGCTTCGAGCTGGCCGAGAAACGGCTGAGCGCTGATACCGTGAACTTCAGCAGCAGCGGCAGCAGCGTGAGCAAGGGTGAAACACTGGTGGATACGGTGAACAACATCCTGGCCATGAAAGTGGACATGGTGGTGATGCGTCATCCGGACCCGGGCGCTGCGTTGTTCCTGAGCCGCCATGTGAACGCACGCATCGTGAACGCTGGCGATGGCACGCACGAGCACCCCACACAGGCCCTGCTCGATGCCTACAGCATTCGTGAGAAGCTGGGCCGGGTGAAGGGCGCCAAAGTGCTGATCGTGGGCGATATCCTGCACAGCCGCGTGGCCCTCAGCAATATTTTTTGCCTCCAGAAATTGGGAGCGGAGGTCATGCTTTGCGGCCCCAGCACATTGATGCCGCGTTTCATCACCAGCCTCGGAGTGCGCGTGGAGCACGATCTGGACAAGGCCCTGCGTTGGTGCGATGTGGCAAACATGCTGCGTATCCAGCTCGAACGGCAGGGAGGGGATGGCATTGCGAACTTCCCCGGCCTGCGCGAGTATGCCATGCTCTACGGACTTGATCTGGAGCGTTACAAGCGCATCGGGAAGGAGGTTGTGATCATGCATCCGGGTCCCATCAATCGCGGGGTTGAAGTGTCTAGCGAAGTAGCGGACCATGCGAACAGCATCATCCTCGATCAGGTGGAGAACGGCGTGGCCATCCGCATGGCGGTACTATACCTGCTGGCGGCCCGGATCCCACGTTAGGCTGTTCTTAACTGTTGGCCATCAGGGGGCGATCCGTCATTGCATCCGCTGATTATCTTTGACCGGTAGCCAATTCTGACCATGAACTTTACCATCGAGGACAAAGGCCGGTACACGCTTGTCACCAGCAATGCGGATAAGCTCGACACCACGTGTGCACCTGAGCTGAAAAGTGAGCTTGTTTACCTGAACAAGACCGGCGTACGCAACGTGATCATGGACCTGTCCCGTACGCGGTATTGTGATTCATCGGGACTGAGCGCACTCCTCGTTGCCAACCGCTTGTGCAAGAGCGTGAACGGTTCGCTCGTTGTCTGCGGTCTCCAGGAGCCGGTGCAGAAATTGGTACAGATCTCGCAGTTGGAATCGGTGCTGTCCATCACCCCTTCCGTGAACGAGGCCGTCGATCTTCTTTACATGGAGGAGATCGAGAAGGACATTAACAAGGAACCCTGATCAGATGCTGAGAACCCTACTCGTAACCTCCGCTGCGTTGGCCGCCTTCACTGCGATGGCGCAGCCTTGCACGCCGGACCCGCTTTACACGGACAGCTTGTTCGGGGTATGGCCTGACACAACGGAGAACTTCGCTCCGGGCTATCTGGGCATACCGTATCAGCAGGTGCTCAACTTGAAAGTTCCCCAGGATGCTGGTACCATCGATCCGCAGTACGCTGGTGTGGTACTCGACTCCGTAGCATTTACGGGAGTGACAGGTCTTCCCCCCGGCCTTTCGATCGCTTGTGCCTCGCAAACACCGGCTACCTGTTCCTATTTGACCGGTCAGCTCGGATGCGGAGTGATACAGGGCACTCCCACACAATTGGGCGTGTACGAGCTTGTCCTGAACGTAACAGCGTACAGCACGCTCGGCATTTTCGTGCTGCCCATCCCATACGAGTTCTCGGGCTATCGCATCGAGGTGATGGAGAACACCATCGGTATTTCCGAGGCATCTTCCTCTGTACTAGCTCAGGTGCGCAACGTGCCCAACCCGTTCAATGCCCGCACGCTGATCGAGTTCCAGTTGTCCAAGCCGGGCGCTGTAAAGGTGCGCGTGTTCAATTTGGTGGGAGAGGAATTGTGGATGCACCAGATGCAGGGCAAGGCCGGAATGAACCGCGTTCCTTTCGAGGGAGGTAACCTGCCCGAGGGTGTATATCTCTTCAAGGTGGAGTCCGGAAAGGAGAACTACACAGGACGCATGGCGCTCTATCGCTAAGTCGTTCACTGTTACCATGAACCAGTGCGAAGGCCTCCGGTATCGGGGGCCTTCACTTTATCACCATGCACCACCGACGCTTTGAGGTGACCACATTGGGCACTGGTGCCGCCCTGCCAGCACGAGGGCGTTACCCCACGTCCCAGTTGGTGAACGTGAACGAAGGACTTTACCTCGTGGATTGTGGCGAGGGTACCCAGGAGCGCCTGCGTGAGCTGTGCGTGAACTTCGTGCGGATACAGCG
>CAZQFG010000041.1:0-19166 GCA_964592515.1 uncultured Chryseobacterium sp. | reverse complement strand
TCAGGTCGCGTCGCGAGGTGGAAAGCACGACCCCATCGCGTACCTCCTGCACACACACGGCCACCACGAAGCTGCCTATCACAGTGGGTGTCATGGTCAGAACTCCGGTCACTGGATCGATCTGGATGGCCGGGTCGGAATCGATGGGATAGCCTGACGAATAACCGGCACCCCAGGGAAGAGGCATATAAGGAGGAGCGCTGGGAGGAACCGGTTGTGGCGCCAAGGTCGTTCCCCCATTGTAGGGCGTGCAGAGGCTGTAGGTCAACTGATCACCATCCGGATCGGTAGCGGAATGATCGAACACCAGCGGTGCGCCCAGGCACAGAGCTACCGGTGGCACCTCGTTGAAGCGTGGCGAGCTATTGTTGGAATATGGAATACCCGGCACTTCAACCGTGCAGGTGAGACCGAGGTCGCCCGGGTTCGGGAGGTTCACGATCTCATCGGTCCTACAGCAACGCTGATACGCCAGAATGTACCCATCGGGCCGTGCAGGCAGTGTGAATATTCCCGTATAGGAAGCGGTCTCTACGCATATATCGGGCGGAAGTGTGAGGCACGGGCTATCAAGCGTAATGGGCACCAAGGACCCACCGGGGAACGGCAGGCTTTCCTGGTACTGGAACTCACCGAGACCTGAAAACACGCCAATGACGGCATCCGGATCAAACGGGATACCACTGCAATCACGGTAAAGCGTGAGGGTAACCTGATACTGGTCCCCACCCAAATGGTCGTAATAGATCTCTCCGCCAATGATGTGTGTGGCCGAGCATGCGAGGCTCAAGAACGAGACCACCACCAGGGAGAATGATCGGATCAGCATGGTCTATAGACCGCAGAGATCGCCTGCGCGTTGCCCCAAGGTAGCTCAAGACCGGCACACGGCATCCCAATCCGCCTGTTCCACCACCTCGTACAGCCCTTCCCCTCCGGCCAACATCTCCTGAATGCGCACCAGTTCAGGATACATGGTAGCCACTACGGTATGTGACAACCACCGCGACCCTACCCGCTGTAGCTCTGTGAACCGATCGGGGCCTTCGACGCGGTAATAGTGCCGCCCGTCGGCCATCCGCCGGTACTGCGGCCAAACACCTTCCACAGGTTCGGCCTTCGCTCCGTTATCTTCCGCCCTCTTGCTCATGAGCACTTTCCTAGATCGCCTCGCTAAAACCCTGTTGGAGCGCCATGGCCCTCGACTTGACGAGGTTGCCGTGGTGCTGCCAGGTCAGCGTGCCGGTATGCACCTGCGAAAATACCTCGCCCAACACACCGGACACGCCCTTTGGAGCCCCGAAGTACTTGACATGGGCGGTTGGATGCAACGGTACACCGGTCTCACACAGCTACCCACCATGGATGGCCTGTTGCTCCTGTACGAAGCGCACCGCAACATGGCCGGCGAACGCGCCGAGGCACTGGACTCCTTCCTGCAATGGGCACCCATCGCTTTGCGCGATATGAGCGAGGCCGATGCCCACCTGCTCGACCTGGACGATCTGTATCGCGACCTCAGGGCCTATCACAACATCGACCAGTGGAGCTTCACCTTGGGCAAGGACCTGAGTGCCGGACAGCAACGCGCACTGGACTATTGGCAAGCCACCGGCGACCTGCACCGGAAGCTCAGCGAATTGATGGCGGCTCGTTCGCTCGGCACCTCCGGTTGGATCTCCCGGCAGGCCGCCTCCCGACCGCTGCCAACCCCGCTACCATGGACCTGCACCTGGTTCGCAGGCCTTAATGCGCTGGACCCCGCATCCACCATGCTCATCCGGAAGTTGGCCGGAGCCAACGCGGCCGTGCTGGCCTGGGACACCGACCATTATTACCTGGATGACCCGAAACACGAGGCCGGTCGGTTCCTGCGTAGGTCCATCAACGACCTTGGCCCGGGCGTGCTCCCGCCGATCGATGACCTGCGCACCAGGGAACGCAGCATACGCGCGGCGATGGTGCCCGACCGGATCACCCAGGCCCGCTTCGCCGCACAGGAACTGAAGGGTCTTGACGAGGCCACCCGCGCACGCACGGCCGTGGTGCTCGCCGATGAGGACCTGCTGATGCCCTTGCTGGAAGCCCTGCCCAATGATATCGGTCCGGTGAACGTGACCATGGGACTCCCTACCACTGTGCTGCCGATCAGCGCGTTGGTGACCTCTTTCCTCCACCTTCACATGTATCAGGAAGGCGGGGCGTTCAGGGTGGAGGATGTGCGCCGTTTGTTGCTGCACACCTTCCTGCATCGCGGCATGGCCAGCCAAAAAACACTGGAGGCCCTCATGGCCATGCAGCGCCCCCGTGTCCGGCAGCCCACGCTGCATGCGCTGTTCACTGAACATGGTCTTGGCAATGACCCCAATATGGAACAGGCCCTTTCGCCCATGGAAAGTGCGGCGGATGTTCCATCCCGGATCGTGGCCCTTTTGCAATGGGTGCGGAAATTGCATGGCCACGACCAACTTATCGAGGAACAGCTGTTCCGCATGGCCCGGATGCAGCACAGACTGGACCAGGCCTTGGAGCGCACCGGTGCCGCAGCCATGGACGTACGCGCCTATTGCCGGGCGCGAGAACGCCTCCTGCGCGAAGAACGCCTCGGCTTCTTCGGAGAAGCGCTGGAGGGTGCGCAAGTGATGGGCTTTCTGGAGACCCGCTCCGTGGAGATGGAGCGCATCATCCTGCTCGGTGCCAACGAAGGCACGCTGCCACGTTCATCCACACAGCAGAGCTTCATCCCCTTTGAGGTGCGGCGGGCCTATCACCTGCCATTGCGTGCCGATACGGAGGCCATTACCGCATACCATACCTATCGGTTGTTGCACGGCTGCGGTGACCTGGTCGCGGTCTCGGACCAAGGCGGCGCCACGGAAGGGGACAGGCCTTCTCGTTTCATTGCCCAATGGCAGCATGAACTGGTTCCCGTATCCAAGACCTCCGTTCTGGAAGAACACGTGCCCGTGCATTTCGCCACGCGCCAGTCACCGCAACTGCAAGCGCACAAGGATGCCGCTGTGTTGGAGCGGTTGAAGGTCATGGCAGAACGGGGCTTCTCCCCTTCTGCATTGGGCACTTGGCTGCGCTGTCCGCTGGACTTCTACTTCACGCAGGTGTTACGCATTCAGCCACCTGACGAGGTTGACCATAAGCTGGGCAGCGATGTGCTTGGCGAAGCCGTGCATGGCGTGCTGCAGGACCTGCTGGTCCAGCGATTGAACACCGAGCTGGACCCCGACGAAATGCGCACTTGGGCGGATAGCGTAAAACCGATGCTGGTCGCCCGTCTCGGGAAGGATTTCCCAGCCGAGGTAGTGGACCGGGGTCACTTCCGCTTGCGCATCGAAATGGCCGCTGCCGCCACGGCCGAGTTCCTGCGCAATGAAGCCGACCTCATAGCCGAGGGGACCCGTATCGTGCCTCTGGCAGTGGAAGCGGACCTCGGCGCCGCCTTACCCGATGGCATACGCCTGCGCGGACGTTGCGACCGCATTGAACGACGGAACGACGTGGTACACATCCTGGACATCAAGACCGGCTCGGTGCATGAAAAGGACCTGAGACTGAAAACCTTGGATCGCAATGAATTGGCGGCCGAACAACGGTACGCGCTTCAGCTGCTGACCTATGCGTGGCTCTATCTCATGGAGCACTCTGAAGAGCCCTGCGTGAAAGCCGGCATCTTACCACTGCAAAAGGCCTCGCAGGCCGAGGGCACCTTCCTGCGGATCGGCAACAGCGACCTCATCGAACGCTCCCAAATGCCCGATCTAACAGCACTTCTCGCACAGCTGGTCGAAGAACTGCGGGACCCGGAACGCCCCTTCATGCACGATAGCGACAGCCGGCACTGTACCTGCTGCGTGGCCTGAAAATGAACAAGGGAGGCTACGGCCTCCCTTGTGATCGTCCATTTGGACCCGACTTAGTTATACACCACTTTGTGCGTGGTGATCTGTTCGCCACGCTTGATGCGCAGGTAGTAGGCACCCGTGCTCATGCTCGTAAGGTCCATCTCTTTGCGGAAGTTGCCCTCGAAACCAGTGCGGCTCTCGGTGTAAACTGCTTGGCCCAAGCTGTTCAGCACTTCCACGGTGAGGTCGGTGGGACCAGCAACCGTAAAGCTGAAGGTGAACTGGCCATTGTTCGGGTTCGGTTGGATCAGTACGCCATTGTCCTCATCAGCGGTGGTCATGCTCTTGAAAATGACACCAGTACGGTCCGCACCGCCCAAGGCCACGTAATAGTTGGCGTTGTTCGCGGCTTCGTTCGTGAAGGCATCGTTCACCAGCTCGAAATCAGCCTTACCGGTGACAGGGATGGTCGCGATAACGATCTCCTCACCAGCGCGCCACCGCGCACTGTGAGCGGCCAATGCGGACATTCCGAAACCAGCATACACCTGATAATTGGTGGAGCCGGACTCGCGCACATTACCCGAGCGGATGATGGGGATGTACTGGCGGGCGGGGTCTTCCTGGACCATGTCACCCAACGTGGCACCCGTGCTGCGGTCCCAACGGATGGTAAAGACAAGCGACGAGAAGATCCCATCGAAGTCAGCCTCAGGGCGAACGCGTACCTCCAGATTACCACCGGCACGGTACAGGCCTATATCCACTCGGCCCTGAGCCAGGATATTGGGAACGAACGCCACCAACGCCAGTGCGCCGGCCAGAACGATACGGGTCAATTGTTGCTTCATGACGGGGGAAAGGGAAGGATGAATCTTCTGGTAACGAGTGCAAGTTAGGTCGTTCCGGATCGATGGACAAGTCCCGGAATGAAGAATCCGGGGAGTCCTATTGAAACCGAACAGGGGTCCTGTTGAGGGACCCCTGCGCGGTAACCTGCAAGGAAAATGGAACCAACCAAGGCCAGGAAGATCGGCCTTGGTACGAAGAAGACGGGGGCCCTGAATGAGGGTTGCCACCTCCTCGAAAAAAAAATCAGGCAACGAACTTGTAACCTACCCCCCGCACAGAATGGAAATGCCTGGGGGTGCGTGGATCGGGCTCGAAATACTTGCGGAACGCCACAATGAAATTGTCCACTGTGCGCGTGGTTGGGAACACGTTGTACCCCCAGACCTTCTGGAGGATCTCCTCCCGGCTCACTACATCACCGGCCCGCTCGATCAGCAGCCGGAGCAACATCATTTCCCGCTGGCTAAGGGTTCGTCGTTCGCCGTCCTGGCCCACCACCTCGTACTTGGAGAAATCCACATGGTTGCCACCAAAGTCGAAATTGGTGATCACGGCGGCAGTAACGCCCTTGGCGCTTCGTTGGATCAGGTTGGCAATGCGCAATAGCAGTTCCGCCAGATCGTAGGGCTTGGACACATGATCATCACCAGCTTTCAGCCCCCGCAAACGGTCAGCCGGGGTATTGCGGGCCGTCAGGAACAGTACCGGTGTGGCATCCCCTTCCAACCGAATGGTCTCCACCACCGTGAAACCGTCCATACCGGGCAGCATCACGTCCATGAGGACAAGATCGAAGCGCGCACCCCGAAGCCGTTCGAGCGCCTCTGGACCGGTAACGGCCGTGGTCACGGAGTAGCCCTCCAATTCCAGGTTCAACTTCAACGTGTTGCGCAGCGGGGCCTCGTCCTCCACGAGCAACACTCTGTATTTAGGCCGTTCGGCTTCCATGTGCACAAAGATGGGGCACGGTAACTTTGTCGCCATGCAATTCACCGCCCAACACGCGGAACAGGCCAATGCCCTTCGCGAAGGCACGTTGGTGGCCCATCTGGGCATGACCTACCATGTGGACGAACAGGGACGGTTCTGCGCCACCATGCCCGTTGACCAGCGTACGCACCAGCCCATGGGCCTGCTACACGGAGGCGCCACGGCGGCTCTGGCGGAATCGTTGGGAAGCATGGCATCGGCACTGATCGTGGACCTGAACACACAGGGCGTGGTGGGCATCGAAGTGAACGCCAATCACTTGAAGGGTGTTCGTTCTGGCACCGTTACTGCTACAGGAACATTGGTGCATCATGGTCGCACCACCCATGTATGGAACATCGATGTGCGCAATGAAGCCGGCGAGCTGTGCGCCGTTTGCCGCTTGACGAACCTGGTGATACCCCGGCGCTGACCATGGCCCTGCCCATGGAAGCCGTGCGGACATGCCTCGAGCGCGGCCTCACGTTCGTTGCATTCCGTTGGAAAGGACGCACGCGCCTTTGGGTTCAGCACGAGCCAGTACTTCCAGCTTGCGAACACGGATCCTTGGATGGTATCCAGGAGCGGTTCGTGATCGCGCCGTTCCATAATGAGGCAAGGCACTTTTGGGCACTTCGCCCGGACCTGCGCCTGGACCTGGATGACACCGAGGTGGACACAGCAAGATTACAGACCTGCCAAGGTGCGGCCCGAACACAGTGTGAAGGATCCCTTCACTGGGACCAGGTCGGTCATGCACAGGCCATTGCCGATGCCAAGGCCGGGTTTGCCAGCGGCGCGCTCCAAAAGGTGGTGTTGGCACGGACGTTACCCCTGGCACTTCCCACCTCCCGGATCCCCGAGTTGTTCTTTACGGCCTTGCAGGAACTCCCGAACGCTTTCGTATGCCTGTTCAACGGTCCTGAGCATGGGACATGGCTGGGAGCCTCGCCAGAACGCTTGATCCATGCCATGGATAACCTGGTACAGGTGGATGCCATCGCTGGCACCCTGCCCTCCTCATTGGCACCAGCACTGGCCAAGGACTGGGGCGCGAAGGAGCGCGATGAACAGCAATGGGTCACTACGGCGATCGAAGAGACCTTCATTTCCGCAGGCCTGAGCGAAGTGACCATTGAAGGTCCCGCGGTGCTGAAGGCCGGGCCAGTAGCGCACCTTCACACCACACTTACCGCGCGAACGAGGGCCGGTCAATTGGAACCCCTTGTGAATGCGCTACACCCCACGCCTGCCGTGTGTGGCACGCCGCGCGATGTGGCCAAGCAGTTCATACTTGAGCACGAACCAAGGGATCGCGGGCTCTATGCAGGATACTGGGGACCCTGGATGGTGGACGGTGAGACCGAACTCTTCGTGAACATCCGCTGTTCACACGCCAGCAACGACCAACTTGAACTGTTCGTGGGTGGTGGAATAACCAGTGGCAGTAGTGCCATGCACGAATGGCAGGAGACCGAGCACAAGGCAAGCACCTGGACCCGGATCATCGAAGCGTTGCCGAGCCGGATATCTTAGCCCCGCCCGCGCCCCTACTGCGTTCCGCACATGCCCACGAGCGATCACTTTTCAGCAGCCGAACTGGCCAGGCTTTGTTTCGAGAAAGGCATCAGACATGCCGTCATCAGTCCCGGTTCGCGCAGTGCACCCTTGGTGATCGCGTTCAACGCCGTGGATGGCATCAATTGCATGCAGGTGATCGATGAGCGCAGCGCAGCTTTCTTCGCCATGGGCATGGCCCAGCAACTGCACGCCCCGGTGGCCCTGATCTGCACCAGTGGCAGCGCCGTGCTGAACTACGGGCCAGCCATTGCCGAGGCCTATTACCAGCGCATCCCCTTGCTGGTGATCACGGCGGACCGCCCGGAGGAATGGGTGGATCAGGGCGAAGGACAGGCCATTCGTCAGCAGGGTGTACTGGCCATGCACATGCGTCGCAGTGTGCAGTTGCCCCGGTTGCTCGGCGACGAACTGGCCCGCTGGCACTGCAGCCGCTTGATCAATGAGGCCATCGATGCCACGCTGCTGCCCGTGGCCGGACCGGTCCATGTGAATATCCCATTTGCAGAACCGCTGTACGGAAAACAGGAAGCACACGACGGTCAAGGACGCAGTATCGCACAGGTGCTTACCGAATCGTTCATCCTGCCCGAACATGCCCGCTGGCTCATCCACCAGCTTTCCACCACGCAAAAGGTGCTGGTGCTGGCCGGTCAGGGCGTGTGGAGCAAAGGCCTCCAGCAACAACTGGTGCACCTGGCCAAGCTGCCGCAGTTCGCAGTGCTGACAGAGGCCACTTCCAACCTGCACGACAATGCCTTCATCAGCTGCATCGATCGCGTGATCGAAGCCGTGCCCGTTCCTCCTGACCCTGTCCCCGGCGAAGCTGCCGGAGCGGAAGGGGGAACGGAGTTCGTGCCGGACATCCTGATCACCTTCGGTGGTGCCGTAGTGAGCAAGCGCGTGAAGACACTGCTGCGGAAATGGCGCACCGCGCAGCACTGGCACGTGGATGTGGGCCAGCGCCACTTTGATACCTACCAGAGCCTAACGCACGATATCGCCGTGAGTCCTGAGATCTTCTTCGCACAGATCACTCCGCAGGTGCAGGCCACCGAGAGCCCCTACGCCGCCATGTGGCAGCAGGTGGACCGCGATACCACGACCAAGCACCACGCGCTATTGAACGAAGCGCCCTACTGCGACCTCACCGTGTTCGAGCAATTGCTGCAACGGATCCCGTCGGGCAGCGACGTACACCTGGCCAACAGCACTCCTGCCCGTTATGTGCAGCTCTTCGCGCGCGGACAGGGCCTGCAGTTCTTCAGTAACCGTGGCACAAGCGGTATAGATGGATGCACCAGCACTGCTGTTGGCGCGGCCCATGCCAGCCAACGACCAACCACGCTGATAACCGGCGATGTGGCGTTCCTCTACGACAGCAATGCGTTCTGGAACGCGCACCTCAGTCCACATCTGCGCGTGATCGTGATCGATAATGGAGGTGGCAATATCTTCCGCTACATCGAAGGGCCGGACCGCGACCCGGCCTTGTTAAAGTGGTTCGATTCGCCCCACGGTCGCGACCCGTTGACCTTGGCACGCAGCTATGGACTGCCCTGCTACGAGGCCTTCGACATGGTCTCATTGAAGAATGCGCTGGACCTGCTGTATGAACCGCACGACACCACCGCCGTGCTCGTGGTGCGCACCGATGCGGAACTGAGCCCCAAGGTGCTCCGCAACTATTTCAGCGCCCTGCGTCCGACCACTTGATAGGTGAACCGCTGACAAATGCAACGCATTCTGCTCCTCCTGGCCTTTGTTGCCGCAGCTGCGCTCGATGCCATGGCCGGATCAGGCACGGCGACGCTCACTTGTCGTTCCGCATCGGGGCGAACGGTGTTCAACTCCAAGTTGCAGGACATTTCCGGACTGTTCGAAGCGGGAACCTTGATCATTGACGGCGACTCGGTCAGCTTCCCTGAGCAGGATGGCGACATCGAGCACCATGCCATCTGGGACCCGAAGAACGGTGTATTCACGCTCTCCTACTTCAAGCCTGGAATAGCGAACATGCTCTTCTTCCGCTTTTGGGCCATCCCATCAACATTCAAGATCATTGAAGGGAACCGAAGCGTTGGTGCGGTGTACGAGTTCGAAGCGCTCCTGGAGGCCACGGAACCAAGGCCCGGCAAGGGGCACGCCACCTCCACCATCCGCCTGCAATGCAAGCTGACCTATCGCATCTGAGCCAAGAACAGGTCGCCCACGCATGAACCCCTGGATACACGCCTTCCGTCTACGCACGCTGCCCTTGGCCGTAAGCAGCATCATTGTGGGCAGTGCGCTGGCCATTCCGTATAGCCGGATCAGTGCCACCATCACCTTTCGGGTGGAGGTATTGGCCCTTGCACTCCTCACCGCGATCCTTCTGCAAGTGCTGAGCAACCTGGCCAACGACCTCGGCGACCACCAGCACGGCACCGACAATGAAAAGAGGGTAGGTCCGCAGCGCGCCGTGCAAAGCGGTGCCATCTCCCCCGCCGCCATGAAACGCGCCATGATCATCTGTGGCGCGCTGGCCTTCGTATCGGGCGTGTCGCTCATAGTTGTTGCCTTAGGGTTCCGACTGATGACGCTCGTATTCCTTTCAACCGGCCTCCTCGCGATCGGTGCCGCCGTGAAATACACCTTCGGCAAGAACCCCTACGGCTATGCAGGACTGGGCGACGTGAGCGTTTTCCTCTTCTTCGGGATCGTGGGAGTGATGGGCACGCACTACCTGCATGCGCGCTATATCGATTGGCTGCACCTGCTACCGGCCGCTGGTCTTGGGCTGCTAAGTGCAGGTGTGCTGAACGTGAACAACATGCGCGATATCCGCAACGACAAGGCCAGCGGCAAGATCACCCTGGCCGTTCGCATGGGCTTCGATCGCGCCAAAGGCTATCACGGCCTGCTGGTGATCGGAGGGCTTGGCTGCCTGATGCTCTACACTTCCATTGCGTTCAGGGGCATGCCGCAATGGGGCTTCCTGATCGCCGCACCGGCACTGGCCGCGCACCTCAAGACCGTCATGGGCACCTTCGACCCGGCGGCGCTGGACCCACAGCTCAAGAAGTTGGCGCTGGGTACATTCGCCACAGCACTGGCCTTCTCCATCGGCCTCGTGCTGGCCTGAATGATCAACGCGCGCTGGATAGAGCACACCCTGCAGCCCCACTTTGAACTGGGAACGAGCAAGGGCACCATCACCGCACGCCAAGTGTGGTACCTGATCGCCTGGGACGATGAGCGACCGGGCATCCAAGGCATCGGCGAAGCTGCGCTCTTCCCGGGCCACAGCAAGGAATTCCCTGCTGATGTGCGCACCAAGCTGCTGGAGCTTTGCGCGAACACGGGTGACTGGAAAGAGCGACTCACCGGAGACCTCGTGGACGTGCCGAGCGTACGCTTTGCCGTGGAACAATGCCTGCGCGACCTGGAGGTGAGCGGCACCAAAGTGCTCTTCCCTTCCACCTTCACACTTGGGCAGCAAGCCATCCCCATCAATGGACTCGTGTGGATGGGCAACAAAGAGACCATGCGCGAACGCATCAGGCAACAGATCGATGCGGGCAACAGGTGCGTGAAAATGAAGATCGGCGCCATCGGCCTGGAGGATGAGCTTGAATTGCTGCGAGCCGTGCGGAAAGAGTACAGCTCGAACGACCTCACCTTGCGCGTGGATGCGAACGGCGCCTTTGACGCACGCAATGTGACCCTTGCGCTGAACAGACTGGCCGAACTGGAAGTGCACAGCATTGAACAGCCTGTGGCACCCGGCCTTTACGAAGTGATGGCCGACCTGTGCGCCAACACACCGGTACCCATCGCGCTGGACGAGGACCTTATAGGGCTCAACCGCACAGACCTGAAACGCGACCTGCTGGACCATGTGAGACCCCAGTACATTGTGATGAAGCCGAGCCTGTTAGGCGGCTGGCAGGCCACGCGTGAATGGATCGACCTGGCCACGGCACGCAACATCGGCTGGTGGATCACCTCGGCGCTGGAAAGCAGCATCGGATTGAACGCCATCGCACAGTTCATTGCTACGCTGAACGTGACCATGCCACAAGGGCTAGGCACGGGCAAGGTCTATGCGAACAACATCCCTTCACCCCTTGTCGCCGAAGGCGGGTGGCTGCACTATCGCCCGGAAGTGGCCTGGGACCTGTCCCGCTTCGGAACCGAACATTCATGAGCACAGCGGGAACGTGGAACAGGCTCACCATTGATGGACGCACCCTGCAAGGCGTCGAGCTGATGGAATTCGCGGCCGCGCTCAGGCAGCAGGAGGACACCACCGAATGGAGCGCGCCATTGAGGCAGCTCATCATTGAACTGGTGGCCTACAAGCGACCGCTGCTCATGCACACCAGCGGCACCACCGGAGCACCAAAGCCCATTCGAATCGGCAGACGCGATCTGAAGGCAAGCGTCAACCTAACGGCCTCAACATTCCACCTGAAGGAAGGCGACCGGGCGCTTCTTTGCCTGCCCTGTGATTTCGTGGCGGGCAAGATGATGGTGGTGCGCGCCATGGTGCTCGGCCTGGACCTTCACATGTCCGACCCGCGCGGCAGCGTGCTCAACAACCTGCGCACAACGGATCGTTTCCGCTTTACGGCCATGGTTCCCTTGCAACTACATCGTGCATTGCAGGAGAACAAGCTTCGTGTGGAGGCACAGTTCGATACCATATTACTGGGCGGTGGCCCGGTGAGCGATACCCTCATTGAAGACCTGCAACAGGTACGCACCGCGGTGTACCAAGGCTATGGCAGCACCGAGACCGTGACCCATGTGGCCCTGCGCCGCCTGAACGGCACGGATCAAGAGCGATCGTTCCAGGCCATTGGCGATGTGCATTTCGGACGTGACCCGCGCGGATGCCTGGTGGTGTACACGCCACATCTGTCCGTCAAGCAACACGTCACCAACGACCTGGTTGATCTCTTGGACGATCATCACTTCAACTGGCTGGGCAGGTATGACAATGTGATCCTGAGCGGAGGCAAGAAGATCTTCCCGGAACAACTGGAGGCACGCACGGCCGGCCTCATTCCCTTTCCACACTATTTCACCGGCGTACATGACGACCTACTGGGCCAGGCCGTGATGCTGGTACTGGAGACCGAAATGCCACAGAACGAGGTATTGCCCGAGATACTGGACAAGTTAATGACGACCCTGCATCCGCATGAGCTACCCCGAAGGGTACAGGCCCTTCGGCGCATCCAACGCACCAGCGGCGGAAAGATCATCCGCGGCTGAGATCACTTCATGTTGTTGGCTGCCTCCTTGTCCAGGGCATCCTCCTCGCCTTCGTCGAACGGCTTGGCCGCCACATAGGTGCGCCAGCGGTCCAACACCACCTGCATATCCGCTGGTAGCGGGCTCTCGAAGTGCATGCGCACACCGGAAATGGGATGATCGATGTCGAGCGTACGGGCATGCAGCGCCTGACGCGGCAGCGATCGGAAACAATTCTCAACGAACTGCCTGTACTTGGTGAAGGTGGTCCCCTTCAGTACACGATCACCGCCGTAGGCCGCATCGTTGAACAAAGGGTGGCCGGTCCATTGCATGTGAACGCGGATCTGGTGCGTGCGGCCGGTCTCCAGCTTGCACTCCACCAACGACACGTAACGGAAACGCTCCAGCACACGCCACCGCGTTAAAGCGTGCTTGCCTTGATCACCCTCGGGAAAAACGGACTGCACAGTACGGTCGCGGACGCTACGGCCGATGTGACCTTCAATAACACCCTCATCCTCCGCAAGATCACCCCACACCAAGGCATTGTAACGCCGATCGCTGGTGCGGTCGAAGAACTGGCGGGCGAGATGCGTGAGCGCCTCTTCGGTCTTGCCCACCACCATCACACCGCTGGTATCCTTGTCCAACCTGTGCACCAGACCGGGGCGCGGGATCTCGGCACCGGGCGTTGAAGGCAGCTTGCCGAAGTGGAACAACAGCGCATTCACCAAGGTGCCCGTCCAATTGCCATGACCGGGATGTACCACCAACCCAGCCTGCTTGTCGATCACCAGGATGTGCTCATCCTCATAAAGGATGTTCAGCGGAATGTCCTCCGCCACCAGTTCCATCTCACGCTGCGGGTAGGGCAGCACGATGCTGATCTCATCGCCGGGCTTCACCTTCTGGCTGGGCTTGGCCGCCTTGCCGTTCACCAGCACATTGCCCGCCTTGGCAGCGACCTGGATGCGGTTGCGCGATGTGTTCGCCAACCGATCGAAAAGGAACTTGTCCAGCCGGATCAGCGACTGTTTGGGATCGCAGACAATTCGATGGTGCTCATAGAGCTCCTGTTCTTCGACCAGGCTATCGGGGTCTTCGTTGGTCATCAGCGCTGAATGAGGAGCTTTTCCTGGGCAACAACAGCACCCGAGGCATCGAGCACACGCACGATATGCAGGCCTGGAGCGAGGCCGTTAGTTGGGATCTGTGCTCCGGAACGGTAGGGTGTGCGCAACACCTCACGTCCCAAGGCGTCGAGCACCAGCACACTGCCAGTGGCCAGGTTGCCGTTGGAGCGGATCATGAACTGGTCGTCAGCCGGGTTCGGATACAGCACCATTTCCTGCTCCTGCATGGGCTCTTCAACACCTGCGTAGGGATCCACAGCGGCCACGAACACCGGCCGCATCATCAACGACCCGCTGAACGAGGTGTTGGTGAACGCCCCGGTGGTGCGGTAGAATATGCGGCTTGCGTTGTCGCGGTTGCGATCAAAACCCAGGTTCATCACCACATCGTTGGTCTGTGTCCAACCAATGTAGATCGTGCCTTCCACGTAAATGGTGGAATCCAATGGGTATTCAACAAAACGATCGAGGCCATCCTCCTTGTACTCGGGAGCGGAGAACGAGAAGTTCTGGTGTTGGATCACTTCGGGTGAAAGGCCCTTCCAGATGGTAATGAGGAATGACCCCTGAACAGGTGATGCACTTGGCGGCGGATTCAACGAAGGACTGAAGTACATGCGTATGGCACGCAGCGAATCGCCCTGCGCCAGATCGAAGCGGTATGCAAGCTTGCCACCGGCACTGTTCAGGCCATAGGTCTGTTCGGCCGAACCATCGTCATATGCATAGTAGTTGCTGATCTCCTGGATGAAGGTGATCGTATCGTTATAGCGATTGATGTCAGGCGTGGTGTTGGTCCAGTACTTCACGCGCCAGAAGGCCGCATCCGTGGACAGTGCAGGGTCGTATTCGAAATCATTCGCTCCGGAATTGATCGGATGCAGGCTGGAGAATGTGCTTGATGCATTGCCCGAGGTGTTCAACCCGTTCTCGAAATTCTCCAAGCCACTACCGTTCTCTTCCCTGGCCTGCATGCCGAAGCGGATGAAGCGGTCCTCCACATCCAGGTTCTTCAGATCAACATTGGCATTCGCCAGCATGAACGAGCCCGGCGAGAGGGAGTAGGTATTGAAGGGCATCGCCGTGTAGTTCTCCAACAGCGTGTTCTCCGGCATTACATACGCCACATCCACCAAACGGGTGTCGTCATAACTGCGTTGCGTCGCCAAGCGGACATAGTCTATGTGCCAGTGATCAAAGGCACCGCTCAAGGTGGCGTAGTTGAGGAAGCGCATACGGAAGCCGTTCTTGAGGTAGCGGAACTGCTTAATGGGGATGAGCACCTGCTCGAATGGCGCCTGTGCCACATAAGGTGTTCGCCAAACGCGATACCACGTATCCTCCTCGGGCGCGTAGAACTCCAATACCAAGCTGTCCTGCGGCTGAATGAACGTGTCACCACTACGGCCCTGTGCCTGATAGAAGAAGCTCAGGTACACCGAATCACTGGCCGGATACTGCAGGTCGATCGGTACGGAGGTCAGTCGATCGGCGATACCATAGCTGGTGTAGGTAACGAAGTCGTAGGGCATCCCGGTTCGTGAAAGCCCATCGAAGGAGGCAACCCCGATCGTGGGCGGATCGATCGGGTAGGTGCCGTTCACGTGCACGTCATCATCCTCCCAAAGGATCAAAGGCACTACGATATTGTCCGGCCTGATGTAGGTACGCGTGTCGGCAGGTACCGAGTAAACAAGCAGGGAATCCTGCAACAACAAGGGCGGCGGAAGGAAAAGCGTGTCTTGCGAAGGCGACTGTACCGTATCGAAAATGTTGTAGTCGGGCCAGACGACCTCAACGGTCTCTGTTGGAGGATATACGGCCAGGTCGCGCACCGTTACGCTGATGGACGGCAATGCGGTGCGGACCGTTACCGGTGGCTCCTGCATGTCGGTCAGGTATAGAAAGGTGGTATCGGTGGCGTAGCTCATACCGGGTTCCGATACGCCCAGTGCCTCCAGCCTGTATATGGTCTCTGAAAGCGTAACACCGGGGTCATCCGGCCGGGCCCAACGCTTCCGGGTGCGGTCCACAGAGAAATCATCCGCAATGGGCAGGGTCTGCGGAAGGAACTGGTAGATGTAATAGGTGTTCAGTCCATCGGCTTTGGCCGCCTCGCTCTCCTTGGCCAATCCGCCACGGATGGCACGCATCACTTCGCCTTGTGCATGCAAGGCCATTGAACCCAGCACGCATGCCAGGAACAGCAGGGTCCTATTCAATGACATCCAACGTATCATTCGTGATGTAGCGGGCAGGATCGTTCCAGCCGGACTGCGGGCGCAAGCCCACTGTATCGGAGGTGAGCCACAGGTCTATGACGCTACCCATGGCAATGCGGGTGTTCGGGTCCACGGCGGGTGATTGGCGGTATACCCTAGCCAACGTGGAATCGCCCTTGCTATTGCACCCTGCACATTCCACCACGACACCCGGGTTCAGCGAAGCCATGTTGAGCACGATGGCGACCTCTGAACGTGTGAGACCACGCAGATCGGGCACAGGCACACGCTCTCCCTTCTCTCCAGCGCCTAGCACCAGCGTAATGGACTCTCCCCTGCGGATCTTATCATTTGCCGCAATGGGCACGCCCTTGTACCGTTGTTCGATCACGCAATCCAAACAGGGATCCGGACGGTATTGCAGTTCCTTCACCTTCAACCCCACGATCTCCAGCACGGACATCGCCTGCCGTTTGGAGAGGTCGACCAGCCCCGGCATGTCGATCATCTTAGGCTGGTTGGCGTTGAGCACCAGATAGACCTTGCGACCGGGCTTCACATCGATACCCGGCTCCGGGTCCTGCTCCACCACACTGCCTTTGGGCAGTTCCTCCGTGAACACCGAATCGATGACCAAGGCGCTGAGGTCGCGTTTCTCCAGCATGACCGTAGCCTCCTCGAGGGACAGGCCCTGTAGGTCCGGAACACGCATGGCCTCGCCATGACGGGTATACAAGCGCAGCCAGCCCCATCCGATGAACAGGAGCACGGCCACAACGAGCAGCGGAAGGACCAGGCTGACAGAACGACGTTGCGCCATAGAGATCGGGGACCCGGCCAACAAGCGGCTCGGGAAGCGGCGCTAAGATAGCCGCACCGCACATGGCGCGTCGTCCACGATCGGCCGTTCACAGCAGCTTCACCATCAAGCGCACATGAACCTGACCAGCGGCCACCTTTGCCGGACCATACGTCCCCCACCATGAACAGACCACTTATTGCCATACTGCGCGGCGGTTACACCGGCGAATCGGTCATCAGTATGCAAAGCGCCCGCACCATGATGGAGGCGGTGGACCTACAGCGCTACGAGGCCCTGTACATTTCTGTAAGTAAGGGCGATTGGACCTGCGAGCGTGCTGATGAAAGCCCTGTTCATTTTGATCGTGGGCAATTCACTGCGGATCGTGGCCATGGGCTGGAACGCTTCGCTGCGGCATTGATCGCCATACACGGCTCACCCGGTGAGGACGGACGGATGCAGGGTTACCTGGACATGTTGGGCGTGCCCTATGCCACTGGCGGTGTGCGCACCATGGCCATTGCCATGAGCAAGTTCAGCACCACCGGACTGCTGCGGCAAATGGGCTTTCCAGTGGCCCCTTCCATCGTGCTAAGGGGGCGTGATCAGCACACGAGCGAACGCGTGCTCGCCGAAGTGGGCCTGCCTTGTTTTGTGAAGCCCGATGGTAGTGGAAGCAGCCTCGGCATCAGCCGTGCCACTTCCCTGGAAGAGCTTGAGGCCTCACTGGAACTGGCGTTCGCAGAGGATGACACCGTGATGTGCGAAGCCTTGGTGACCGGACGGGAACTGACCTGCGGCGTGATCCGGCTGCACGGCCAGGTACAGGCCATGCCCGTTTGTGAGATCCGCACCAGCCGCCCCTTCTTCGACTACGAGGCGAAGTACCATTCGGCCGATACGCAGGAACTGATCCCCGCTCCCATACCTGATGAGGTGACCAGGACCGTGCAGGAACGATCGGTGGCCATTTACAAGGCGCTGGGTTGCGACGGCATGGTACGCATTGACCACTTCTGGACCGGCAGGGAAGTGATCACCATTGAAGCGAACACCACTCCGGGCTTCAGTGGCGCCAGCATATTCCCCAAGATGTTGGCCGTGGCAGGCATTGGTGTGCCTGCGGCCATCAATGGGCTGATCGAAGGCTGTCTTCAGCGCGCAGCTGCCAAGTAATGCACCAGGGCCTGCACGGCCCGTGCCCTGTGGCTGATGGCGTTCTTCTCGACGCTGTCCATTTCGGCGAACGTAAGAGCCCCTCCCTCCGGAACGAACAGGGGATCGTACCCGAAGCCTTTGCTGCCCTTGGGGGCATGCTCAATGGCGCCTTCAACAACACCCTCAAAGGTGCGCACCCCATTGGGGCCCACCAGTGCGATCACCGTCCTGAAGCGAGCGGAACGATCCGACCGGCCCTGCAGTTCCGCGAGCAACCGCTGCATGTTCGCCTGAGGATCTTTGTCCATTCCCGCATAACGCGCTGAACGTACACCGGGCGCACCGCCCAAGGCATCCACCTCAAGGCCGGTATCATCGGCGATGCAGGTCAGTCCAGTGCGCTCGAACACGTAGACGGCCTTCTGGATGGCATTGCCCTCCAAGGTCTCCTGTGTTTCCGGCAGGTCCGAAGGCATATCCAACTCGTTCAACCCCGCGAGTTCGATATCCGAAGGCAGCAAGGCCAACAGTTCAGCCACCTTTCCTGCATTGCCTGTGCACAACACCATTCTCATACAGCGAAGATGGGCAGTGCGAAGCAATGGTGCGTACCGGGGTACATTTGGCCGCTCCATCCGCCCATCGTGCCGATACGTCGTTCCATCAACAAGATCCGCGAGGACGTACGTCGGATACGCACACCGGGAAGCTTCGCCCGCAATTCGTTCCATGTGCTCTCGGGCAATGCGCTGGCCATGGCGAGCCAGCTCATCCTTACGCCCATCATTGCCCGCATCTACGGGCCAGAGGCTTATGGACTTTATGCTTTGTACATGGCCCTATCCATGAACCTGGCGGCCATGAGCGACCTGGGGTATGCCACGGCCTACGTGCTCCCGCGCGACGAGGAGCGCTTCCTGCAACTGGTCCGATTCAACATCGGGCTTGCGCTACTGCTCGGCCTACTGGCCACTGGCCTGTCGTTCATGCCCGGCGTGGTCTTCTCCGTGTTCCCCGATTGGAAGGTTCTTGGCGGATGGCTGCACTGGGTGGGCCCCGCATCCGCCCTTTACGCGCTGTCCGTCTTCTTTACGCAATGGCTCACGCGCGCCAAGGAGTTCAAGCGCAGTGCGTTCACCGGCGCCACCATTGATCTGT
This sequence comes from uncultured Chryseobacterium sp., assembly GCA_964592515.1. GTDB lineage: Bacteria > Bacteroidota > Bacteroidia > Flavobacteriales_F > PHOS-HE28 > PHOS-HE28. The sequence continues at coordinate 193 of CAZQFG010000041.1, read as the reverse complement.
CCATGCGGATCTTCAACGTGGGTTTCGGGTGGCTTGCCAAAGCCCCCAGCTATGGCCTCATGCTTGGCGACCTGTTGGTCCGTTCGCTCATTATACCGGTATATCTCTGGTCCCTGAGGCCACATGGGCTCGGCCGTTTGTTCGCCTGGCGTCCATGGGCTGAACTGCGCTCGGTCCTTATTGAGTACAAACG
>CAZQFG010000040.1:0-19399 GCA_964592515.1 uncultured Chryseobacterium sp. | reverse complement strand
GCCCAGCGCATCGAAGAGAACAGCAAGACCAACTGCCGCCTGGAGCGCAAAGGCCCTGAGTGCAGGAGCTGAATCCGAAAGAGCGCGGCAATGGGCTGTTCACGAACAACTCAACGTCGAACGTTCCGAGCCGCGATCCAGAAAAGCCAAAGCCGAGCGAAGACCGGTTCATTTTCCGCAGCCCAAGTGCGCGCCCGAGCCTCGCGAACCACACTTCGAAATTTCGAAGTCCGTATTCCAGGAGCATCGTGGAACTAGCGAGGCAAGCGCATCACCGCCGCCCGCAAGGACAAGGGACTTTCACAAGGCGATCTCGCCAAGCAGATCGGCACCATGGGCGTGGTCCTGGGCCGCTACGAACGCGATGAGGTAAAACCCTCCATCGAAGTGGCCGCCAAGCTCTCCGATGCCCTGGGCGTCTCGCTCGATTATCTGGTTGGTAATTCCGAGGTACGCCTGGACAAGGAACTGATCAAACGCATCACCGAGATCCAGCAGCTTTCAGAAGCCGATCGTAACGGCATCTTCTTCGCCCTCGATGGGCTGCTTAGGGATGCCAAGGCGAGGAAGGCGTATGCGTAGAGGGTGAGAAGGCCACGGATCTGAGAGCCGCGGCAGTGGATGGCTCGCTTTAGGGATAGAACTCTATGTGATCCGGCTCGCCAGCCTCAGTGTACTCGATGTAATAACCACGCCGGGATCCGTGAACGTTGTAGCCACGGGCTTTGATTCCGCCGCTCGGATAGTAGATGGTAAACGGTCCGTTCCTTTTGCCATCCTCACAGTGCTCCTCGATGTATTTAGAACCGTTCGTATAGTACACGTACATTCCATCAATCGACTTCAAGTGTTCCACTGGAAGGAGCTTGGTGCCGATGTAGATGGTGTCATTGTCGGGCTTTGTAATCACCATGCAGTATGCCGAAGAGTTCCGGACGCTTGGATCACTCAGGCTCAGAGGAGAGGATGAGCCACAGGAAACAACCGCCATGATGCACAAGACCTGAACTATTGCCTCACGGATCCTTGGCATGCTGATCGTTCGTTTCAGCTTTGTTGTAGTCATCCAAATCCTTCCCCTGCAAGCCTTGCTTGACCTCTGTTGTCATGGCATTGTAGGATGTGCTGCTGACCCCTGAAAAATGCTGAACGTGCTGATGGATTGCGCTTATCGATTTGTCGGGGTCGAACGAGTTGTCAGCTTCCCGGGCTGCTTGTTGCAAGTTGGCAGGATCGCCGTCGTACATGTTTTCCTTGAGGAAGTTCAGAACTGGGATGAGATGCACCCCAAATTCGTGAGTGCCTCTTTGTAGATACCCACCAAGGGTACCGGCGAAGTCATAATCCGCGTCCGCTCCAATTCCCAACCTAACAATGGCCTTGGTCTTTGAATCGGCGCTAACTCGCTGTGCATTTGAGCCGACATCAAGATCGCCAGGCTCAACCGGTTTGCCATGAGTGGTGGATATGGAGAAACTCGTCAGTCCGTTGCCAGGTGGGATTTCGGAGGAACCTTTCAAGACCACATCCACTTTACGTGAGAGGTCAACACCTGTCTTCGTTGCTCCGTACTTCTGAGCTTGCCTCGGGGTCATGTACGGTGAGAGCTGCTGTCGTGCTTCCTCCGTACGTAGAAGTACATCGTAGGCCTTGGCAATCTTAGGTTGGAACACACGTGTCCAAATCGAAATCCGTACGCGCTTCCCGTCAGGATCCATTGCCTGAATGGGGCTATTGAGCGCGAACACGTAAGGAGAAACAGCTGGATAATCATTTGACAGAGGATCCAAGCTTAACCACCTGCCCACCCTTGGATCGTAGAGCCTTGCGCCGAAGTCGTAGCTGGTGCCTGTAGCGCCGTGGATCTCGTCATCCTTGCGCATTCCATTGAAGCCGTAGTTGTAGGTGGAGCTGGAGTAATTGCGCCCGGGTAAAAGAGACCCGCCGGGTTCATACCCCTGCGCGCTCACCAACTCGGCCTGCTTGGGCGTACCGCCTCCATTCCCATCCAACAACCTGCCAGTCACCACAGCGCACACGTTCCCCAGGTGGTCCGTTAGCTCGTAGTTGAGGTCTATTTGCTGCACGGGGTTGGCAGTTGCCGGATCAAAAGAGGGCAGGGTGTGCAACTCTACTTCCGTGCGCAGGCTACCCAAGCGGCTGCTGCCATACACCGGCCGCTCGTTCAGCTTAAGGCTGGCGCCGTCGTTGTTGGTGTAGCGGTAGGTGGCCATGATGTTGCCTTGCGCATCACGAATATAGTGCTCCCTGTAGCCGTTTCCACCGTCGGGGTTCGTTCCCACTTGCTTTAGGATACGCTGGCCACTGGCACCGTAACCGAAACTCAACGGATCGCGGGTGCTGCCAAGGGTGCGCGATACGCTCTTCACCTTGCCGGCCACGGTCCATTCGATGACGTTGATCTGCTCGCGCTCATCGTGGATGAGGTTGCCCAGGGCGTCGTAGTGGTAGTTGTGCAGTCCGTTCAACTCAGCCGCTTCTTCATCGAAGGTCGTGGTTTCAGGTAGGAAGCCGATATCCTCCGAGCCATCGGGTGTGGTGTTTGCGTGCAGGTTCGTTGGGTCGGCCTCATCGAAAAGTTGATATAGCCGGTTGCGCAACAAGCGTGCTGTGCCGCTCTGCCTTTGATACTTATACGCGAACTCGTCGTAGTGGTCGCCTTCGTAGTCCCATCGGTTCGTCGTAAGGATGTTCCCGTTGGCATCGTATTCATATTCACTTCGATAGCGGTTGTCTTCGTTCGGTCCGGAGTCGTTCACCCCATCCCAGGTGTTGGTGTTGCCCAGCCCCACCAGACCGCGCGCGCTGCGTAGTCGGTTCAGCTGGTCGTAGCGGTACACCATGGCCAGCACCTGGCCCTGGTCGCCGTTGGTGGCATCCCACAGCCCGAAGTGCTGCAAGGTGTTCACGGTGTGCGCGATATTTCCGTTGTACAGCGGGGTGTGCTCGGTGTTCAGGGTGCCCGAGGTGCCCATGTGTGCAAAGGGGCGCTGCACCACGTTGGCCGGGATATCGCTGTCGTAAGCGCTGGCAATGGCCTTGTAGTCGGCATCGCCGTAGTAGCCCAGGCTAAGGGCGTAGGCATCGCGGCCGGTGAGCAAATTGGGGTTGTCCACCACGGTGGCGTCGCCATCGCGGCCCATGTCGGTACTGGGGTTCAGGCGGTCGCCGTTGATGCCTTTGAGCCAGCCTTGCAGCGTGTAGGCATAGTCGGTGCCTTGCACGAGGTGCTCGCCCAGTTCCACGCGTTGCAGAGGGCCATGCGGGTAGTAGATGTACCGCGCATCGTGGTGCCAGTTCTGGGCATCGGCGCTGGTCTCCACCTCAGTGATGCGGTTGTCGGCATCGTATTCGTAGCGATGGTGGTAGCTGTCCGGCTGGTACTTCTGGTAATCGACCTGCCGCACGTTCCCACTGATCAGGTCGTAGCGGTAGTCCATGCGCTTATAGCGGTGGTCGATGCAGCCCACGCAGCCAGCGGCTATGGCACCGCCATCCACGCCCAACTGTGGATGGTCCTGGATCAGGGTCTTCACATTGCCGTGGATATCGTAGCTGTAGTGGGTGGCGTGCTGGTACGCCATGGGGTCGGGGGGGGTGACGGACTCATTCCACTCATCGTAGAACATGGTGCTGGCCACGCGAAGGCGCAGGTGCTGCTGGGTGAAGCCCGGTATGCTGAGGCTGCTGAGCGCCTCGTCGTAGTGGGTGCGGGTCACTTCCGTGCGCGGGCGGGTGAGCACCCAATCCTTGAGCACTTCAGGATCGATGACCTGAGGGAGCAGGGCGCCGTTCACTTCAGTGGCGGGGAGGTCGATGAAGCGGTCGGGGGCGTTCTGCGCATCCTCCAATTCGCCGGCTTCATACACCCGGCCCAGCGCATCATAGAGGCTGTAGCTGAAGCGCTTGTTGGGCCCCATGTTGAACTGCTTGCTGTTCTGGCTGAGCACGAGGCGGCCGAGGGCATCGCCTGCACATAGCTGGGGTAGCCTCCCCAGTGCTATCGATCCGTTGGAACGTTCATCTGTAGAAACTAACGATCGATCGTGAAGATCTAAGGATCAGGGACTTGTAGGAAACAAAGGCGCGTGAACGATCCTTTGCAGTACCGATCCATTGGACAACCGCTCATGCGCTCCCTGCTCAACTTCCTGCACCGAAAGTCCGGTGACATGAGCGCCAGGTCCAGCGACATGAGCGCAAAGTCCAGTGACATGGCCGCAGAGTCCAGTGACTTTTCCGAAAAGTCCAGCGACATGGGCGGAGAGTTCAATGTCTTTTCTGAAAAGTCCAGAGACATTGGACCAGAGTTCAGTGACTTTGGCGGAGAGTTCAGTGACTTTTTTGGAAAGTCCAGTGACATGGCTGCAGAGTCCAGTGACTTTTCCGAAAAGTCCGGTGACATGGCCGCTGCGTCCGGTGTCATTGGCGGAAAGTCCGGTGACATGGGCCGGAAGTTCCGGGACTTTTTCGGCTGGCTCGGGGACAAGATCCGCCGGTCGTTTGACCTCCGCGCAGCTTGGGAGGCCATGAGGGCCCGCCGTGCGAAGCGCCAGGAGGAGTTCGATTCGATGTTCGCGTTGGAGTACGGTCTGGATGGTGAAACCACGCTGGCGGAGACCTTCCGGACCAAACGCAAGCATTACCAGGAGGCCCGCGCGCTGTTGGACCTCCAGCTTATGGAGGAGCGTCCACGGCTTCAGATGAAGTACATTCTGGCCATGCTGCTCGCCTTTGCGCGAGGGCAGCTTGGCCTGTGGCGCAAGGTGGCCCAGGAGTGGGTGGTCGTGGCTTGCGCCGTGCGTGGACGTGCAGCGAGTAGTCCCCTGGCGCCGCGGGCGCCGCCTTTGGGTGCGTCCCTCTGGTCCATCTGCTGATCCCGTTCCCTTGGGGCCGATCCCCCGTAGGCGTTCCGTGTGATCGCATGCGCTGTACCCTTCGTTCACAGCGCGCTGGTCGGGTGCATGTCCGCTGATGCCCAGGCATCGCAGCTGCTGCCCACCCTGGATGGCCCTTGCCCACCCGTGTCCTCATCGGATACGCTGAACGATCAGGAAGGTCCTACGAACCGACAGGTGGCCGGGTATCCCACACCTGTCCTTTAAATCCACAAACCGATGAGTAAACTCATCAAACGATACAGTCGCTTAAGCGCCCGGGACCTCGTGCTCCGGTCGCTCTTCATCGAAGGCCGGTTGCAGGGCAACGCGGTGTTCGCCACACTGGCAGCGATGTTGCTGGAGGTTGCGGCCAAGCGCGAAGCCTTGGAAGAGGCCATTGTCCTGGCAGCCGACGGAGGTCGCACCGCCGTGGCCTTGCGCGAGCAGCGCCGGCGCGAGCTGAAGGAGGCCCTGGACAGGCTGGCCGGTGTCGTGGCCAGCATCGCCGGTACGGACGAGGAGCTGATCCTCAGTGCGGGCTTCTACGTGCGCAACTCCTCGCGTTCCGCCGAGGGGTTGGCCATGCCGTTGAAGCTCCGTGCCCGGATCAGTGAGCACACGGGCGAAGCGCGCCTGGATTGGGCCACCACCCGTGGTGCATCGATCTATGTGATCGAGCACAACGGCGTATCGCCCGACGACGCCAGCGCATGGAAGCAGGTGGGTGAGACCACGCGCATCAAGCACGTGGTGTCCGGCCTGGCCAGCGCCCAGGTGCATTGGTTCCGCGTACGTGCCATCGGCACACCGGGCAGGAGCCCTTTCAGCGATGTAGCGCACACCCTGGTCCGCTAAGGCGGCCCAAGCGCTTCCTGCCTTCGGGCAGTACTCTACCTGATGCACACGGCCCCGGACGGCGGGGCCGTGTTCGTTCTGTGGGGTGCTCCATCCGCAGGCACCCGGCTACCATACCCCGTTCGGGCTATGTGGATGGTGCGCGCTCGTCGGTCCCAACCCTCTGCATGGTCTACCGCCGTACGGCGGGTGCCCTGCCTACGGCAGGCGCACCTGCACCTAAACGCCGTATCGCCCAATCTCACCATGGTGCTCCTTTCCCGCCAAGGTAACACCGCCGTACTTCTTGGGCAGGCCATTGCATTCCGGACCCGGACCTCGGTAGTTCGCCGCAATGCCCAGAGCGCCTTCAGTGCGCAATGATCAATTTGTTACGCACCACTTCACCAGCAGTGCCGGTCGCTTCCACCATGTAGGTGCCAGACGGGAGCCGGGTAATGTCCACCACACCCGACTGCTGCGCTGAAAGGCATTCGCGGCCATCGGCGCCAAGCACCCTGATGCGCTGGGGGACCGCACCAGCCACGCTTACCGTGACTTGGCTGGAGGCCGGGTTGGGGTGGATGGACAGGCTGTTCGTGCGCTGTTGGTCCGCGACGGCTGTGGGCACGCAGATCACCGCGTTCAGATACTGCCAGAGCTCGTTGTTGTACACGTTCGGTACGAAGAGCCCATCGGGCAGGTTCCCCATGCGCACCACCACGAGGCCCGTGGCGGGCGAAACGTTGCAGATCTGGCCGTTCTTGCCCATGGCGCTGTAGGTATCCTGCGGCGCATCGGGCATCAGCGGACCGGGCAGTTGGAACTCCACGCCCGGGAGCAGGTAGCTCTGTTGGCCATTGAGCCACCACAGGTAACCGTAGGCCGGGTTGAGCGCCTGGGAAGGGGTGGTCATGGCCGTGAAATAGGCATTGTCGGTAAGGATCGGCGTGCCGTTCCACGTACCCGCGCTCGCGGCCAACAGACCGAAACGGGCCATGCTGCGGGCCTTGCTGATGAACACGTTATTGTACCCGGTCTGCACAAAGAGCCCGGTAATGCCCGTGGAGGACGTGAGGTTGCTGAATATGTAGCTGTTCAGGGTCTGGCCGGTGGCCCCTTCGAGAACACCATCGAGCAGGGTGTAGGGTGCGTTGTAGTACGACCAGCGCGTTCCGGGATCGGTGAGGTAGGTGAGGCAGGCCGGGTCGGTGCAGTCGAACTGGCCATCGGTATCGTCGAGGCCCGTGGTCATCTGCATCTGGTCGCGGATGGTGATGGCGGCCTCTTGTTCCGGTGTGCAACTGGTCCAGCCTTCACCCAGGTAGGTGCTGCTGGGCTCGTTGATGTCCAGGTAGCCTTGCTGTTGCGCCATGCCCACCATGAAGGCGGTGAGGCTTTTGCCCGCGCTGGCCCAGTACCAGCTGCTGTCCTGCGTGAAGGTGCCGAAGTATTGCTCGATGGCGATGCGGCCATCCTTCAGCACAATGAAGGCCTTGGTGTTGCTCTGTTGCAGGAAGTCGGAGAGGGCCGGAAGCTGGTCGGTGCACCAACCCAGCGCGGCGGGGTCCACCGTGGTCCAGGCGTTGCCGATAACAGGTGGGTAGTAGGTCTCTTGTGCCTGGGCCGCAGTGGCCGCGAGCAGCAGGCTGAAAGCGAGGTTCCTCATGCGGGGTTGGACACGTGTGCGGTGGAAATGTCCGATCGAAGGTAGAGGGCCACGGACAGGCCGATGACGAGCAGGTTGCCCATGCCGAGCGCACCATAGTGGATCAGGCGGTCGCTGAAGGGGCCGAGCGCATCCTCCCAATTGCCGCCATAAAGCACGAATGCCGAAATGGACGCGGCCAGCAGCCAGCGCGGTGCGCCAGCACGGAGCTGTATGGCCATATAAAGCACCAAGGGCAACGCCAGGATGAAGTGCTCCGAATCGGTGAGGGTAAGGCTGGGCACCAGCGCCAGCAGGAGCAGGAAGTGGAACACCAGGGCGCGGTGGCGTTGGGGGCGGGTGGACGATCTCCGCAGGTCGTGCAGCACCAAGACGCCGACGGCCAAGGCGATGAAGGCGAGGATCACGAAGGCCTCGGTGTTGCCACCGGGCGCGCCCAGTTTGCCCAGCGCGGCGCGGTGCAGCAGCGAGTACACGGTGTTCACGTTCTCGTAGGCGCTGCCGCCCAGGTAGATCAATGCGGCGTTGTGGCGCGCCATCTGGTCCAGCCATTCGCGGTGCAGCAGCAGGTTGGCGCCCCAGCCCGTGAACAGGGCGGGCAGCACCAGCCCCAGTGCCACGGTGGCCGCTGCGGCGAGAAGGGTGCGCCATTGGCCGTGCAGCAGCAGTAACGGCGCCAATACCAGGAAGTGGGGCTTCACCAGCAGTGCGAGCCCGAACAAGGCCCCGGCCAGCAGGGCCTTGCCGCGCACCAGTTGGTGCAGCGTGAAAAGGAGCAGGCACAGCAGCAGCACGTTCACGTTGCCCAGGTGCAGTTCGCGGTGCAGGTGTACCACCACCACCAGGAAGGTGATGAGCAGCGGCGTGAACGCGGGCGCGAGCCCCGGCAGCAGGTGGTCGCGCAGCAGCTGGTCGGCCATGCGGACCGCGGCCACAAAGGCGGCCACCATCAGCACGAAATGGAGCGTGGCGGCCACCCCGAACGGGAGCAGGGTGTATGGCGTGAACAGCAGGGCCACCACCGGCGCGTATTTGTAGAACCCGGAGCTGAGGCCGAAGGCTTCGCCGTAAACGGTGCTGCCAGAGCGCATGGCCAGCGCGGCATCGTAGTATACGCGCAGGTCGTTCAGCCAGAAGCGCCCGTTCACCTGTTCAAGCACGAACAGGACCAGCGCGATGAGCGGGACGATGATCGAAAAGCGGTCGGAGGGGCTGTGCCAGCGGGGCAGGCGCAACATGGGACCTACTTGCGGGTGCGGTCCACTTCCTTCACCAGCCTGCCTTGCTCGTAGTGCAGTTCACGGGTCACCTGCCCATCGGGCGAGAAGTCGAGATGGATACCATGCTCCACGCCGTTCTGCCAGTTCTCGATGTACTTCTTGGTGCCGTTCTCGTAATAGTAGGTCCACTCGCCGTTCTCCACGCCGTTCAGGAAGTGGCCCACGTATTCGAGCTGGCCGTTTGCGTAGTATACCTTCTCCATCACCTTCACGGCCTCTTCGCCTTTGCCCTTCATGTACACCACCACTTCGGGCTTGCCGTTGGGGTGCGAGGCGGCCACGTAGCGGTGCGTAGAGCAGGCCGTGAGCGTGAGAAGTGCGAGAAGAAGGAACGCCGTGCGTGGGATCATGGGTGTGGGCAATGGCCGCTGGATCCCGCGAAATTAGGCCATAGGCAATGGCCGGTCAATGTGAGCAGGCCGCTCAGAACCACGCAATGAACTTGAGGTTGAAGCGGCGCGGCGTGAGGTAGTTGGGAATGGCGTACTGGTTGCCGCTCACATCGGTGACCCACGTGTGGTTGATGGTGTTGTTGATGTTGAGCAGGTTGAACACCTCGATGCTCACCCACATGTCTTGGATGTTCTTCAGGAAGTTGGTCTTTTCCTGGCCCTTGGCGCCCAGTAGTTGTTTGCTGAAGCCGATGTCGATACGGTGGTACACGTTGGTGCGCAGGGTGTCCGCATACCTTTCGGCATTAGGCGGTCCAAAGGGCAGGCCCGTGGCGAACACCAGGTTGAGGTGCACCTTGTAGGTGGGGTTGCTCGCCATTTCGTCCTGGAAGAACATGGAGAAGGTAACGCGCTGGTCGGTGGGGCGGGGGATCCATCCGGGTTCCACGCGGGCACTGTCCACGGCCACCTGGTCGAAGGTGTAGCCGGGGCGAATGGTGTCGCCGGCCGCATTGAAGCGCAGGTAGTAGAAGTCATCCAGCAGGTTCTCCTGCACGCTCATCACGCCCAAGCTCATCCAGCTGTCGATGCCATCGATGAACTGGCCGCCCAGCTTGAAGTCCATGCCCACGGCGTAGCCCTTGGCGTTGTTGGTGCCGTAGTACCGGATCCGCACGTTGTCCACCTCGTAGGGGATCAGGTCGTCCATGTACTTGTAGTAGGCCTCGGTGGTGAACTTGAAGGGGCGGTCCCAGATCGTCAGCTTGCGGTCCATGCCCAGCAGGAAGTGGATGCTGCGCTGGGCGCGGATGTCGGGGTTGAGCGTGCCATCGAGGCGGCGCATTTCGCGGTAGAAGGGGGGCTGGTAGTAGTACCCCGTGGCCGCCCAGAAGTTGAAGTCGTTGTCCACGGTGTCGCCGTTCTCCTGCACGGACCTCCATGCGGGGTGGAAGGTCAGGCGGGCGCGGGGGCTCACCACCGTTTGTTGATTGTACGACCAGTATTGTCCGCGCAGACCGGCCACCAGCGACCACCAGCGGCCATTCCCGTGGTCCCAGCGCCAGGTGTTCTGCACATAGGCGGAGGTGCGCACGCTCTGGAGGTCGATCCGGCTCTTCAGGGTCTGGTTGAGCAGCAGGTCCTCGCCTTGGTTCAGGGGGATGCTGTAGTCAGCGGAATCGATGAGGGTCCACTCGGAGAGCTGGTCGTTGATGACCTCGCTACGCACATCGGCGCCCCATTGCAGGAAACGGTTCTCGCGCTCCAGGAAGCCTTTGTGCGCCACGGTCACCACGCGGGCATCCAGCGTGTTGCGGGCATGGTCCAGGTAGGTGCCCACGCCCAGGTTACGGATGGCCTCGCCGAACGTATCGCTGCTCAGGTCGCGGTCCAGTTCGTCCAGAAAGTACTGCCCCTGCACCGTGAAGCGTTCGGTCTCGTGGGTGCTGTAGGCACTGGCCATGAACTTCAACAGCAGGTCCTTGCGTGCCTGGTGGTTGATGCCGATGGCGCCGGTCCAGGTCTGGAAGGCGGTGCGTTCCTGGCCATCGAAGTACACGGTGAACTGCAAGGGCATGTTGAAGGGCCCGAACTGCGTTTCACGGTTCTGCGGCACCACCCGGTAGATGTTGCTGGAGTAAAGCCCCAGGAAGCTCAGCTCCGTGCGGTCGGTGAGGTCGTAGGTCCAATAGGTCTGCAGGTCGGTATAGGAGGGGCGGTATTCGCCCTGCACGTCCTGGCCCTGCAGGATGAACTGGTTGGTGCGGTAGCGGAACCCGGTGACCTGGCGGAGGCGCTTGTTCAGCATGGGGCTTTCCAAGTGGAAGGCCGCACCGAGCAGGCTCACCATGGCGCTGCCCGCGAACTCCTTGGGGCGCTTGTACCGGATGTCGAGCACGCTGCTCATCTTGTCGCCATAGCGGGCCTCGAAACCACCGGCGCTGAACTCGATGCGCTCGATCATGTCGGGGTTCGGGAAGCTCAGGCCTTCCTGCTGGCCGCTCCGTACCAGAAAGGGGCGATATACCTCCATGTCGTTCACGTACACCAGGTTCTCGTCGTAGTTGCCGCCCCGCACGGTGTAGCCTGCGCTCATCTCGTTGCGCATGGTCACGCCCATCTGGCCGTACAGCAGCGACTCCACGCCGCCCTGGGGGGTGGGGGAGAAGCGGGTTCGGCGCGGGTCGAGGCTCTCGACCCCGGTCTCGGTGCGCCGCCGTTGCCCTTCGATGTCCACGATACCGAGCGTCTTGAACCGCAGCTTCACGTTCAGTTCGCGCACGCTGCCCGGTGCCAATTGTACGGTCTCCTCGTACGGCAAGGTGCCAACGAAACTGATCTGCACAAGTACCGGACGCCCTGCGGGGATCTCAATGGCGAAGCGTCCCTGGTCATCGCAAATGGCCCCCTTCTTTTCGGAGGTCAGGGAAATGCTTGCGCCCGGCAGTGGGTTCCCTTGTTCATCGCGCACCTGCCCGCGCAGTGTGGCCGTGTTCTGCGCAAGGGCAGCGGCCGCTATGGCCAGGTGGAGGAAGAAGGTCAGGAAAAGCCTATGCATGCCGAAGGTCGGCTAAGATAACGGGGCCTTGTTGCGCGAAGTATGAAGGGTCGGTGATGATCACCCGATGGCCTCCTTGATGTTGCCGGGCAGGTGCTGGGGTCCGCCGCTGTGCTCCAGCACCAGGATGCCGCGTGCTTCACAGATCGCTTTAAGTCGTGCGCGCGGCGCTTCTTCCACGCCGCCACCGATCACCAGCATATGTACCGGCGACGCGTCCATGGCCTTCACCAACGCATCTTCGTCCATGTACCCCGTGGCCACAATGCCTGCGGCTTTCAATTGCAGGTCCACAATGGACATCATGGCCGGGTTGCGTCCGAAGAACAGGATCACGGGTGGGTTCATGCCGCGAATGTAGGGGCTGAACAGGCCGGTGATGGACCGCTTTTCGGCCTCGCGCTCAGGCTTCCTGCACGGCCACCTTGCTGCGCAGCACCAAGCACAACCGCTCGTATTCTTCGGGCCGCATGCTGCTGCGCATGAAGATCCGTTCCTCGTTGGTGGTAATGATCAAGTGGTCGTCGTGAATGGCCACCCGTTGCACGGCGCCCCAACGGACATGGTGCTCGGTGCCATCGAAGTGCAGGACGTAGCCCTCGTGGTTCAACCAGAGCTTGCCCGGCCCGGCCTTCTCGGCCTGGGTGGCCCAGTGCTTCACGACCGTTCTGGCCTTCATCACGGGTACCATGGAATACACCAGCAAGGCCGTGGTGCCCAGTACCAGCATGGTGGCCAGTACCACCAGCCATGCCGCGGAGTAGAACAGGAACGAGATCAATGTGAGCACCGCGGCCACCACCAATGAACCACCAAGCACCTGCCAGTACCAACGCAACGCCGGACTGCGCCACGGGCTGAGGGTGCCCCGGCGTTCGTAGAGCGCCAGGAGGTCGGCGCGGGTGTTGGTCAGAACGATGGGCTGGTCCATGAGCAGCGACCAAGTTAATCGCCCGGTGCTCAAGACCTTGCTCGCATTGGATCGGAGCAGTGGTCTGATCGATCGTGATGCGCGTGATCGGCATGCCGGGCACACCACCGATCTTCGCGCCATGGATCCCCGCGCTCTTGCTTTCCTCCGGCTGCTCACCATCATGGATGAGTTGCGTGCCCAATGTCCTTGGGACATGAAACAGACCATGGAGACCCTGCGGCCCCTCACCATTGAGGAGACCTACGAGCTGGGTGATGCCATTCTGGAGAACGACCTGCAGGAGGTGAAGAAGGAACTGGGCGATCTGATCCTGCACATGGTCTTCTACGCCAAGATCGGCAGCGAGCAGGGTGCCTTCGACATTACCGATGTGCTGAACGGCATCTGCGACAAGCTCATCCACCGCCACCCGCACATCTATGGCGATGTGAAGGTGAAGGACGAGCAGGAGGTGAAGGCGAACTGGGAGAAGATCAAGCTGGCCGAGAAGGCCAAGAGCGGCGCCACAGAGAAGAGCGTGCTGGAGGGAGTGCCCAAGGGCCTGCCTTCCATGGTGAAGGCCATCCGTGTGCAGGATAAGGCGCGCGGGGTGGGCTTCGATTGGGACAACAAGGAGCAGGTGTGGGAGAAGGTGCACGAAGAGCTCGGCGAGCTGGAACGCGAAGTGGATGCCGGCACGGACAAGCAGGCCGATGAACTGGGTGATGTGCTGTTCAGCATGGTGAACTATGCCCGCTTTTTGGGTATCGACCCCGATGAGGCCTTGGAGCGCACCAACCGGAAGTTCATTCGCCGCTTCCAATACCTTGAGCAGGAAAGTCGCAAGGACGGCCGGAAGTTGGGCGAGATGACCCTGGCCGAGATGGACGCCTATTGGGAACGCGCGAAGGGCCTATGAGCGAACCTGTGACCCATTCCCTGCGCAGCGTGGTCTTCAGCATGCTGCTCGGCTTCCACAATGCAATGGAGCAGGATGTGGCCGGCTTGGATGAGCAAGGCCGAACCGTGCGCGCCGAGTACCGAGAACCCGCTCGTACCGGCATCGATGATCCTGCCCGGTGCTTCTTCTGGGGCGAGAGCAGCCTGGCCAACTGAAAAGGGAACGGCCCGATCGAAAGGACCAGGCCGCTCAGTGGAATAGGTAGTTGGACTTACCTGCCCTTTCCGAACACCAGTCCCACAGTAAGGCTGAAGGTGAGGTACTTGGAGTCGATCTCCTGTGTGCGGATGTTGTCCGAGTAGACTTGGCTTAGTCCGAACGACATTCCCGGCTCAACGGTGAAGAAGGCGATGTCGAGGCCCACGGCAGCGTCCAGATTAAAGGACCCCTTGGTGAAGTCGGCCTCATCGAAGTCCAGTTTGTTGTCCTTGTCGTCCGCGCTCAACAGGAAGTCGTAGCTGGGGCCAACGGCGAGGCGTACCTTGAAACCATCCCCGTTGATCAGTTTCCAGCCGCCCATCAAGCGCAGCTTGGCATACGACCGGATGATATCGTCCTCGAGCGTGGTGGAAGTGGTGGTGCCGGGGTTGTTCGGGTCGGTGGAGGGCACCGTTGTGGTAATAGTGGTGGCGTTGCGGGCGAAGAAGAGGCCGGGCTGTAGGTAGAAGGTCTCGCCCACACGAGCGTCCATGCCCAGGATCCAACCGGCCTTCGCCTTGTAGTCGGCGTTCTCGGGAGCGTCGGTCAGGTTCTGGAACGTGAGGCCGATCTGCGGGTTGAATTGCCATTGGGCCAGGCCCAGAAGCCCGGAAGCCAGGCAGGCGGTAAGCAGGGTGATGCGTTTCATGGCGTACTGGTGCTGGTTGTGGAGGTGAAGGTAGGGGCAAAGGTCTTGTAGGGGCTTTTTCACGGGCTCGATCGTGATTGACATCGCGCTCGGTCCAGGGTATTTACACAAGGGTCACATACTGAGGCTCAGGACATACGATCTTTGCGCCCCATTTGTCCGAGCCCTCCATGGATCTGCAACGCCTCGTTCTTCCGGTCGCTTTCCTTTTCGCTGCACAGGCCTGGGCTCAGGTGCCTACCAAGTGCTTGGAGATCGAGAGCATTCTGGTGGATGCCTGCAACCCCTCTGACCTGTGCCCCGGCAGTTCGGAAGGTCAGAACGAAATGGTGCGCTTCCGCACGGGACCGCAGGCCACGGCCATCACGGACATCGAAGCCGATTGGCCGAACAACAGCTGGCGGGGGCTGGAGCAGAACGCGGTCACAGCGCAGGTCACTGCCGAATTGAACGCCACGATCGTGAGCTGCGGCTGGCTGCTGGAGCCGCCCCAAGGCATCATCCCTCCGGGCAGCCCGGTGTTGATGGTGACCAGTTCGGCCATGTGTACGGTGGCCAATTCGTTCGCCAACCTGGGCGATACCCTGTACATCGTGTTCCAGGCGGCAGGCAATACGGCCGGCCACTTCGCCAACCAGAACAACGGCAACACCGAGGTTTCGGCACCCAGTGGCGGCGAGTCACTGCGCTCGTTGATCCTTACCTACCTCCCCACCAGCTGTTCCGATTCGGCCACGTATGACCGGCAGTTGCTGGTGAACGTCAACGGTCTGTATGGAGGCACTTCGGCGATCAACGATGGCGCCACTGTTGAGTTCTCCTGGCCGGGCGTGCCCGTGGCCAACTATGTGAATACCGGTTGCCAGGCCCCGGTGATCCCCTTGTCGGTTGAGGTGCAGCAAGTGGCCGGTAGCCTGTGCGATGGTGGTACCGTAACGCTGGCCGCGATCACTCAAGGCGATATCTCTCAATTGCAGTGGACGGGCGGAACGGGCACCTTCAGTGATCCCAATGCGGCCACCACCACCTACACGCCGGGTCCCGGTGATGTGGGCAACGTGGTGCTGCAAGTGTGCGGGCAGGGCCAATGTGCCGATCCCGTGTGTGCGACCATCACCTTGCCCACCGGCAATGCCCCGGTGGTGGCCATCACTGCCGACGGACCCTTGGCCATTTGCCCCGGCCAGAGCCTGGTGCTCACAGGTACCGGTGCCGATAGCTACCTCTGGAGCACGCAACAGACCACCACGAGCATCACGGTAACGCAGCCTGGCAGCTATTCGGTGGTGGGCACTGGTGCCTGCGGAAGCGCCACGGTCTCGGTCGAAGTTGCCTCATCGCCCGGCCCCACGGTGGCCATTAACGGCCAGTTGGCCTTTTGTCCGGGTGGCAGTTCGTTGCTCACGGCCAGCGGTGCGGATACGTTCGTGTGGAGCACCATGGCCACTTCGGTATCCATCACGGTCACCCAGCCGGGTACGTATTCGGTGGTGGGCACGAATTCCTGTGGCACGGCCAGTGCTTCGGTGAACGTTACACTGCTGCCGGGTCCGGTGGCGGGCATCACGGGGAATACCACCATCTGCCCCGGGGCAAGTACGGTGCTTACGGCCACTGGCGGTCCTTCCTACCTATGGAGCACCGGGGCCACCACGGCATCCATCACGGTAAGTGCTGCCGGCACCTACAGCGTTACGGTGGACAATGGTTGCGGAACCGATGTGGCGCAGGTCACGATCACCGAGGTGGACGTGGATGCCGCATTCACGAGTTCGGTCACCAGTGGTACCGCTCCGCTTTCCGTTTCATTCCAAAGCCAGAGCACGCCCACAGGTGCCGATCACGCCTGGACCTTTGGCGATGGTGATGGGAGCAGTGCGACCTCGCCCTCGCACACCTACCTCTCGCCCGGCGTGTACCCAGTGGTGCTCACGGTAACGGCATCGGGCTGTTCGGTAACGGCGCAGTCCACCATCACGGTGCTCGGCGAACCTGTGGAGTCCAGCGAGCTAACGGTGCCCAATGTCTTCAGCCCCAATGGCGATGGCCACAACGATCAGTTCGGCCTCATCTACGTTGGGCTCACTTCGGTGGACATGGAGATCATGAACCGCTGGGGCCAGCTGGTAGGCCGCATCCAGCGCGTAGGGCAGGAGTGGGATGGGCGCACGCCGTCCGGTGAGAACGTGCCCGATGGCACCTACTTCTATGTGTTGAAGGCGAACGGTGCCGATGGCAAGCGCTACGACCTGAACGGTACCGTGACGCTGCTTCGTTGATCGTTGTTGATCAGGCCGGCAGGGGCCACTGGCACAGTGCCGCGTGGATGCGGTGCATGGGTAGCCCCATAACCGTGTAGAAGCTGCCTTCGATCCGTTCCACGCCCACATAGCCTATCCAGTCCTGTACGCCGTAGGCCCCGGCCTTGTCCATGGGTGCATAGCGGTCCACGTAGTACGCGATCTCGGCCTCGCTCAAGGTGGCGAAGCGTACATGGGCCACATCCGCGAACTGGATCCGGTGGTGTGGCGAACGCATGCACACCCCTGTGACCACGCGGTGCGTGTTACCCGATAGCAGGCCCAGCATGCGGCGCGCATCGGCCGCGTTCTCGGGCTTGTTCAGCAGGTGGCCTTCGAGTACCACGGTGGTATCGGCAGTGATCAATACCTGGTCGGGTAGCAGGGTGCCGGCCCAGGCATCGGCCTTACGCACGGCGATCAGCTCGGCCACCTGGTCGTCGGGCACATCGGTGGGCGGGGTCTCATCCACATCCACGCTCGTGATCTCCACCGGCAGGTCGAGCCCCTGAAGCAGTTGTCGACGGCGGGGCGATGCTGAGGCAAGGACCAGTCGCCACGGGAACAAGGGTGGGTGGCTCATGGCAACGAGGGAATGATGAGGGTGTATCCGATGGCCATCAGCATGGCGAGCTTCATGATGTTCCCGGCCGTAACATGTTCTTTGCGAGAAACGGCGATGTAGGTGAAGCCGGCCGAGAGCAACAATGGCCCGATGATGCCGATGCCGATGTACCAGTACGTGAGCGGATGTTCCGGAAGCCAGGCGCGCACCAGCAACAGCCCGATGATGATCACGGCGATGTGGAAGAGGGCGAGCCCTTTCGCCCAGCGCATGCCCCACACGATCGGGATGGTGCGACAGCCTTCCGCTTCGTCACCTTTCACATCCGCCATATCCTTTTGAAGCTCGCGGACCAGCGTGCTCATGAACGCAAAGGCCGCATAGCCCAGGATCCAGTACCAGAACTCCGGCAGCACGGGCTCCATTTCGTACTGTGTGCCATCGGGAAGGCCTACCACCTGGGGTGTTCCGAAGGCGCGCTTCAGCAGGGGCAGTTCGTACAGGCCAACGGTAAGCGGTACCAGCGCAGTGAGCGTGGCCACCAGTCCGTTCCCAATGATAAGTTGGCGCTTGAAGGTGGTGCTGTAGGTCCATAGGGCACCAATGCTGAAGGCCGGTATAAGGGCCCACTGGGGCATACCCGCCCGCCACGCCACGAACACACCGATCAACAGACCCAGTCCGCTGAGGGTGAGGTGCCCGGTCATGGCCACCCTACGTTTCACACTGCGTCCCACGATCACGTCGTCCGGCTTGTTCACCCGGTCTATGCGGGTATCGAAGTAGTCGTTGATCACGTTGCCGCCCGCTGCGATCAGCACGGTGCTCAGCACCAGCAGGACGAACAAATACAGCGGTAATTGCGGACCGAAGCCGTCCGGCAGTGAAAGCTCAGCGCGCGTCACCGGAACATCCAGTTCCGCGATGAACTTGGCGATGCCCCGTTCCATGATGCCCCGGATCACGCCATAGCGCATGAGCACCATGGTGATGGCGATGATCAGCAGGTTGACAGGGCGCGTGAGGCGTAGGAAGGCCAGCATGATTCACCAGGTATGCGCGCCGTCGGTCATCCATTTGCCCTTCACTTTCAGCACTTGCTCCAGCAGGTCGCGCACGCAGCCGGCGCCACCGGCATGGCGGCTCACGAAGGCGCTGATGCCTTTGATCTCCTCGGCGGCATCGGCCGGGCAGCAGGGGAAGCCCACGCGTTGCATCACCCGCATATCGGGAATGTCGTCGCCCATGTACGCTGTGGTGGAAGGGGCCAGCCCTTCGCGCACCAACCGCTCGAACAGTTCCAGCTTGTTGGCGGTGGCCATGTACACTTCGTTCACCCCCAGCCGGTTGAAGCTGTCCAGTACACCTTGCGAGCGCCCCCCGGTGATGATGATGATCCGCAGGCCTTCTTTTACCGCATGTTGCACGGCGTAGGCATCGCGGGTGTAGAAGGTGCGCACCGGGTCGATGCCGGGGTAGAGCAGCACGCGGTTGTCGGTGAACACCCCGTCCACATCGAACAGGAAGGTGTCCAGTGCGGCGAGCTTTTCCTTGTAGGTCTTGTCGGTCATTTGCCGGTGGGCTCCGCATGTCCGTGAGCGTGCAGGATCATGCGGCTCAACAGGTCGTAAGCGCTACGAAGTTCGGGCTCGGGTGTTAACAGATCGAGGTGTTTTTGGATGGTCTCCAGGTCACCACGCCGTGCCGGGCCGGTCAGCGCCTCGGCCGGGCCAATGGCGGCGGCCTTGGCAGCGGTCATGCGCCACAGGGGCATCAACAGGTCGGGCGGTAGTTGCTGCTCGCGCAACAGGCGGCGCGCCTCACCCAGCAGGAATACCGGGAAGTTGCTCGCCAGCACAGCGGCCAGATGGATGTGCTGCCTTCGGGCATGGGGCAATTGCAGCACGCTGTCGCTCAGTCGGCGTGCCAGCTCGTCCAACATGCCGAGCGCTCGTTCATCGTTCCCGTCCACCACGATCGGCACCTCGCGCATGTCCACCGGTGCGCCATGGCTAAGGCTTTGGATGGGCCACAATACCCCGCAGTGTGCGTGGGGCGCAAGGACGTCCATGTCCTTGGCACCGGCGGTGTGTGCCACCACGGCATTCGTGGCGGGCAATGCGGCGGCGGGTTCGGGCGTCGGCCCGGGCATGCTGCACTACATCCTGGGCATCACCAAG